>DKBA01000184.1 GCA_002450985.1 Acidimicrobiia bacterium UBA6912
CAAGGTCGAGCAGGCCGACCTGCTGATGTCCCTCTACGGACGGCACGGGGAGGCGCCGCTGCCCGTGATCGCCGCCCGGTCGCCGAGCGACGCCTTCGACGCCGCCATGGAGGCGGCCCGCATCGCCGTGCAGTACATGACGCCGGTGATGCTGCTCTCGGACGGCTACATCGCCAACAGCTCCGAACCGTGGGCGCTCCCCGATGTCGATGCGCTCCCCGATACGAGCGTCCCGTTCGCCACGGCACCGAACGCCGACGGCGAGTACCTCCCCTACCTGCGCGACCCGGCGACGCTCGCCCGGCCGTGGGCCGTCCCGGGAACCCCGGGCTTGGAGCATCGGGTCGGCGGTCTCGAGCACGAGGATCTGACCGGCAACGTCTCGTACAACCCGCAGAACCACGAGCGGATGACCATGTTGCGCGAAGAGAAGCTGGCTCGGATCGCCCGGCAGCTTCCGCCCGTGGAGGTCGTCGGCCCCGAGGACGCCGGGTTGCTCGTCGTGGGGTGGGGGTCCACCTTCGGTGCGATCCGGGCGGGCGTGAACAACGCCAACAAGGCGGGCTACAAGGTGGCCCACGTCCACCTGCGCCACCTCAGTCCCCTGCCACCCGACCTGGTCGACGTGCTCGGCCGGTACGACAGGGTGCTCGTCCCGGAGCTGAACCGCGGACAGCTGGCCAGGGTGCTGCGCTCCGAGTACCTCGTCCCCACGTTCACCCTCGACAAGATCCAAGGCCTCCCCTTCAAAGCGGCCGAGATCTCCGCCAGGATCATCGAGATCCTCGATGGCAAGGACCAGGCATGACCGAATCGATCACCTTCGACCGCAGCGACTTCCAGTCGGACCAGGAGGTCCGCTGGTGTCCCNNACCAAGGGGCAGTACTCGCCCACCTCGGAAGAAGGCAAACGGACGAAGACGAGCCCGATGGGTTCGATCGACCATCCGTTCAACCCGCTGAGCCTGGCGTTGGGCGCCGAAGCCACGTTCGTGGCCCGCACCATCGACATGGACCGGGCGCATACGTCCGAGATGCTCGAGGCCGCCTACCGCCACGACGGCACCGCCTTCGTCGAGATCTACCAGAACTGCAACGTCTTCAACGACAAGGCGTTCGTCCAGCTCACCGGACGCGAGGAACGCGACGCCAACCGCATCTACCTGGAGGCCGGGAAGCCGATCCTCTTCGGCCCCGATCACCAGCAAGGTGTCGTGGTCGGCCCCACCGGGGCGAGGATCGTGAACGTCGCCGACGTCGGCATCGACGCCATCCACGTGCACGACCCGTCCCAGCCGTCGCCGGCGATCGCCTTCGCCCTCAGCCGGCTCTCGCACGGCCCGTACGGCCCCACACCGATCGGCGTGTTCCGAGCCGTGTCCCGGCCGACCTACGGCGATATGCTCCAGCACCAGCTCGTCGACGCCCAGGCGGCCAAGGGGCCGGGGGATCTCAAGGCCCTCATCCGGTCTGCCGGCACGTGGACGGTGAACTGAACCGCCTCGTCGCCGGAGCGCCGAGCACCCCTCGGGTAGCGTGAGCGCCGTGGACGACTCGGTGCACATCGACTTCCGCAAGTGGCCCGACCGCACGCACTGGCAGTTCGCCATGCAGCGGCTCGGCGAGGACGAGCACGGCACCTGGCTGTGGGCGCCGCCCGGTCTGGTGGCGCGGCGCGGCGACGAGGCGCCGCAGGTCTTTCCCTCGCTCCACGTCAAGGTCATCACGCACGACGCCTGGTGGACGGCCATCTGGAACGATCGCTCGCCTCGCGTCGAGCTGTACGTCGACATCGTGACCCCCGCCCGTTGGGACGGCGACCGGGTGACGATGGTCGATCTCGACCTCGACGTCGTCCGGCGGCGAGACGGATCGGTCGAGGTCCTCGACGAGGACGAGTTCGACGACCACCGGGTCCGCTACGGCTACCCGCCGCACATCGTCGATCGAGCCCGGGCGGCCACGGCGACGGTCTTCCTCGATGTCGAGGGGCGGCGCGAGCCGTTCGGCGACGTGGCGCACCGGTGGCTCGCCGCTGCCGCGGAGCGGCTGGGCTCGTGACCGAGCCGCCCGCCGTCTCGGTGGTGATCCCGGTGCGCAACGAGGCCGGCGCCGTCGCCGCATCCATCGAAGGCTGCCTGGCGCAGGACTACGACGGGCGGCTCGAGGTCATCGTCGCCGACGGCATGAGCACGGACGGCACCCGGGAGGCGGTTGCCGCCATCGCGGCCCGTGACGCAAGGGTACGTCTCGTCGACAACCCCGACCACACCACGCCTGCCGCGCTGAACCGCGCCATCTCTGCCTCGACCGGCGAGATCATCGTGCGCTGCGACGCCCACGCCGAGCTTCCGCCCGGCTACGTGCGCCGCGCCGTAGCGCAGCTCGCGGCGACCGGCGCGGCCAACGTCGGGGGCGTGCAGCGGGCCGTGGGGACCACCCTCATGAGCCGGGCGATCGCGATGGCGATGAGCTCTCGCCTCGGGGTCGGCGACGCCCGCTTCCGGTACGGGGGCCGTCCCGGACCCGTCGACACGGTGTATCTCGGCGTCTTCCGTCGCGATGCCCTCGACGCCGTCGGCGGCTTCGACGAGACGCTGGTGCGCAATCAGGACTACGAGCTGAACTACCGCCTGCGCGCCGCAGGGGAGACGGTCTGGTTCGATCCCGAGCTGGCGGTCACCTACGCCCCGCGGCCGACGCTCACCGGTCTCGCCCGCCAGTACTTCGACTACGGCGTCGGGAAGCGCCGCATGTTGCGGCGCCACCCCGACTCCCTGCGCTGGCGACAGCTCGCCGCACCCATGCTCGTGGCCGGGCTCACGCTGTCCGCAGGCGCTGCGGCCACCGGTCGGTGGCGGATCGCCATCGTCACCCCCGCCGCTTATGGCGCCGCCCTGATCGGCGGCGCGATCGTGCAGGCGGTGACCCGCCGCGACGCCGCCGCCGTGCTCTTTCCGGCCGCCGTGGCGACGATGCACGTCGCCTGGGGGACCGGTTTCCTCCTCGAGCTGGCGGGCCGGGGGCCTCAGCCGACGCCGAGATAGAAGCTGCGCACCTCGGCCGCCGGCCACCGGTAGCGCCGGCGGACGTCGGGCGCAGCCGCAGCCGCAGCGCGCGCCAACTCCTCGTCGCCGATGGCGCCGCCCAGCGCCGTCGCCAGCGCCGCAACGTCACCCGGCGGCACCCAGACGACCCCGGGGGCGTCATCGAGCGCGTCCCGGCTCCCCGGCAGATCGCTGGCGACCACCGGGACGCCGAGCGCCAGATACTCGAGCAGCTTCGTCGGCAGGGAGTGCCGGTAGTTGGGTGTGTCGTGCAGCGGCGAGATGGCGAGGGCGTGACGGTCGACCTCGGCCATCGCCTGCGGCGGGGCGAGGAACCCGGTCATCACGAGCGTGACGTGGTGGGCGGCGGCCGCGGCCACGAGGCGAGTCCGGAACTCCTCACCACACCGACCGATCAGCGTCAGCGGCGCCCGCACTCCCGAGCGGCCGACCGCCTCGACCGCGGTGAGGAGGCCGCGCGCCTCTGTGATGTCGCCCAGGTAGACGATGCCGCTGCGTGAGTCCGGCGCCACGATCGCGACCTCGTCTGCGCCGGCCAGGTAGTTGGGGAAGACGGGATGCCGCCGCCGGAACAGCGCGAGGTAGCCCTCCTCGGCAACCGAGATGGCGACGACGCGCTCCGCCAGGCGGAGCAGGGCGGCGGCGAGTGCGGAGGCGAGACGGCGCAGCGGCCGAGGGAGCCAGTCCTTGGTGCGGAGCTGGCCGGGGAGGTTCTCGTGGAGGTCGAACACCACGCGGCGCCTCAGGAGGCCGGCCACGATCGCCGCCGGCAGCAGCTCGGGGTCATGGACCGAGACGACGTCGTAGCCGCCCCGCACGATGCGCCACGATGCCGACAGCGTGCGCCGCAGCCGGCCCCCGCGCAGCGGAGCCACTGCGAACCCGGCGGCGGTCGCCGGGCCGGGGGTGCGCACGGCGAGGGTCACTTCGGCGTCGTTGCGAAGCGTCTCCACCAGCTTGTGGCGAATGCGGGGATCGTCGGGGGGATGGACCGACGAGACGACCAGAACGGCCGGCTTCACAAGGAGACGACGTTGTCCCGGGCGATTCCGGCCCTCCGGTACGCTCCTCGGGTGTCGAGCACCACCGGGACGGCCTCGGCGATCGCTTCGAGGTCGAGGACGTCGTGATCGGTGAGGATCACGGCTACGGAGAAATCGTCGAGAGCGGCGCCCTGGGCGACCGGGGCGAAGCCGTGGGCGGCGATCCGCGCTTCGCCCACGAGAGGATCGAGCACGGAGATCACGGCCCCCCGTTGCTCCAGCACGCGCAGGACCTCGATGGACGCCGACTCCCGATCGTCGCCGACGTTGGGCTTGTAGGCGATGCCGACGCCGAGGATCGCGGTGCCGAACACGGGCAATCCGTGCGTGTTGAGGAGGTCGGCGACGCGACCCGCCGCATACGACGGCATCTTCGTGTTCACCTGCTCGGCGAGGTCGATGAACCGGGTGGCGAAGTTCGCCTCGCGGGCTCGCCACGCCAGGAACTGCGGATCCAGCGGGATGCAGTGGCCGCCGACCCCAGGGCCCGGGTAGAAGGGGTGGAACCCGAACGGCTTGGACGAAGCCGCATCGATCACCTCCCAGATGTCGATGTCGAGCTCGTGCGCCAGTTGCGCCATCTCGTTGATGAGCCCGATGTTCACCGCCCGGTAGGTGTTCTCGAGCAGCTTCGCCATCTCCGCCGTCTTCGCCGACGACACCGGGTACACCGAGTCCACGACCCGGGCGTAGGCGGCGCTCGCCACCCTCGCCGACACCTCGCCGGCACCGCCGACGACCTTGGGGATCTGGCCCGTCTTCATGTCGGCACCGGGATTGACCCGCTCTGGAGAGAACGCGACGTACACGTCCTCATCGAGGACGAGGCCTGATGCCGTCGCCGCCGGGACGAGGATGTCCTCGGTCGTTCCCGGGTACGTGGTGGACTCGAGCGAGACCAGCATGCCCGGCTGCACGACCCTGGCGACCGTCTCGGCGGCCGCCCGAATGTACGAGAGGTCGGGCTCCCGGTTGCGACCCAGCGGGCTGGGCACGCAGATGAAGATCGCATCGGCCGCCCGGAGCCGGTCCGGATCGGCGGTCACGATCATCCCATTGCTGAGCGCTTCGGCGAGCTCGTCGTCGCTGACGTCCTCGATGGGCGAGCGGCCTGCGTTGAGCTCGGCGACCCGGGCCGGAGAGACGTCGAAGGCGATGACCTCGAGGCCCCTCGCCATCATCGTCACCGCCAGCGGCAGGCCGACATAGCCGAGACCGATGACGCCTCCGGTCCACGACTCCTCGGTGAAGAAGCGGGCGCGATCTGACATACGACTTCCTTCGGCGAACGAGATGAGGTCACGAGTCTACCTGTCGTCACCGGCTCCGGAATAGGGACACCGGCTCAATCGGCGCCGTCGTNNTCGTTGTCCGGCGGGTTGCAGCCGAAGCTGACACCGGCCGCGGCGATCCGGTTGATCGACGCCTCGAACTGGGAGCCGTCGTCGTCGACGAACATGTTCACGTCGCCACCGGCCGTGTAGCCGAACGCCCGGTCGATGAAGGCCGCCATCTGCTCCCTCGTCACCGGGGCGTTCGGGCAGAACTTGCCGTCGCCGCAGCCCAAGGTCACACCGGCGGCTGCCATACGGTTGATGTCGGTCTCGAAGATCGACGTCTCGTCATCGGTGAAGAAGTCGGTTGTGGTCGCCGGGAAGCCGAAGGCACGGTTGAGGAAGGCCGCCATCTGCCCGCGGGTGAGTGTCTGTCCCGGGCAGTACATGTCGTTGCGCGGCGGATTGCAGCCTTTGGTGACGCCGCGGGCGAAGATCGCATCGATGGCCTCTGCGTGCACGTTGCCGATGGTGTCGATGAAGTGGGGCGCCTCGCCGAGGCTGACGGTGAAGTAGATCGACTTGAGGCCGTACGTCGACTTGAGCCACCCCGATGTCTTGGTCACGGTGGTCGTTCCGTCGCTGAAGCTGATCGTGTCGGCGCTTCCCGAGCTGTTGGACTCGCTGACCCATGCCTTGGTGACTCTGGGGAGACCGACGGCCGATGCGATCGTCGCGTTGGAGACCGTCACCGACCAGCTGCCGCTCGGGTTGTACACGGTGCCGTCGACCGACCAGCGGTCGTCCACGCCCTGGTAGTACTCGCGCGCATCCCAGCCCGACCAGACCTCTTGGATGCTCTCGGTGCGGCCGCCCGTCGACGACGAGTAGTAGGCGCGTACCACGTTGTCGTTGGGGGCATCGGGATGGGTGAGCACCTGGTCGGCGGTGGCGTTCGTCGCGGTGATCCACTCGGTCCAGCCGTGCCCCCAGCCGACGTAGCGCTGGTCGAAGGTGGTGTCGCGGACGTGGCACCAGGCGGCGCACGTGTTGGCCCCCGGCGAGCCACGGTAGATCTGCAGCTCCCGTGCGTACGAACGGGCAGCGACGGCCTGCGCCTTCAGCGCCTCCATGCCGCCGTGGGCGCCGTCGCCCCAGTAGTACGGCATCTCCGAGATGCCGAGGATGTAGTCGTCGAGGAGCATCTCGGCGCTGAGGTCCAGCCCGCCCGACCCGCTGCGCACGTGGAGCATGCCGCGGCCGTACTGGCATTCACGCTGGATGATCGGGACGACGTTCCAGTCGGTCTGCGTGCAGCCGACGATGGCGACCTTGGTCTCGGGATCGGCGTCCGGATCGAGGTGGTCGTACCACAGCATGTCGAAGGAGCACCCGCCCGCCGGCGTCTCGTAGGCATTGTCCGCACCGGGCGGGTCGATGAAGAGCGAGCAGCTCTCCGGTCCCCGGATCTCGATGGTGCTGCCGACCGGCACCTCCCAGGTCTCCGCGTCCCTGCTGACGATGACCGGCTGACCCCCGCCCGACACGGCGTCGACACGGAGCGTCAGCGTGTCGAAGTCGAGCTCGAGGTTCACCCAGAGCGGGCCGGCCGGCTCGAGACCGCCGGTCCCCAGGGTCCCGATCGATGCATTGGTGTAGAAGTGCTCGAGGATGTCGGTGTAGTCGGCGCCCTCGACGGCCATGCCGTAGGCGCCGAACTGGCTCATACCGACGCCGTGGCCCCAGCCGCCGCCGGTGATCACGAGGTCGTCGCCGTCGGCCGCCGTCGCAGGCGACGCAAGCGTCAGGATCGACGTCACGAGGACGGTCAAGACCGTGACCAAGGACAGTCGACCCACCGGCCGTCGCGTGGAGATCGTATGAGTCACCATGCCAGGGTTATCGACTCGATCCCTATGCGGCTTTAGCGATTTCTCGCCCAAACTCACGGACGACCCCACCGGCCTCGGCGCCTCACGACGCCTGGGTACCGATCGCCCGGATGATGAAGCTCGCCATCTGTGCGCGTGTGACGTTGCTCACCGGACAATAACGATCATTGGCTGGCGGATTGCACCCGAGCGTGACGCCTGCTGCCGCCAGCCGGTCGATGTCGTCTTCGAACACCGAATCGTCGTCGTCGACGAAGCGGTTGCTGCCCTCGCCCGCCACGAGATCGAAGCCCCGCACGAGGAAGGCCGCCATCTGCCCCCTCGTGACCTGGGTCCCGGGACAGAACCGGTCGTTGTCGGGGGGGTTGCACCCGAGCGTGATGCCCGCCGCCGCAAGCCGGTTGATGTTCGCCTCGAAGATCGAATCGCCGTCGTCGACGAAGAAGTTCGTCGTGGTCTCCGGCAGTCCGAGGGCGCGGTCGAGCAACGCCGCCATCTCGCCCCGCGTGATCGGCCGGTCCGGACAGAACTCGTCGTTGAAGGGCGGGTTGCAGCCGCGGGTGATGCCACGCCCGCCGAGCTCGTCGATGGCGTCCTCGTGAACGTTGCCCTCGTCGTCGCGGAAGAGGCCTTCGTAGTCGTAGAGCGGCTCGTTGGCGTCACATGTCCAATTGGCGGCGACGAACCACGACGTGAGCGAGGCGCCCGCCAGTGCGGTGTTGCCCCGGTAGATGTCGAGAACGCCGTCCTCGTGCAGCACCCAGAGGTCGTCGCGTCCGTCACCGTCGAAGTCGTTGACGGCGACCTCCCACACGTCGGCGGCGAGTGGCGCCGCAGGCGTCTGCACATCCCCGTCGAAGCCGTTGAGGAGGATGCGCAACCCGCTGCCGTCGAGCACGTAGAGGTCGGGCGAGTCGTCGAGATCACGATCGCCGATGGCGAAGTGGGCCGATCGTGTGTCGCCGAGGACGGTGGCGACGTCCGCGAGCACCGTCTGGAAGCCATCGGCGCCGTTCCACACCTCGATGTCCGTGGAATCGGCCGTCCGGCGCACCACGAACAGATCGACCCGCCCGTCACCGTCGTGGTCGCCGAGGAGGTAGATGTCGTCGGGCTCCACCGGCACTGCGGTGGCGACGTCGGCGGTCGTCTCGAACTCGGACGACCGGAGGACGATCTCGATGTCGACGATGGGGCCGGAGCGGTCGAGCAGCCACAGGTCGAGCCTGCCGTTGCGTTCGTAGTCGCCGAGCAGGACGTCGCGGCCCTCCAGATCGACGTCGAGGATCGCCGCCCGATCGACGGCGCACCAGTCGTGGCGGCGGTTGGTGCGCGACCAGTCGACCTGGGTCCCGAAGCTCTTCTCGGTGACCTGGAACACGTCGGCCAGGCCGTTCCCCGTGGCATCGGCGATGACGTAGCGCCCCTCCGGATCGAGGGAGCCGAACGGAAGGGGATACGAGGCGACTCGCGTGCCGAATCCCGTCGCCGTGGTCGCCGTGGGCTGTGCGGCCGGCACCTCTCCATACTCCGGCGTCGCCGCCGGTCCCTTCCACGAGAAGTGCATGGGGTCCTTGATGTCGACCCATTCGCCGCCCCAGCAGAACCCGGCCTCCTTCCACGCCGCGACGTACCAGCCGGGCATGTCGGTGATGAGGACGTTGGCTGCGCTGTACGGATTGGTGGTCGAGTTGATGTCCACCGCAGTGCCGAACGCGTGGTTGGAGAAGCCGAACTTCCCCCCCACCGTGCGCGGGGCGAATCCGAAGGTGTGCTCCGGACGCACCGTGTAGTAGTTGCCGTTGGCCTGCTCGGCGGCGAGATTGGCGGTGACGCGCTGGAACGCGGGAAGCGCCCGCTCGTGGACGAGCACCACCTTCCCTCCGCTCATCGGCACCACCCATTCGACGAGCTGGTCACGCACCGCTCCGATCGACCGCCCGTAGAAGCCGCCCTTGTAGCCGCGAATCAGCTCGGCATCGCCGAGCCAGCCGGTCGCGGTCGCCAGCGGGTTCGACGTGGAAGGCTCGCCGCACCCCTGTGACTCGTTGAACGACGGGAGGCCGTAGCCCTCTTCGAGGCCCTCCGGCGTATTGCCCCCGTCACTCGCCACGGCGGGAGCGGCGGCGAGGATCATCAGCACGGCGGCGACCAGCATGGAGGCCGGCCGCGGCCTCATGAGCCGTCTATCCGGTAGACAGTGCCGCCGATCGAGACGATGTACACGTTCCCCGCCGAGTCGGTTCCGAACGACACGATGGACGCGACGTTGCCGAGGGTCGACGTCCAATCGGTCACCTCCGTTGCGCTGCCCCCCACCAGTCGGAAGCTCTTGATCCAGCTCGAGCAGTAGTCGGCGTAGAAGTAGTGCCCGTCCATCTGCGGGATGGCGTCGCCGCGGTACACGACCCCGCCGCTCACCGAGCAGCCGTCTCCGTGGTCGTACTCCAGGACGGGGAACGTGAGCCCGGACGTGGCGCACGAGCCGAGACCGGTGCACGAGGTGCCCTCGAACCTCCGCCAGCCGAAGTTGGCGCCTGCCGCCTCGTCCAGCGGAAGGGCGTCGATCTCCTCGATCTCGCCCTGGCCGACGTCACCGATGAAGACCGTCTCCCCGTCGAACGAGAAGCGCCACGGGTTCCGCAGCCCATAGGCGAACGTGCCGGGCTTGGCACCTGCGATCACCGGATTGTCCGCCGGCACCACGTACGGAGCGGCTCCGTCGACGTCGATGCGGACGATCGAACCCAGGAAGTTGGATGGATCCTGGCCGTTGTTCTGCGGGTCATTGCCGCTGCCGCCATCGCCGAAGCCGATGTAGAGCATGCCGTCTGGCCCAAAGGCGATCTGGCCGCCGTTGTGGTTCGAGTACGGCTGGCCCACCTCCAGGATCACCTTCTCGGTCGTCGAGGCGACGTTGGGATCGCCCGACACCGCGTATTCGGCGACGACGCTCGTGTGGTCGCACGTTGCCGGTCCGCCGCATTCGGCGGGGATCTCGGGGCTCGAGTAGTACACGAAGAACCGCCCGTTGGCGGCGTAGTCGGGGTGGAACGCCATCGACAGCATGCCGCGCTCGCCTGAGTTGATCACCTTGGAGGAGATGTCGAGGAAGGGAGTCCCGAGCACGGCGCCGCCGTCCACGACCTCGATCACCCCGCCCTTCTCGACGATGAACAGCCGGTCGTCGCCCACGGGAGCAGTGACGTGGACCGGCGAGGCGAGACCGCCGGCGACGACGGCGAGGGTCGGTGTGACCGCAGGGGGCGGCACGATGGGGTCGAGCATCTCCGCACGCTGCAGGAAGGCCGCCATCTGGCCGCGGGTCACCTGGTTGGCGGGACAGAAGTTCGTGTTGNNCGCACCAGCATGGCGGCCATCTGGCCGCGGGTGATGAGATCTGTTGGGCAGAAGTTCGTGTTGGCGGGCGGATTGCAGCCCTTGGTGATGCCTGCGGCGGCGAGCTTGTCGATGTCCGCCTCGAAGATGGAGTCGTCGTCGTCCTCGAACCTGTTGCCGCCGCCGTCATCGGTCAGCCCGAGCGCTCGCACGATGAAGGCGGCCATCTGACCGCGGGTGACGGGATCGTTCGGGCAGAACCGATCGTTNNCAGCAGCACGACGATTTTGTGCACGGAACCCCTCTCCACGGCGAGTGAGGCTACCGAGGGCCCCGATTTGCGCAAGCCGGGACCTTCGCCGCGTCGCTCCGAAGGGGGCCTCGCCCGTTGCCAGCTCGTTGTGTCCGGCCACCTCGACCGGGGAATCGAGTGGGTAGCATCCCGGCCCGTGAGCACTCCTGTCCGACTCCTCCTGGTGACCAGCAACGGCGCCGGAATGGGCCACCTCACCCGCCAGCTCTCGGTGGCCCTCGCCGCAGGCGATGCCGCGGAGGCGACGCTGTTCTCGCTCTCCGTCGCGCTCCCCGTCGTGGCCGAGCACGGGGTCCCCGGCGAGTATTGCCCGAGCGTGGAGCGAGGGTGGATGCCGCAGACTTCGTGGCACGGGTACCTGCGCGATCGCCTGGTCGCCATCACCCGTGAGATCGGCGCCGACGCCGTGGTGTTCGACGGCGTCGCCCCCTACCCCGGGATCGGCTTGGCGCGGCCCATGCTGCGCGATGTGCCGTTCGTGTGGGTGCGCCGCGCCATGTGGCGTCCCGGCGCCAACACGGCGCAGCTGAAGAAGGGCACGATCTTCGACCTCATCCTCGAGCCCGGCGAGATCGCCCGCGACGCCGACCAAGGGGCGACCGCCCGGCGCAACGATGCGGAGCGCCTCCCACCGATGAGCATGCTCGAGGTGATCGATCCCCTCCCCCGCCCCGATGCCGCCGCCGCGCTCGGCATCGACCCGGCACGGCCGACGGTCCTCGTCACCCTGGGATCGGGCCGCCTCGGCGACGTCACCGCTCCGGGCAGCGTGGTCATGCAAGCGCTCCTCGACGAC
>DKBA01000181.1 GCA_002450985.1 Acidimicrobiia bacterium UBA6912
GGCGGCAGCGGCTTGCCGTCGAGCACCGCCTCGGCGCAATCGAGTTGCCAGATGGCGACATCGAGCTGGTTGGACAGGCCGAGCACCGCCTCGGCTGTGGTGGCCGTGGCGAAGGCATCGGTGACCTCGCCGTAGGTGATGCCCGCCTTCTCGTAGTAGTCGTCGGCTTGCTCGTTGTCGGCGACCCTGACCTCGTCCTCCATGTCGATGATGTCGTTGGCGAGGGCGTCGATCTGCTTCTGGACCGCCTGCTTCGCCTCGGCGAGACGGGGATCGAGCCGCGGGCCCTTGGTCTTGTTCTGCCGAGAACGCCAGAGGAGGAAGAGCCCGACCCCGGCGGCTATGACGACGAGCCAGATCAGGACGCTGCTGCCTCCCCCAGGGGAGGATGCGGCCGGCTCCGGCTGAGCGGTCGCCGGCGAGGTCGTGGCCGGAGCGCCCGGCACCGAAGCGCCGAGCAGCGTCTCCGTGAAGAGCTCGAGCACGTCGCCGTCCGTCTCCGCATCGAGCCCGGCATCGACGGCGGCATCGAGCTCGGCGTCGGTGAACACCTCGGTAGTGCCCGACCAGCCCACGCTGAGCGGAGAGACGACCACGACTACCCCCTCGCCGAGACGGTCGTAGACCGCATCGGCGAAGGTGGTGGCCCCCCCGATCGGCTCGTCGGAGAGCGCGACGAAGTTGATGCGCTCGCCCTCCGACCGGATGGCCGACACGAGCTCGCCGACACGGGCGGTGTCGGCCGACGCCCCCACTTCCACGTAGACGCCGGTGTCGGCGACGACGGAGGCCACGTCCTCGGCGTCGGCGGCGAAGGCCCCAGGCGTTGCGGCTACGGCGAGAACGGCGATGACGGCAACGAGGATGGCCCAGCGAGATCTCATGGAGGGCAAGGCTAACGGGCTCTCCAGACGCCGGGGCGGGGGGAGCTATCCACCGGACTGTCTGTGGCGCTTGCGATAGGCGGCGACGTTCTCTCGAGTGGCGCACGTGTCCGAGCAGTAGCGCCGGCTGCGGTTGCGCGAGGTGTCGACGTACACGTCGGCGCACTGGTGGGCGTCGCACACGCCGAGCCGTTCGCTGCCGTGATCGCACACGACCACGGACAACCCCATCGCCGCCACCGAGGCGAGCCATGCGGCGGGGCTCGCATCCTCGGGCTCGAAGTGGAGATGGGGCCGGTCTCCATGCACGCTCACCTTGGGCGTGGCGCGTGCCTCGGCGAGCAGCCCGTTCAGGACCTCGGCGGCGACGGCGTCGCTCTCGGTGCCGAACACCTCGCGAAGCCGCTCCCTGACGGATCGGACCTCGGCCAGGTCCTGCTCGGTGAGCTGCCAGTCGGGGTGCCACAGCTCGGGATCGATACCGGCGAGGAATGTGCCGAGCCCATCGAGATCCGTGAGGCGATCGGTCCCAGCGACGACCTCGCGGGTGTTCACCAGGTCGATCGCAAGCTGCACCGGATCATCGGTGTAATGGGAGAAATCCACTTGACTCCTTACGGCTCCTCGCCTACTGTAACGCCTATAGCAACTTTAGCCCATTACGGGCGGAGAGGGAAGGGAGGACCGGATGCTGACGCTGCCCCACACGCTCGACCACGCGGTCCAGGAGCTCGCCATGGTGCGAGCCCGCCACCAGGATCTGGCGCTACGCCACGGATCGCCGGTCCTTCGCCACCTTCGCACCCGCCCCCTCGGCCACACCACTGCGGCCATCGCCATCGTCAGCCCCGACATCTGAGAGGAGCCGTCCATGTTCGAGACCTACTGCCCCGTCCACGAGTCCAACGTCCTGATCTTCCCGTCGTCCATCGATGAGCTCGTCAACACGGAGCGCGGCATCGTGGTGCGCTACCACTGCACCTGCGGCCACGAGGGCGCTTTCGTCACCGGCAAGAGGGCGACCGCGGTCGGCTGATCGGCCTGTCTCCGGCGCGGCGCCGGTTCGACCGCACCCAGTGCGCTCGAACCGGCGGTCGCGTACGCTTGGGCATGTAGTCGCCACGACAGGAGCCCCCGATGCCCAGCCTCACCCAACTGCGGCCGATGGAGCGCCGCATCCTCACACTGCAGGCCGAAGGCGTGCCGGTCCCGGAGATCGCCCGGCGGTTCGGCCGCAGCCCTGCGCACATCGAACGGATCATCGCGTGGACCCACCTGCCGCGATCGGGGAACCTCCGCATGAGCGCTCCCTCGGCGATGGCACGCCGCGTGCTCCATCTGCGTGCCGCCGGCGAGAGCCACGACGACATCGGGCGCCGCTTCCGCCGGTCGGGACGGTTCATCCGCCAGGTCGAGGGGCTCGCCCTCTATACCCGCGCCCTCGAGCTGCTGGGGCCGAGGAGCTGAGCCGCGACCCTCTCCGCGCTCAGCTGCGTGACGTCACCGCCCGCACGAAGAACCACAGATTGGCGGGACGCTCTGCCATGCGCCGGGTGAGGTACGGGTACCACGCCGATCCGTAGGGCACGTAGATGCGGAGCCGCAATCCGGCGTCGAGCAGCTCCTGCTGCAGCCCGGGCCGCACGCCGTAGAGCATCTGGAACTCGTGGTAGCCGTTGCGCCCTGCGGCGAGGCTCCTGGCGTGGGCGATGCGAGCCTCGTCGTGGGAGGCGATCGCCGGCCGCACCCCCTCGGCGCCCATGAGCATCGTGGCGAGCCGGTCGAAGCTGGCATCGACCTCGTCCCTGCCCTGATAGGCGATGCGCTCGGGCTCGGCGTACGCACCCTTGCAGAGCCGGACGTGCCCGCCCAGCGGCACGATCCGGTCGAGATCGTCTCGGGTCCTTCGCAGGTAGGCCTGGACGGCAATCCCCACGTTGCCACGCGCCCGCTGCACCCGCTCGTACACACCGATGGTCGCCTCGGTGTGCCGGCTCTCCTCCATGTCGACGGTCACCGAGGTGCCGACGGCGGCGGCGCGGGCGGCGAGCGCGTCGAGCGACGCCTCGGCCAGCGCATCGTCCATGCCCAGACCGAGCTGAGTCAGCTTGACGGAGATGTTCGCATCGAGGCCATCGGCGGCGATGCGGTCGAGGCAGGCGAGGTAGTCGTCGCGGGCGCCCACGGCCTGACCGACGTCGGTGACGTGCTCACCGAGGTGGTCGAGAGACACCCGGAAGCCCATCGCATTGAGCTCGCGAGTCACCGCCTCGGCGTCATCGAGCGTCTCCCCTGCGACGAAGCGGGTGGCGAGCCCTCGGCCGGGACCCGTATCGGTGAACAAGGAGCGGACGGCCGAGCGATCGGTGACGGCGAGAAGGGCCCTCCCGATCACCGACACCACCCGTCACGCCTCCTTCGAGTGGCCTGCGGCCTCCATGCCGAGCTCTCGCGAGCGGGAAGCGGCGGCCCGCACCGCGTCCTCGATCAGGGCCCGGAAGCCGCCGTTCTCGAGGGTGTGCATCGCTGCCGCCGTCGTCCCGCCCGGGGACGTCACCTCGGCGCGGAGGCGGAACGCGCTCTTCTCCGACCCGGCCAGCAGGATGCCGGCACCCCGCAGGGTCTGGTCGACGAGCTTCTCGGCGGCGTGGTGGGGCAGACCCTCGCGAATCGCCGCCTCGGTGAGCGCCTCGGCGAGGAGGAACACGTAGGCCGGCCCCGTGCCCGAAACGGCGGTGACGGCGTCGAGCAGGTCTTCGGAGAGGTTGATGGTCTCGCCCACTGCGGCCAGCACGGACGCCGCCCGTTCCAGGGCCGCGGGATCGGTGTGCGCCCCGCCGCAGTAGGCGGTCATGCCCTCGTCGACGGCGGCGGGCGTGTTCGGCATGCTGCGCACGACCGCAACACCGGGGAACGCCTCCTCGAACACCGAGAGTGGCACCCCGGCGGCGAGCGAGATGAGCAATTGCGGCGGAGCGATGACCTCACGGATCTGGTCGAGGAGCGCCGGCACGTCCTTGGGCTTCACCGCTATGACCACGACGTCGCGCCCCGAGGCCGCCTCACCTGGGTCGAGCAGCACGGTGATGCCGGTGTGCCGCTCCGCCTCTTTGGCGCGCTCGGGTCGCCGTGCCGCCATCACGAGCTGATCGAGCGCCCAGCCGGCGCGCACCAGCCCCTCGGCGAGGATCTCGCCCATCGAGCCGGCCCCCAGGATCGCAACGCTCGGACGCATGACGACAGATGATAAGAGNNGCGCAGACTCGGCGGTCTGGGGCACAGGACACGGACCGCGGCAGGCGTGGGAGGATGCCTCCCATGGAGGAGCACGAGCCGGACCTGGAGCACGATGTCGAGGCGTGGGCGCGCTTCGCAGACGGGGACGCAGCCGGCACCGGGCCGCACGTCCCCCGGCGCCGCCTCGACGCAACGGCGTGGGTGGCGCTCGTGCTCGCGGGTCTGACGGTCGCCGGGATGGTCGCCCTGTGGCCAGGCGACGTCGGCGCCGAACGCTCCCGGCTCAGCACGCTCGGGGTACCCCGCGAGCAGTACGCCGCCGAGATCGTGACCGTNNACGTGCCGGGCGCTCACCGTCGCCGTGGACGAGGGAGACGGACCGCCACGCACACTCGAGTACGTGGCGACGGCTGCCGAACCTGCGGCGCTCCTGCGGGTCGGCGACGAGGCGATCGTCGAGCTGTTTCCCGACTCCGACGTGTTCGAGGCCTTCGCCGTCTCGCCGCCCGACGTGGCGATCGCCTATCAGTTCTCCGGGGACTTCCAGCGCCGTTCCCTGTTGCTGTGGTCGGCCGTCGCCTTCGCTCTCGCCGTGATCGCGGTCGGCTTGTGGCGTGGGGTCGCCGCACTCGGCGGGTTGGTCGCCAGCCTGGGCGTGCTCCTGCTGTTCGTGCTCCCGGCGATCCTCGACGGGAGGAACCCACTGCTCGTCGCCGTCGTCGGGTCGAGCGCCATCGCCTTCCTCGCGCTGTACCTGGCGCACGGATTCCGCCGGATGACGAACGTCGCCCTCATCGGAATGGTCTCGGCGCTGACGCTGACCGCCGTGCTCTCGTCGGTCGCGGTCGGGCTCGCCCGCTTCAGTGGCTTCGCCAGCGAGGAGAGCACGCTGCTGACGTTCTTCGAGGGGATCGACATTCGCGGGCTGTTGCTGGCGGGCATCGTGCTCGGCACGGCGGGGGCGCTGGACGACGTGACCGTCACCCAAGCCTCGGCCGTCTGGCAGCTACGGGCTGCCGATCCCACCCAGGATCGGCGTGCCCTGTTCCGGCGTGCCCTCGCCATCGGCCGCGACCACATCGCCTCGACGGTCAACACGTTGCTGCTCGCCTATGCCGGGGCCGCCCTTCCCCTGTTGATCCTGTTCGTGCTCTCCGAGCAGTCGCTCGGGGCGATCGCCAACTCCGAGGTCGTGGCCGTCGAGATCGTGCGCACCCTCGTGGGGAGCATCGGGCTGGTGGCGGCCGTCCCCATCACGACGTGGCTGGCGGCACGAGTCGCCGACGGCTCCCGGCCTCACTGACCGTCGGTCACCGCTCGAGCCGCAGCGTGCCCCAGGTGCGCGGGCGCTGGAACTCGGCGTCGGTGTGGCCGAGGATCACGGTCTGCTGGGGTGCGCCGTCCACCACCTCGCCGTCATTGTCGAACACGGCGAGCAACGCGGCGAGGTCCGTCTCGGGCGGCCCGCTCAGGCCGAACACCGACCACGGGATCGCCGCTTCCAGCACCCAGGAGCCGCCCGGATCGATGGCGCCTGCCAGGCTCACCGGCTGGCTCGTCGTGTTGTCGGCNNGAGATCGCACTCTCCGCTGCGGTGGTGAGGTTGATGTCGAGGGCGTCGCCGCGCCAGATCTGATTGCCGGTGTTGAGCTGGGAGTACACGTCGTCCTCGCTCACGACGGCGAGGTAGAGCGCGGCATCGTCGTAGCGGGCGGCGACCACCCCCGGGCTGTCGTCGCCGAGTCGCTCGGTCACATCGGGATCCC
>DKBA01000216.1 GCA_002450985.1 Acidimicrobiia bacterium UBA6912
CGGGCCCGTCAGCTCCCCCGGAGGGGAGCCAGCCAGTGCGCACCGGCATGCGGGTCCGTGGATCGAGATGCCGATGAGGAGAAGCTCTTGGGCGGCGTCGGGGCGACTCTGCGCGGCGCCTCCGTTCGGGAGGGTCAGGGCGAACGGTCGACGGCTATCCTCGCCGTCATGAGCCGGATTCTCCTCGTCGCCGATGTCCCGTGGGTCCGCAACGAGGTGCATGCCTCGGTGACCGCCCCCGACTTCGAGGTGGACGACCTCGACGATCCGAAGGAGGCGGCGGTGCGGGCCGTCGACGACGGCTACGACGTCGCCGTCGTCGACCTCCAGGTCGGTTCGATGGGCGGCATGGCGGTGGCGCGGGACATCCGGGATCGAGCCGGGATGACAGGAAATGATCCGGTGCCCGTCGTGATACTGCTCGACCGCGCCGCGGATGCCTTCCTCGCCCGGCGTGCCGGCGCCGCGGCGTGGGTCACGAAGCCGTTCGATGCGTACGAGATCCGGACCGCCATCTCGCAGGCCCTCGGTATCGCCCCCGTCACCACCGCGTCCGAGGCGGGCAGCGACGAGTGAGTCGGCAGGGACCGGCCGGACGGAGCAGCCTGCGCCCCCCTCGACCCCGGTGATGCGGTGAGCGCAACAACGATCCTCTACATCACGATCATCGGCGTGTGCGCCATCGCCTCCGGCTTCTTCTCCGGCTCGGAGACAGCGCTCATCGGCATCGGACGAGAGCGGGTCCACCAGCTCGCCGAGCACGGCAGGCGCGGGGCGAGGATGGCGCAGCTCGTGTCGGATCCCGACCGGCTGCTTTCGACGATCCTGGTCGCCAACAACCTGGTGAACATCCTCGGCGCCTCGGTCGCCACGACGCTGTTCATCGATCTCCTCGGGGAGCAATGGGGTCCGTGGGTGGCGACGGCGGTCGTCACCGCCGTCGTGCTCATCGTGGGCGAGATCACCCCGAAGACCCTCGCCGCCCGCTACCCGGAGCGGTTCTCCCTCGCCGTGGCGCCGACGATCTGGCGCTTGTCGCTCGTGCTCGGCCCCATCGCGCGGTTCTTCACCGCCATCACCCGAGGTGTGATGCGCGTGTTCGGGCTGCGCGACACGAGCGGTGTCTCGGCGGTCACGGAGGAGGACATCCGGGCGCTCGCCGAGCTGGGCCTCGCCGGTGGCGAGATCGAGGCCGCCGAGCACGAGATCCTCGACGCCCTGTTCACGCTGGCCGACCGCCCGGTACGCGACGTGATGACTCCCCGCACCGAGATCGTATCCCTGACCATCCCCTTCACGGCAGAGGACGTTCGCGCCCTCGTCGCCGCCACCGGGCATTCGCGATACCCGGTCTCGTCCGGCGACCTCGACGACCTCAAGGGCATCCTCTACGTCAAGGACCTGTTCCAGCTCCCCGACGCCGCAGCGTCGAACGAGCTGGACCGGCTGCTGCGGCCCCCACAGTTCGTCCCCGAATCGGCGCCGGTGCTCGTCGTGCTCGAGGAGATGCGCGCCCGCCAGTACGTGTTCGCCGTCATCCTCGACGAGCACGGCGGAGTCGAGGGCATCGTGACGATCAAGGACCTCGTCGCTGCGCTGGTCGGGTCGCTGCGCGACGAGTACGACCCGGGACGGCCCGGCGCCGTCGAGGTGGCACCGGGGGTGTGGCTGGTGGACGGCAGGCTGTCGATCGAGGAGCTCGAGGACATCGTCGATGTCGACATGCCCGATGGACCGTACTCGACGGTGGCCGGTCTCTTCCTCGCCCTCGCCGGCCGCATCCCGACCGAGGGTGATCGAGTCCAGGTGGCCGGGATCAAGATGATGGTGGTCGACATGGATCGCAACCGGATCGACAAGATACAGGTTGAGCGGCCGTCCGACGTGGGTACAATCACGTGACTCGGGACGTGGCGCAGTTTGGTAGCGCGCATCGTTCGGGACGATGAGGTCGCCGGTTCAAATCCGGCCGTCCCGACCAGACCTCAGGAGCAACTGCCGGCAGATCCCTGCCGGCAGTTGCCGCGTCAGGAGTCGTCCTGGGCCGGCGTGGTGGCGAGCAGTGACCCGGCCCCGTCGCTCTCTGCCGGGACGAACTGGCGATCTGGACGACATGGCCCATCGGCAGCCCGTATGCTGTGGCCCGGCCCACGGCCGAATCGACCTGCTCGCTCCTCGGCATGGGAGCGCGGAGGAGGCGGCACCCGCCGCCGGGGGAGAACGCCGTGGCGCCGGTACATGTCGCAGGATGGGCGCCTGCACAACCAGGAACTCATCCCTTCATCTCGGGGGAGACGATATGCAGACGAGGAGACAGTTCCTCAAGCTGACGGGCGCGGGCACGCTGAGCCTGTTCATGGCGACCAGAGCCGGGTGGGTGCAGAAAGCACTGGCCCAGATCCCCGGCGGGACCCTCGACCCGACCTTGGTGCCCAAGTACCAGACGGCGATGCTGATCCCGCCGGTGATGCCCAAGGCAGGCACCATCAAGCGGAGCGGCGGCAAGAACGTCGACTACTACGAGATCTCGATGACGCAGTTCTCCCAGCAGATCCTGCCCCTGGGGTTCCCCGCCACCACCGTGTGGGGGTACGGGGCGGTGACGGCCGAGAAGAAGAACGGTCTGCTGCTCCACAACGCCCCCTCGCTCACCATCGAGGCCAGCTACAACACGCCGGTGCAGGTGAAGTGGATCAACGACCTCAAGGACGCCAGCGGCAACTACCTGCCCCACCTGCTCCCGGTCGACCAGACCCTCCACTGGGCCAACCCGCCCGGCGGCACCGCCGGCCGCGACACCCGNNGTGGGCGACGAGAGCGACGGCTACGCCGAGGCCTGGTACCTGCCGGCCGCGGGCAACATCCCGGCCGGGTACGCCACCGAGGGCACCTGGTACGACTTCTTCAAGGGCAAGTCCGCAGGCAAGTTCGGCACCGCCTGGGGCCCGGGGTTCGCCAACTTCGAGTACCCCAACCTGGGCCGGCCGTCGACCGACTGGTACCACGACCACACGCTGGGGATGACCCGGCTCAACGTCTACGCCGGGCCGGCCGGGTTCTACATCATCCGCGGCGGCCCCCAGGGCGACGACTTCGTGCTCGACTCCCGCACCGGCCTGACCGCGGTGCTGCCGGGACCGGCGCCGAAGGAGAACGACAAGTTCCCGCC
>DKBA01000154.1 GCA_002450985.1 Acidimicrobiia bacterium UBA6912
CCCACCCGAGGACCCTGAACCACGACACCGACGGTGAACGGGGGCCTTACCCCCACGGGGTCCGACCGGGCAACGCTGGAGCGCCACCTGCGGGCTCGACAGCGGTCTGCCTGGCCCCGAGGAGCCCTCAGAGCACCGGGGGCCGGAGCCCGATGCCCATCTCGTAGAGGTAGCGGTCGGTGAGGAAGTTGAGCACCCGGCGAGCCTGGCGGAAGTGGTCGGCGACGTCGCCGAGGAAGGCGGGGACGGCCCCCACCGCCTCGCGCGCCGAATCCACCGCCCGCCGGTACCAGCCGGCGCCGACGGATTCGATGAAGGTCAGATCGTGCTCGCCGCCTACCGGTGGCTCCTCGACGCCCGCCGAGAGCGCCAGCTCCTCGCGAACGCTGGGACGCACCGGGTGCGCCGCCGTGTGATCGGGGAACACGCCACAAGAGAACAGGGCCACGTCGCCGAGCCGCCGGTAGCCGGACGGCCGCTGCCATTCCGGGAACTTCTCGACCGCCTTGGCGAGCGTGGCGAGATCGAGCTCGGTGGCGGCCGTCCGGCCTCCCCGACGACCGCCCGCCCATCCGGCGATCACGGCGACCCGGGTGAACGAGGCCAAGAGCTCGACGAGGAAGTACCGGCGCCGCCCGTCCTCGACGAACTCCCGCAGCGACACCACATCGAACACGGGGAGCCGGCAGCGCGGCGCCGTCCACTCGGCGACATAGGAGGAGACGGAGAGCTCGCGCACGGCCCGGTTGGCGAGGACGGTGAACACGAGGAACGGAGAGACGGCAGGGGCGATACCTCCTGCCCCTCCAGAGGTGACGAGCTCGTACAGGTCGGGGTGCGCCAGCAACTCGTCGATCAGGTCCGGGCGGACGCCCAGCTCACTGCGCAGCTCCGCGGGACCGGGAGATCCCTCCAGGCGGGCGAGGGCGGCGACGTCCCCTTCGGTGAGGTGCTCCAGATACATCAGTCTGTAGTCCAACATCGCGTCGCCCATCTCTACGGACGTCATCCACGAGGAATGCGGTCACGCAACGACTGTCGGCGGCAGGCACGCCCACCAAAGCAGTCCGCAAGGGCCGCGCGCGTCACACACCGAACATCGGCGGCTCATACCCCACGTTGGCCTGGAGCTTGCGCATGCCGGCCAGCCACCGGTCGTAGTCGGCCGCCTTGCGGTTGAAGAACGTCGCCACGTCGCCATGCGGCAGGATGAGAAAGCGCTCATCGTGCAGCCCGCGGACGACGGCGTCCGCCACCTCCTCGGCGCCGATCGCCACGCTGTGCACCCACTGGCGCATGTCGCCGCCCTCGTCGAACAGGTCGAGCATCGGCGTGTCGACGAACTGGGGGCAGAGGCACGACACCTTGATGCCCTTGTCGCCGTACGTCATCGACAGCCACTCCGCCAATGCCACCACGGCGTGCTTGGTGACCGAGTAGGGCGCCGCCCCGATGTTGGTGAGCAGACCTGCGGCGGACGCCGTGTGCAGCAGGTAGCCCTCTCCCCTCGCCAGCATCGACGGCAGCACGGCCCGCGCCCCGTACACGTGGGACATGAGGTTGATCTCCCACGTGCGCTGCCAGGCATCATCGCTGGCCTCGACACCGCCGCCCGTGGCGACCCCCGCGTTGAAGCAGAAGAGGCCGACCGGTCCGAGGCTGCGCTCGACATCCTCGACCATCCTCTCGGTGGCGGGCGCATCGGCCACATCGAGGCGGTACGGGTGCACGCCGATGGCCTGGGCAGCGGCTGCAAGGGCGTCGCCGTCGATGTCGACGGCGGCGACCTTGGCGCCCTCGACCACGAACCGGGCGGCCATTGCCCTGCCGATGCCGCTGGCGGCTCCCGTGACGATGGCGACCTTGCCGGACAGCTCCACGACGGCTCCTCTCGCTCAGGCCCGAGGCTAGAGCGTCGGCCTCCGCAAGGCGCAAGAGCGCAGCCTGGTCGCGTGCTCCGGCGCGCCGGTATCGTCTCGGCCATGAGCGCCGGCTACCACATGAGCACCGAGGACTTCCGCCGCCACGGCCATGCCATGGTCGATTGGATCGCCGACTACCTGGATTCGGTCGAGGAGCGGCCCATCCAACCGAGCGTGAAACCGGGCGAGATCCGGGCCAGACTCCCCGCCCGCGCCCCGGAGCAGCCCGAACCCTTCGAAGCGATCGCTCGTGATCTCGACGACATCGTGATGCCGGGCATCACCCACTGGCAGTCCCCTGGTTGGTTCGCGTACTTCCCCGCCAACTCCTCCCCGCCGGCGATCCTCGGCGAGATGGCGGCGGCAGGACTCGCCGTGCAGGGCATGGTGTGGGCGACGAGCCCTGCCTGCACCGAGGTCGAGAACGTGGTGATGGACTGGCTCGTCGACCTGCTCGCCCTCCCCCAGACGTGGAA
Source organism: Acidimicrobiia bacterium UBA6912 (assembly GCA_002450985.1). GTDB lineage: Bacteria > Actinomycetota > Acidimicrobiia > Spongiisociales > UBA5794 > UBA6912. The sequence continues at coordinate 2,399 of DKBA01000154.1, forward strand.
GACCACCGGACCCGGCGGCGGCGTCATCCAGATGAGCGCCTCCGACTCGACCCACATGGCACTCGTCGTCGCCCGCCACCGGGTCACCGCAAGGGGTGGACGGGCGGCGGATGCCGTGGCCTACGGGTCTGCCCAGGCGCACTCGGCCCTGGAGAAGGGCGCCAGGGTCGCCGGCTACGAGCACATCCGCCTCATCGGAGTCGACGCCGTGCATGCCCTCGACCCCGAGGAGCTGCGCCGGGCGATCACCGCGGATCTGGAGGCCGGCCTCGTTCCCGCCTTCGTGCAGAGCTCGGTGGGCACGACGGGAACGACCGCCGTCGACCCGGTGCGCACCGTCGGCGAGATTGCCGCCGAGCACGCCATGTGGCACCACGTCGACGCCGCATACGCGGGCACCGCCATGATCTGCCCCGAGTTCCGCCACCACCAAGACGGTCTGGAGCTCGTCGACAGCTACACCTTCAACCCGCACAAGTGGATGTTCACCAACTTCGACTGCAACGCCTTCTACGTCGCCGACCGCAGCGCCTTGGTCGACACCTTGAGCATCGTGCCGCCGTTCCTGCGCAACCCGGCGACCGAGTCGGGCGAGGTCATCGACTATCGCGACTGGCACGTGCCACTGGGGCGGCGGTTCCGGGCGCTCAAGCTGTGGTTCGTCCTGCGCAGCTACGGGGCCGAAGGAATCCGCCACCACGTTCGGGAGCACGTACGCCTCGCCCGGGAGCTCGCCGACCGCATCGACCTCGACGACCGGTTGGGGCTCGTCGCACCCGTGCCCTTCGCCCTCGTGTGTTTCCGCCACGTCGCAGGCGACGCGGCGACCGAGCGTCTCGCCGCCGCCATCAACGCCTCCGGGGTCGCCCATGTCACGCCGTCCCGGCTCGAGGATGGCGCGTTCATCCGCGTCTCCATCGGGCAGACCCACACCGAGCAGCGCCACGTCGACCGGCTCTGGGACCTCGTCGACGAGCTCGCGCCGCCCGTCTGACCCGGTCAGGGATGGCTGCCGCGCAGGATCCCGAGCAACTGCCGCACCATGAACGCGGTGGCCCCCCACAGCGTGCCTTCGGGGAAGTCGTAGAACCACAGCTCGGCCCCCATCCAGTCCGACGTGCGCCAGCGTGTCTCGTCCAGCAGCTCCGTGATCGGAGGCTCGAGGATCACCTCGACCTCGCTGGGATCGGGCACGAGGACGGCGGGCCGGTCGATGCGGGCCACCACGGGGACGATCCAGTTGTCCCGATCCCTGGTGGTCACCGGCCGCAGCCCGCCGAGCACGTGGACCGCCGCGACGGGGAGCCTCACCTCCTCCCAAGCCTCACGCACGGCGGCGTCGATCGGCGACTCACCCGGCTCGATGCGCCCCCCCGGGAACACCACGTCGCCCGGGTGGGTACGCATGTCGTCGGGACGTTTGGTGAGCACGATCCGCACGACGCCTGCGCCGTCCTGGTACAGCGGCACGAGCACCGCGGCTCGCGCCACCTCGCCCGGATCGACCGGGGGAAGGGTGCCGAGTCGGGACCAGATGTCGAGCATCACGTCTGACACTAGAAGGCCCTCCCCGCCGAGCCGCCACAAAGGTCCCGGGGGCGATAGTCTCCCTCCATGCCCCCGCCGCCAATGAGCACCGTGCTGCACACTCCACGGTTCACCCTCCAGCCGTTCCGGCGACGCGACGTCGGTCCCGTGCACGACGCCGTGCTGACGTCGCTCCCCGAGCTCGCCGCCTTCCTGCCGTGGGCCAACGAGAACTACAGCCGCTCTGTGACGCAGCAGTTCATCCGCGACTCGGTCAGTGCGTGGCACGAGAGCAGAGCCTTCGACTTTGCGATCCGCCGCGACGCCGAACCCGACTTCCATCTCGGCAACGTGTCGATCTGGTACGTGTCACGCGCCAACGCCATCGGCGAGGTGGGCTACTGGGTACGTACGGAAACCGCCCGCCGAGGCATCTGCACCGAGGCGGTCGCCCGCATCCTCCGTTTCGGCTTCGAGGAGCTGGCCCTGCACCGCATCGTGGTCCGGATCGCCGTCGGCAACCGCGGGTCCGAGCGGGTGGCGGAGAAGCTCGGCTTCCGGCTGGAGGGGACGTTGCGCGACGAGGTGCGGGTGGGCGCCGAGTGGATGGACCACACCATCTGGGGTCTGCTCGACCGGGAGTGGCGGACGGAACAGGTCCGCTACCGCACCATGGCGTGGATCTGACCCCGGGAACCCCGGCGTCCACTCACGGCGTCGAAGCACCTGACACCACGATCTCCCGCCTATCGTTCACCCTGTCGCCATGACGCCACGCGCTCTCCAGATCGTCCAGCAGCTCCTGATCACAGCCGTCACCATCGTGCTGGCCCTGGTCGTGTTCGCTGCGTTTCTCAGGGTGATCCGGCCCCCGGATGAGGAGGCCGTCGCCAGGGCCGAGGCCGCCCGTGCCAGCACCAGCACCACCACGACGGTGGCGACATTCCCCGGCGCACCGCCACCGACACAGGCCGAGGGCGAGCCGACGCCGCCATCGACGACCGTCGCACCCGAGGACGCTCCACCATGCCGCGAGGTTGCGCCCGAGACGGGCTCGGGCACCGTGCTGCGGGTCTACTACACGTGCGGGCCTTCCACGGTGCCGACGGCTTCGTCGTTCGTGTACCGCGTGGTGCCCGACACGAGCGGCGTTCTCACCGCCACGATGGAGGAGCTGGTCAAGGGGCCGGACGAGGCGGAGCGGGAACTCGGGTTCGTGTCGTTCTTCTCGCCCGCGACCGCGAGCGCCCTCGACGCGATCAACCTCTCCGCGGGGAAGGCCACCATCGGCCTCACCGGCATCGCCGACATCCCCAATCTGGCGACGGCAACCGGAGGGCAGTTCTTCGTCGCCAACCTGAACGCCAACGTCTTCCAGTTCGACACGATCGACTCCGTCGAATACCGCCTCGACGGCAGCTGCGATGCGTTCTGGGCGCTCTTCCAGAGCGAGTGCCAGGTGATCACCCGCAGCGACTGGGAGCGCCAGGTCGCCGCCTGGCGGGCGCAGGGCTGAGGCGGCGTCAGGGCCGAGGCCGGCCGAAGCGGTCGAAGAAACCCCGGGTCGACACCAGCATGACGTGCTCCAGCAGGTCGGCGCCGAGCTCGGCCGCCTCGAGCTGGGCGAAGATCTGCTCGAGGGAGCCCATGCCGGCCGGATAGTCCGTGCCCATCAACACCCGATCACGATGGCGGGAGACGCCGCGGCGGAACGTCGCCAGCGCCCGCTCCCACCCCTCCGGGTCGAACATGACGCTCCCCGGCACGTTGGTGAGGTCGAGGTAGACCTGCGGGAAGCGGTCGGCGAGTCCGAACCCCCACTCGAGGTCGGGGAAACCGATGTGGGGCACCACCACCGGCAGACGGGGACGGCGGTCGAGCATCTCCTCGAACCCCTCGCGAGGCAGGTGCCACCCGTACCACTCGTCGTACCCGGTGTGGACGTAGACGGGGAGCTCTCTCGCCTCCACGTAGTCGAGGGCGCCGGCGAGACGCGTATCCCACGGCACGAACCGCTGGACCATGGGGTGGAACTTGAGCCCCGCCATCCCGTGCCCCTCGACCGCCTCCTGCACGACCGCAAGCGGATCGGGATCGTCCACGTGCACCCCGCCGATCGGTGTGATCTCCGGCACTCGTTCGGCGAGCTCCGCTCCCCACACATGCAGCTCCGCCGCCTCCCCCGCCTCGAGCGGGAACAGCAGGTTCATCCAGCGAGCGGCGCCGGCGCGCCGCAGATCGCCCACCGCATCGTCGGGAGTGATGTCGACGGGCACCCCGTGATCGTGTCCGGCCCGGTGGATCCACCGCATGAGCCCGGCGAGTCGCCGCGGCGGGAAGATGTGCGTGTGGCAGTCGAAGTACACGAGGCGCCGAGGATACGCACGGTCACACCGGCCGGAACCAGGCTCGCGATCCACGGAGTCGCATGGCGGCGCCCTCCGAGTGGCTCACCCTCAGGTATCGGGTTGTGCGAGAGGGGCGATAGACCCCCCTCCCATCGATCTGAGCCCGCGGTTCGTGCTCGAACGCACTCCGCCCTCGGTCTTTCCCCTCCCTTTGACCTCAATCCACGGTGGCGCATGGCGGTGCGCTCTGAATGGCTCCCCCACCGGGGGAGCTGGCAGGCCCGCAGGGCCTGACTGAGGGGGCCTCTTCGACCCAATCGCTTCGCACCGCACCGCGCACCGCTCCCGACCGGTCTTCACGATCCGGGTGACGGAGCGCACTGCACCAAACCCAGCCCCACCAAGCCCAGACACGAGACCCACCACAACACCAACCGCGGATTGAGGTTTGCGGAGGGGTGGCGCCCGCAGGGCGGCGGGGAGGGTCTCTCGGCTGACCGGACTCCAGGGCGACACCCTCCCCCCGGCCTCCGGCCGGACCCCTCCCTACAAGGGAGGGGAAACCAAATGCCCAGGCCCGGCATTCGCCGGGCCTGGGGCTCGCTCCCTTTCGTCGCCTGCTCGGCGACGACGGTCGCTCGATCGGGAACGGGGCGGCCTACCGGCCGCCCCGTTCGCGGTGTGCTACATCATGTCCATGCCGCCGCCACCACCGTGACCGTGGCCGGCGGGCTCTTCCTGCTTCTCCTCGGCGACGAGCGCCTCGGTCGTGATCAGGAGTGCGGCGATCGACGCCGCGTTCTGCAGCGTCGAGCGGGTCACCTTGGCGGGATCGATGATCCCAGCGCCCATCAGGTCCTCGTAGTTGCCCGTCGCGGCGTTGAAGCCGTTCGAGGACTCCATGTTGCGGACCTTGTCGACCACGACGCCGCCCTCGTAGCCGGCGTTGAAGGCGATCTGGCGCATCGGCGCCTCGAGCGCGCCCCTCACCAGGCCACGACCGGCCTTGACGTCATCCGAGCCGCCGCGCAGCTTGTCGATGCCGGCCGCCGCCCGCAGCAGCGCAACGCCGCCGCCGGGCACGATGCC
>DKBA01000229.1 GCA_002450985.1 Acidimicrobiia bacterium UBA6912
GGCCGGTGATCCCGGCCTCTCCATATCGGACACGGCGGCGGACTTCTTCGCCCTGCAGGACCAGCTGTGGAACGCCAACTACCCGAGCCTGTATCTCCCGACGATGACCGGTGAGATCACGGTGACCCGGACGCTCACGAGCGAGTCGGCGAAGAACCGGACGTGGAAGACCTCGGTGTCGGCTCCCGCCGACGTCACCATCACCGTGCCGACCACGGTCAATGTGAAGGCCGGCAAGACGGCGACGCTCGACATCACGGTGTCGGCACCGACGGTGCCCGAGGGCGAGGTGNNCGAGGTGGAGCACGGGGGCGACATCGACTGCACGATCACGGCGGAGAACACCACGTTCAGCGACGCCGCGGTGAGCATCGTCGACAACATCCCGCCGGGCCATCCGGTGGATGAGGCCAGTGTGGTCGGCGCCACCTGGCTCGATGATCACCATCTCGTGTGGGACGGTACGCTCGGCGGGGCCGGTTCGCCGGTGCTCGACGTCGTGGCGAATCCGGCGCCGTTCGGGTACTTCCCGCTGGCGTCGCTCGGCGTGACGCCGTTCGGATGTCCCGCCAATTGCGACGACGGGGCGTTCCTCCTGAACGTGCCCGCCTTCACGTACCTCGGCAACTCCTACAGCAGCGTGATCTGGTCGGTGAACGGCACCGTCGAAGTCGGAACGGCAAGCGGACTCGCTGCGTCGTTCGACAACCAGAACTTCCCCAACCCGTCGCTGCCCAACAACTTGCTGGCGCCATGGTGGACTGACCTCAACCTCGGTGCCGGCGGCAACTGGTACGTGGCAGTGCTCACTGCCGGACCGAACCAGTACACCGTCTACGAGTGGGCGAACGTGCCCCGCTTTGGCGACGGCGGTTCGACGTTCTCGTTCCAGATCTGGGTCCAGAACGGCACGAGCGGCAACATCTGGTTCGCCTACGGACCGTATGCCGGCAACACCGGTGACGGCACCGTCGGAGCCGAGAACGCCGATGGCACAATCGGCGACACGTACTACTACGACGGCACGGGCACGTTGCCGTTCGGCGGCTCCGGCCTGCAGGTGCAGAGCCTGCCGGGCACGCCGGGCGAGACCCACGTGATCTCGTTCACCATGAGTGGCAACCAGATCGGCCCGTTCACCAACTGCGCGGAGCTGACCAGTGACGCCTTCCAGGGCGTCAACATCTCCTGTTCCAGCGGAACGGTGCTTTCGCCGTAGGCGCCGCCCGCAGTGGCAGCTTGAAGCGAGGGGCCCGGGGCACCACCCCGGGCCCCTCCGCGCCGGCCTTACGTTGGAGGGGACTGCGGGGTAGGGGAGGCAGATCCCCTCCGCCGCAGTCCGCCGGCTCGGGGGTCGCTCACCCCTCCGGGTTCTCGCACAGGAAAGGCCCCCGTGTCCCACCGCCGTGGTAGGCGAACTCCGCTCCATCGGCGCCGAGCACGATCCGGTATCCGTCGACGAGCACCTGCGTGTACTCCACGCCGGGCTGTGGACAGCCGACGGCACCATCGGGCCACACGACCATTTCGGCAACGACCACCGTGATATCGCCTCGGTCGCTGCCGAGCCGTGATGCCAGGTCGGCGACGGCGATCTCGACGAGCGGCGCCAGCCGCGGGTCGATGTCCCCTGTGCTCGGAGGTGGGGTCGTCGCCGGCGGCGGAGGCTCAGGTGGTTCGGTCGATGACGGTGGTGTGACGGTCACGATGGGGGCCTCACTCGAGGGGACGGTGGTCTGGAGCGTTTGCGTGGTGGTGACGGCGGGTGACGGCGCCGCCATGGAGCTCGACACGACGGCGGTGGGGTCGGCCCCGGTGGCGGGGCCTGCGACGGATTGCGTTTCGCCGCTGCAAGCCGCCGCGATCAGCGACACCGCAGTGAGTCCGACCGCGATCCGACTGCCTCGTCTCACCCCGTCAGGATACGCTCGGCGTCGAGGCGCGCAGGGAGGCCGCCGTTGCTGTCCGTTGCCCGAAATGAGCCGGGCCCGAGGCTGGCCGGGCGTTCCTCGGCGGGCCGGCCGCCGCCCACTTCGCCAACCGCTACGACCTCCGTCGCGTCGTGACCGCCGGCATGAGGTTCGAGGCGATTGCAGTCGGCACCATCGGGATTGTCCCCGATCCCGGCCTGTCGGCGGCGATGCTCATCGCGCCGATGCTCGCCGACGGCGTGGGGTCGTCCCGGCATCGGCCCAAGCTCACCAGCGTGGTTCTGGCGGAGGTGCCGCCCCGGCAATCAGGGCAGTCGTCGGGGATGCAGACCACCTTCCTCCGGGTGGGCGCCGCCCTCGGGATGCCTCCTCGGCACCGTGCTGGCCACCGGCCTTCGAACCCTCACGGCCGACCGTCTCGCCGAGATCACCCGGCTCCCGCCACAGACCCGGTCACCTGGATCGTGACGGCTCGCTGCGGCGGATCGACGCGTCTCCACGGACCCCCAGTCGCCGCCCAAGATGGTCCGGGCCGTTCTACGCGGATTTCCGTGCTCTACTTCTCTGCGGCTCCAGGACCGGTCGGTGACGACGCCGTGGCGGCGGTGTGCGCCACGTGGCGACACACGGCGCGTCCCGGGAGAGCTCCCCGAATGGGGATTGGAGCGGCAGAGTCAGCAGGAAGGCGAACAGCACCTGGTCGCCGGGAGGCCCTCCATCACCGCATGAAAGGCATGGTCGACACCTTCGTCGCCGGCGGTAGCGCCACGCCGATTGGATGCGACGGGTGCTCCAACAAGGCTGCTACTGGTAGAAGCGGTCGATCGGTTCGGTGAACGAAGGGTCACCGAAGTCGGGCCAGGAGTCAGGGTCGAAGCCGGGAGCGTTCTCCAACTTGGACCGGTCGGCATCCAGGATGAAACACTGCTGCTCTGGGTCCACGGAAAACGCCGAGAACGGTATGGCAAGGAGCTTGTTTCCGATGCCGAGGAGTCCGCCGAACGAGACGACGGCGTAGCGGACCTTCCCGGTTTCGAGTTCGATCATGAGGTCCTTGACTGATCCCAGATCATCTCCGGAATGGTTGCGCACGTCGTCGCTGGTGATGCTGCTCGCTGAGAGCACTCTGGGGGTTTGCATGGTTGCTCCTTGCTCCCTGGTGGGGCTGATCAGGTGACGGTGGGCGGTTCTGGTTGGGGATGGGTGTCGGAATCGAGTGTGGCTTCGATCCCGGTGGCGAGCTTGGCGCGGTTGCGCCATGCCCAGCCAGCGGCTGCGGCCAGTGCGCTGATGGGCTGACCGGTGATGATTCGTCGCATCGCTGAATTTCCGTTGGCGTGTCGACACGGTCATGGTCTGTCAGGGCTCTGGGTGTCGGGTGCGATCGCGATCGACCACAACCTCGCGGTCACGTTCCACAACGGTTCGTGAGCCGGCGGCGGCGAACGCCAGCGTTGCGGTCAAACCTGCCCCACCGGCGGCCATCAAGATGACGCCAACGGTGGCAACGTCGACGTTGTTGCTTTCGATGTTGACTGCCCAGGTGAGGATGGCTCCAGCAGCGAGCAGCAGGACGGAAAGGCTGAGTCCTCCGGCTCTCATGAGTGGTGTCTCCCTTCTCGTTGTCGATGACGGATCGAGCAAGGACGTCGTATGAGTCGCCGCTTGGGGCTAGGTGAAGACACTCACACCGCCGGGACCGACCAACAGGCCGACGATGATGAGGGCGATGCCGTACACCATCTGACGACGCAGCAGGGCGACGATTCCGGCAACGACAAGGACAACGGCGAGAATCCAAAGCAGAGTGGCCATGGCGTGGTCTCCTATCCGGTGGGTCAGGTTCTCCGTGTTCATGCTGGCACCCTCGAGGGGGCAGAACTACACCCCTAGGGGTGGTTTCAACCGGAGTTGGCTGTCGTAGGGTCGGCTACACATGACGGCTCAAACCGACCCGGTGCCGTTGGCGATCTCGGTCGTCAACCACTACGAGGCGGTCGTCAAGGGCGTAGCCGCATGTTCGGCCGCTAGCGGAACCGGCTCCGTCCGGTCAGGGCCTAACCGACAAGTGGCTGGGTTGCCATCGCCATCTATGACACGTTCGCCCAACCCGAGGCCGATCTTGCTGACATGAAGCGCTCAGCAGTCTGGGCGCGGTCGCGGTGGTGATCTACACCTGGAGTCTGGACCCGGCGCTCATCGACGCAGCGTTGCGAAGTGGAGTTCACGGCTACCTCTCCAAGACGCTCCCAGCTGCCCAGCTGGTCGCCGCCCTCGAAACGATCAACTTCAGCACCCGGGTCGTCACTGAGGTGTCGGCTACGAGGCGCGTCTCAGTGGGTCTCAACTGGCCGGGTCGCACCGAGGGCCTCACCGAGCGTGAGGCCGAGGGCCTTGCCCTCATTGCGCAGGGCACGACCAATCACGAGATCGGTGGTCGTACCGTCGAGGTCGGCATCGAACGTGATACCCGCATCGGCGGACACCTGAATGAGTCGCACCGTCACCTGGCGACCTCCCGAACCGAGATCGCGCAGCACAGCCACCAACTCCTCGTCGTCGGCTTGGTCGGCGGCGGTACGGTAACCGCGGATCCCGTCCACGAGAGTATCCACGAGATCCGCAACCATCGCGCAGTCGTCGGTGGTGATCGGATCGGGCGGCATCTCCATTCCCTTCCCGTCGTCTGCGCTCATCGTTGGCCTCCGCAGGTAGATGCGCGGCAGCTACTGGCTGCCCTGGCCGCGTGTGGTGGCTGGTTCGCCCACCCGCACCCGCCCCCTGTCGGGTGCCACTGCAGCGACAGCGTCGCTGCCGACGGAGTGAGGCCGACTGATGGCCTAGGTGGGCAAACCGGAGGCTCAGAGACGATCTGCGCGCCCCGAAGGGCAACTGGTACTCAGTCGTCGCGGAGGGCAGCCTCGATCGATTCGACGCGTTCGCCGGTCCGTTCCTTGATCTTCCCTACGAGCTCGTCCCAGCTGCCCTCGGCGACGTCGAGGTCGTCGTCGGTCAGCTCACCCCAGGCTTGACGGGCCTTGCCCTTCACCTGGTCCCAACGGCCTTCCCACTTGGCCTTGGTGCTCTCATCCATTGCTACTCCTTCTGATCGGGGCGGCACGCCCAGCCGGGGGTGGCCGCCGGAATCCGCCCCCGCGCTCCAGCCTGAGCGAGTCAGCCGTGGGCAGGACGGTTCTATGCCAAGGCATCCAACCACCTGCCGGGGTGAGCGACCACACCCCTAGGGGTGGTTATGATTCGACACGCTGATGGCGACCGCACCCCGATCTCCGATTCGGCTCGCCCTCGTCGACGACTACGACGTCATCCTCGCCGGCGTTGCCCACATGTTCGACCAATACCAAGACCGCATCACGGTGGTCGAACTCGACGCCAACAAGCCCGTCTCCGAAGACGTCGACCTAGCCCTCTTCGACGCCTTTGCCCAACCCGAAGCCGACGCCGACCTCACCACACTGATCGAAAACCCGCACGCCCGGCGCGTCGCCGTATACACCTGGAACTTCCGACCCGCCCTCATCAACGCCGCACTCGATAAGGGCGCCTCCGGATACCTCTCCAAAGCCCTCCCCGCCCGGCACATGGTCGCCTCCATCGAAGCCATCCACGCCGGGGAAACCGTCGTATCGGAGGCACCCACCGGCAACAAACTCACCATCGGTCTCGACTGGCCGGGTCGAGCGGAAGGACTCAGCGAACGCGAGTCGGAGATCCTCGCCCTCATCACTCAAGGCAGAACCAACGCCGAGATCGCCGACATCGTCTACCTCTCCATCAACTCGATCAAGTCCTACATACGCTCCGCCTACCGCAAGATCGGCGTCACCGCCCGAGTCGAAGCCGTTCTCTGGGGCATCGAACACGGCTTCAAACCCGACTACCACCGCATCGAATCATGGCAACCTGGCCCCGACATCTGACAACTCGTCGCACATCGCCTCCCTCGGCTTCGCCGCGCGGTGCCAGTCCTACTACACGCCCGTGCCAGTCGTCGACACAATGGCTCGGCTCACGGACAACCTGGTGCGTTCCCGACTGGCATGACGCGATGGGCTCGCATCGCCGGACGTTGTGGTTGTAGATCCGGCAGCCGGCACTGGGACGTTCTCTTGCGGATCCTCGACCTGATCGTACGGAACGTGGCCGAAGACGAGGGCGATGGTGATGTTCCGGCGCGAGCCGAGCAGGCTGCTACACGGCTTGTGGGTTTCGAGCACGAGACCGGTTCGGTCGAACCTCGTTGATGTTGCCGAAACGCTGGCACCCGGGCTTGGGCCCCGAGCATAGTGTGCGCTCGTCTGCGCGCGACTCAGCCCGTGTACGGCCAGTCGCCCGCGAGGGGTGGGTTGGCGTTGCCCACTAGGTGGAGCACCTGCTCAGGGAACCAATCGCCTGCGGCCGGGTCGACGAGACCCCACTCCGGGTCGACCGTCTCACCGGCGGGGCCCAGCCCGCGGGTGCACTCGCCGTCGGACTCGCCCGGCGTCTTGATCCACAGATAGGCATCGATCAGTTCCTCGCCTGTGGTGAGCGTCGGCGTCATCCCGAGGCCACGATCCGGAGGATTACACCAGTCCTGGGCATCGGGATAGACGCCCGCGGGCGGCTCCCAGGGACCGACACCGTTGCGGCTCGTATCGACGACGAAGTGTGTCCCGCCCTCAGCCCAGTAGCGGGCATTGATGCCAGACGTGTTGAGTTCTGGTACGTCGGTGGTATCGCTCCACTCCCCGTGAGAGCTCAGGGCCACGCCGGCCCAGGGTCCGAGCAGGTCCGCGATCTTGGTGCCATCCGGGCCGCCATTCCAGTACTGGTTGGCACAGCTCGTATGGTCGCCTTGGGCGATGCACTTCGAGATCCAGGTCCCGTACTGTTCCAGGTTGGCCGTGTACTGGTAATTGGATGCATTCAGGAAGAACCCGTCTGCGCGCTCGACTCCAGCGGCGACGAGGCGATCGCTGATGTCTCCGACGTTCAGCCAGGCGCTGTGCGTGCCGTCGAGGTACACCGACACGTTCGGCATCGCCTTGAGGGCGTCGACGGCGTAGTTGAGCATGTAGAACCGCTCATCTGCCGCCGTCTCCGGATCGGCCTCGGCCGGCTGACACCACTCCAGGACTCCGTCGATGCTCGTGTACCACGGGATGATGCCGAGACCGTCGGGCTCGAGGATGACGATGGCCGGTAGGTCGCCGATGCCGGCAGCCACGCCGTCGATCCATGCGGTGTATTCGGCCACGTTCGTGGCACCGCCCGCCGAGAACTGGGCGCAGTCGCGGAACGGGATGTTGTAGGCCACGAGCACCGGGATCTGCTTCTTGGCGGCGGCGTGGTTCACCGTCGCCCTGACCTCGCGCATCGCCGACGCCGGGTCTGTGACTTCGACCCAGAACGCCTGTGGCGTCGCGATCATCTCCTGCACTCGTGCAGCCGTCTCCTTGTCTCCGTCGCTCACGAGGTCGGCGATCTGCGCGACGCCACCATGTTGGGGTTTCGGCACGTAGAGATCCGTGTCCCCTGATCCGTCGTGATCGCCTGCAGTGGCGCCGGGAGCGGTTGCCAGGATCGTCGCCATGCAGGCCGCAACAACGAGCAGTCGCCCGGTACGTCTCATCGTGTTTCCCCTTGCTCCCGTGGCCGTGTCGGGCGCGGCCCGACACCGTCTCTCGTTGAACCTACAGACCGGTACGGCAACCGGGCAGGTCCGTAGGTCCCTTCGGCGGGCCTGAAGCGCGGCAATCGGACTACAGAGTCTGCGAGGCTGTCCGGATCCACGTCGAGTCGAACGATGGACGTGTCGTCAAGACACTCGGTGACGGCTCGGTAGCCGTCTTCGGCAAGGGCGTGGCTTCAGGAAGGCTGCGATACCGGGTACAGACGCTGGGCACCAATCGTCGTCAAGCTCTTCGACTGCTCGGGATGCATTCACACGATGGAGATCCTTGTCTCGATAGCGACAGCGGTCACCTGGAGTCATGGCGTCGGCGATCGGGGACGGGACGACGTCCGGGAGCCCACCGAGAAGACTGCAAGGTCGGCTTGGTACGCTCGTGCCGGCATCACTCGATTTCCGGGGAGGCGGAGTGGATCTGCGTGAGAGGGTGGTTGTGGTCACCGGCGGCGGCAACGGGATCGGCCGCCAGGTCGTTCTGGAGTTGCTGCGCCGGGGAGCACGCGTAGCCGCAATCGACATCCGCGCGGACAGCCTGGACGAGACGGCTGCGGCGGCGGGTGCCGGCGACCGGCTCGCCACCTTCGTCGTCGACATCACGGATAGGGAGGCAACCGAGGCGCTGCCGCCCGAGGTCGTGGACGTCCTCGGTCCTGTCGATGCCCTCATCCACGTCGCTGGGATCATCCAGCCGTTCGTGCCCTTGAAGGATCTTGGCTACGACGCCATCGAACGGGTCGTCAACGTCAACCTGTATGGGACGATCCACATCGTCAAGGCATTTCTGCCGCTGCTGCTCGACCGACCCATCGCCCACGTGGCGACTGTGTCCAGTATGGGTGGCTTCCTCCCCGTGCCGGGTCAGACCATCTACGGGGCGACGAAAGCAGCCGTCAAGCTGATGACAGAGGGGCTCTACTCCGAGCTGCTGGACACGAACGTGGGGGTCTCCGTCATCATGCCGGGGAGCGTGAGCACCGAGATCACCGCCAACTCGGGCGTCGACCTGCCCGCAGCCGTCTCCGCGCAAGCCGGTCCTGAGGATGCTGGTCGCTTTCCGATGACCTCGGCAGAGGACGCTGCGGCGATCATCATCGACGGGATCGAGAAGGGTCGCCTGCACATCCACGTGGGCCGGGACTCTTGGATGCTGAGCCTGCTGAAACGGGTCGCACCGAAGCGGTCGATGCACCTGATCCAACGACAGATGAAGAGCCTGTTGGCACCGTAGGGGGCGCTTGACCGATGTGCGCCACTCGCAAGGCGATCAGTCCTTCTCGAGGTGTCACCTTCAGCCCTCCCACCTCGATCTCCTACCGTTCCAGGACGAAGCGAGCCGTCGACGGTTGGTCGCCGGGTTGCGTGCCGCCGGCCTCGATCGCTGACCAGCCGCCCGCCCGGTTGCCCAGCACAGCGGCGCTCTCGGAGCCTGCTATCTCGCCCCGACCGTCTCGATGCTCGGTGATGCGATCAAGTGGGCCAAGGAGTGTCCCCTCTCCGCCTCGGCAGAGCCCAGGGGGTGTGACGGCGGCAACGAAGCTGCGCGTTCACGACATCGT
>DKBA01000217.1 GCA_002450985.1 Acidimicrobiia bacterium UBA6912
CCATCACGTCGAACATATGTTCGCCATCATGTCATGAGGGTACGACAAGAAACAGGGGCCCTGGTCCGTCATTTGGTGATCGGGGCGGTCGGACGGCGGCGGATGTGGCGAAGACATGTGTGCCTCCTTGCGAGACGGGGGGTACATCGGCGACTGCTGGCAGGATTGCTGTCATGGAACGACGGCACGCGGATGTCCGGTTCTCCTTCATCGAGGTCCCGGATGTCTAGGACGAGGTCAGGCCGTGGTATCCCGCAAGGTTGAATGCGACCTTGTTCGCGATGCTGCCGCCTCATCCGAGCGTCGCGGAGGTCGGCCCTGTACTGGGCAGGCAACCAAGGATCTCCTGGCGGGAGGGGCATCACGACAAGGGGGTATATCTCGTAGGCCTCACCGGATATACTTCTGGCATGACCAAACGACTCGTCGAAATCGATGATGAACTCCTCGCCCGAGCCCGCTCGGTGGCCGGCACCGACACCATCCGCGCGACGGTCGAAGCTGCCCTGAAGAGTCTGGTCGATCAGGACACGGCGCTGCGTCACGTGGCCCGTCTCCGCAGGCCTGGAACGCTCGACATCGACGCCCTCAACGAGGCGCGGCGCCCTCGCACGGGCACCCATGGCTGACACCCACTACCTCGTGGACACCTCGGTGCTGGGAAGAGCGCACCAAGACATGGTTGGAACACGCCTCGAGGAGCTGGTCCGCAACGGGCAGATGTGGACGTGTCGGCTGATCGACCTCGAAGTCGTCTACGGGTCCCGGGCCCGCGACGTGGCGGACATCATCGAGGAACGGCGGGCGTTGCCGTCGGCTGCGATCGACGCCTCGGTGATGGACCGGGCGGTTCAGGTCGCCGGGAGGCTGGCTCGGACCGGGCAACATCGAGGCGCGAAACCGGTCGACCTGGTGATCGCCGCAGCGGCAGAAGCCGCCGGGCTCTCGGTGCTCCACTACGACAGTGACTACGACCGCATCGCCGCCGTGACCAACCAGCCAACAGAGTGGATCGCGCCGGCCGGGACCCTCGACTGACGGCTCTCACCTGCCCAGGTTGCCGCACTCGCACGTGCCGATCGGCGCGATTCCGCAATGAGCGTGTTCTCGATCGGGATAGGGTGATCGGTGCGGAGCAGTGCCGCTGCTACCTATCCGATGAGGTATCGGCGAGGGATTGCCAGGCGCCTTCGACGGCTCGCTGGGCCTGCCGCTGCAATGAGGCATTCAGGAGTGGAATCAGCGGCTTCAACCACCTCGGCGAGCTCGTCTCGTTGCGGAACGTGATCCGTGTGCCATGACCAGATGCCTCGAACGTCAGCGAGGCGACAGACCAGAACCACACGATTGAGCCCTCGGATATCACCTTCCGACCCAGCTCAACCTCCATGAGCTCCCGCCTCGTCGCGGGAGTGCTCGACGACGCCGCCGCCCGCCCCGCGGAGCCTCACCCTTCTCGGGGGAACAGCACCACCTCGTCGATGCCGATGTCGACCCGGTCGCCGGTGGCGAGGAGCCGGTTGCTGCCGATGCGGGATGTGATGCGCCGGCCCCCGGGGAGCTCGAGCACGAGCAGCTGGTCGTGCCCGTAGTACTCGTGGTCGACCACGAGGGCCACTCCCTCGGTCGACGGGGTCGGGTGCACCCACTCGGGACGGATCATGACCTGAACCTCGCCGCGCAGCTCGCCGAATTGGGGAAAGGTGCCCAGCTCGGTCGTCACCTGGCCGACGCCTGCGACGCCGTCGAGGAACTCGCTCTCGCCGACGAACCGGGCGATCCACGGAGAGGCCGGCGTGCGGTAGACCTGATGCGGGGTCCCGATCTGGTGTACCCGGCCATCACGCATCACGGCGACGATGTCGGCGATGGCCAGCGCTTCTTCCTGGTCATGGGTGACGAAGATGGCGGTGGCGTCCGCTTCGGCGAGGATGGTGCGCACGTCGCGGCGCATCCGGTCGCGCAGCGAGGCGTCGAGATTGGAGAACGGCTCGTCGAGGAGTATCACGGCCGGCTCCGGGGCGAGCGCCCTGGCGAGGGCGACCCGCTGCTGCTCGCCGCCGGACAGCTCGTGCGGCATTCGGGTTCCCAACCCGGCGAGACCGACGAGCTCGAGCACCTCGGCCACCCTGGCGGCCGGGCTGCGCCCCAGCCCGTAGGCGATGTTGGCGGCGACGGTCATGTGGGGGAAGAGGGCGTAGTCCTGGAAGACCATGCCCACCCGGCGCTGCTCGGGCGGCACGCTCCTCGTGTCGTCCACCACCGTGTGTCCCCCGATCTCCACCGAACCTCCATCGGGACGGTCGAAGCCCGCCACCACTCGTAGCGCCGTCGTCTTGCCGCAGCCGGACGGCCCCAGGAGCGCCAGGATCGCGCCAGGCGGCACCTCGAGCTCGAACTCGTCGAGGGCGGTCGCCGCTCCGAAGTGTTTGGTGAGGCGGTGGCAGTGGATGGCGGAGGTACGCGGCGTGGGGCTCATGGCAGGCGGCGGGGGCGGATCACGAGAAGATACATGGGCACCGCGGAGGCGAGCAGCAGCAAGAGCGCGGGCGCTGCCGCCCGGGCGTAGAAGAGGTCGTTGGTCGTGCTCCAGATGCGGACGGCGAGGGTGTCGAAGCCGGTCGGGCGCAGCAGCAGGGTCGCCGGCAGCTCTTTCATCGTCGTGAGGAACACGAGCACACCGCCGGCGAGCAGACCCTTCCACATGAGCGGGAAGGTGATGCGGCGCAGCGTGGCCCACGCCCCCTTGCCGAGCCCTCGCGACGCCTCCTCGAGGTTCGGATTCACCTGGAGCAGTGTCGCCTCACCAGCGCTCGTCGCCTGCGCCAGGAACAACGCGGCGTACACCAACACGAGCAGGGTGAACGACTGATACAGACCGCCGAGGTAGTTGGCGGCGAAGAACACGACGGCGAGGGCGACGGTGATGTGGGGGAGCGAGAACACCACGTACACCGCCCGATGCAGCCAGCGGCTCGCCCTGCTCTGGTGGCGCACGGCGAGGACCACCACCGGCAGCGCCGCCGCCATGGCGAGGAGCGCAGCGGCGATCGACCCGGCGATCGACCCGACCACCGCGCCCCAGCGCATGTCGATGACCTGGCCGCCGGCGAGGCCCCGCGCCAGCCAGGCGACCAGCACGCCGACCGGCAGCACGAGCGCAGCGGTGACGAGGCCGCCGAGCCCGCAGTAGGCGGCGACCCGCCACCTCCGGGTCAGGGCCACGGTCGGTGCCTGCCGCTTCGTTCGAGCGGCGAAGTAGGCGGCGCGGCCCCGCGAGCGCTGCTCGGCCCAGACGATCACGAGGGCGAGCACGATGAGTACGAGTGCCAGCACCGCCGCAGGAGTGCGGTCGAGCCGCCCTTGGTATTGGGCGTAGATGACCCGGGTGAACACGTCGAACCCCATGAGCGACACCGCCCCGAAGTCGGACAGGGTGTAGAGGGCGGCGAGCAGCGACCCGGCGGCGACTGCGGGCCGCACCTGGGGGAGGACCACGGTGCGGAAGGCTCGCAGCGGGCCGGCGCCCAGCGAGCGTGCCGCTTCCTCGTGGGACGGGTCGACGTTCCGCAGCGCCGCCCTGGTCACGAGGAACACGTAGGGGTATGTGGACAGGGTGAGGGCCAGCCACGCCCCGAAGCCGCCGCTGATGGACGGGAGGGCCACTCCTGTGACGTCGGCGAAGAGGCCCCGCCCCCCGAAGAACGACAGCAGCGAGAGGGCGAGCACGTACGAAGGGATCACGAGCGGCAGCGAGACGAGCACCGTCCAGGTGCGTTTCCCGGCGATGTCGGAGCGAACGATCAGCCAGGCGGCGGCGACGCCGACGGCAGCGGCCGAAGCCGTGACCGCCGCCGTGAACACGATGGAGCGCACGAGCAGGGTGAAGGTCCGTCCCGTCGCCAGCGTGTCCCACACCTCGCCGCCGGCGCCGGCCACCCGGATCACCAGTGCGGCGATCGGGACCAGCACCGGGAGCACGACCCCGAACCCGATCACCCACATCCATCGTGGCGCACCATGGCCCCCTCGCAGGCGTCGGGCCGATGCCGGGGCGGCGGGCGGAGAAGGTCCCGGCTCGATGTCGATCGGGGCGCTCACAACAAGCCGGCCTCCGCAACCAGATCGGTCGCCCGGTCGAGCACGGTGGCGAGGTCGGAGAGGGAGAGCTCGGGAGGGTTCAGGGAGTCGAGCGGCGGGAGATCGGGATTGGCCTCGACACCCTCGACCAGCGGGTACTCGAACGTCTCCTCGGCGAAGTAGCGCTGCGCCGGGGCCGACAGGAGGAAGAACACGAACTGGGCTGCGTCCGCGGCGCGGTCGGTCCCGTCGAGGACGCCCACGCCGGCCGGCATCACGAGGGAGCCGGCGCCTCCGCCGGTGAAGAAGTGGTTGGCGGCGACGACGGAATCGCCTTCCTCGGCGATGCGCCGGAAGAGGTAGTAATGGTTGACGAGCCCGGCATCGACCTCGCCGTCGTCGACGGCGGCAACGATCACCGAGTTGCTCGGATAGGTCGGCGCCCCGTTCGCCGCCATACCACGCAGCCACTCCCGGGTGGCGTCGTCACCGTCGAGGAGGATCTTCGCCGCCACGAAGGCGAGGAACGACCCGTTGGTCGGGGCGATGGCGACGCGCCCCGCCCACTCCGGATCGGTGAACCCGTCCTCGGTGGAGGGAAGCGTCGCCGGGTCGATCTTCGTCGTGTCGTAGACGACGACGCGGGCCCGGCCGGAGACACCGACCCAGCGGTTGTCGACGTCGGAGAACGCCTCGGGAACCTGCGTCATGATCTCGTCGCCGAAAGTGGCGAAGAGGTTGGCGAGCTTCACGGCGCCGAGCGAGGCGGGATCCTGGGCGAAGAAGACGTCGGCCGGGGTGTTGCGTCCCTCTTCGAGGATCGTCGCCGCCAGCTCGGCGCTGTCACCGTACCGCACCTCGACGGCGATGCCCGTCGCCTCCGTGAACTGCTCGATGAGGGGGGCGACGAGCTCCTCGCTCCGACCCGAGTAGATGGTGAGGGTCGCATCGCTCCCCCCGCACGCGGTGGCGAGGAGACCGACGCACACGGCGGTCACGAGGGCGCGGCGGATCATCGGCTGCTCCTGGTTGCGGACGCCGGGAGCGTATTTCTCCTACGAAGGTAGTGCAAATTGCTCATGAGCGGGCGCAACGGCCCTTCGGACCCGGCCTCGCGCTGGCGGTCCGCGGCCGGGGGCGCGACACTCTCGCCACGCGTGCCGAAGGAGGCGTCGTGGAGGAGCTCACCCGCCGGGAGATGATCGGCCTGCTCAAGGAAGAGCTCGTCGGCCACCTCGGGGTGACGGACGGGTCGGAACCGTACGTCACCCCCATCTCGTTCGTCCATTCCGGCGATGCGCTGTACCTCCGCACCGGTCCTGGCCGTCGCCTCTCCGCCGTCGAGGCCAACCCGCACGTGTGCGTCGAGGTGAGCCGGTATGCCGGTGAGGACGGGTCGTGGGAGAGCGTGGTGCTGTGGGGGACGGCCGTCCTCCTCGACGACGCGGACGGTGAGGCGGACGAGGCGATCGGGCTGCTGATGTTCAAGTACCGCCGTGCCTTCACCGCCACCGCTGCCTTCTCGGAGCCAGAGCCGCTCGCTCCCGACGAGGTCGTCGTCAAGATCCCGATCGAGCGTATGTCGGGTCGCCGGTCCGCCGCAGGCTTCACCGCCCACCTCCGGCCCGGGAGGTTGTGACCGGCGGCCGCGCTCACCGGCGCAGCGACCGGGCCACTTCGAACCGCACCTGGAAGTCGGGGTCGTCGGCGAGGGTGGCGACGGCGCCGCGGCTCGAATCGAGACCGAGCTCGGCCAGCGCCCGCACGGCCTTCCATCGGATCCAGGCGTCGTCGCTGCTCAGGGCGCTCTCGAACAGGTCCCGGAGTCCCTCCTCCTCGGCGTCTGCGGCGGCGTCGATCGCTGCCCTGCGGACGATGCGCGCCTCGTCGTCGAAACCACTGCGGATCGCCCCGTGGCGGACCGACTCCTCGGCCGATTCGGCGAGCACGGCCACGGCGACACGGCGCAGCTTGGCATCGTCGGCCTCCAGCGCTTCGAGGAGGCGCGTTCGCTCGTCGGACACGTCCGGGTCGAGCAGGTGGAGCTCCGAGGGGCGCACCTCGAGATGGATCCGCCCCGCCTCACGCAACATCTGGTCCCGGGTCCGCTCCGGCGGGGAGGGGGCCGCGCCGGTGGCGAACAGCGCAGTGACGAGACCGAGGATAGGGTCGAGCCGCTGCTCCCATTCGCCGGTCCGATCCAGGCCGACCGTGATGAAGTCGCCGGCCACCATCACGTCCGTGACGTCGGATTCCTCGAACAGGCGGGCGACGCGTTCGTCGTCGGGCTCACGATCGGTGCGGCGGTACCAGATCCCGGGCTTCGGGGTGCCGCCCGTCGTGAACTTGATCTTGCGGGGATGAGGGGTCGGCACGGGCACCACCGGCCCGGAGAAGACCCGGTCGAACAACGACGGCTTGGTGGCGTTCGCGGCGCCGGTGACCCAGATCACGTAGCGGCCGTCGCGAATGCCGTGCACCATCTCGATGCCGTCGAGATCGTGCTGCCACCACCCGTTGTCGACGCTGGCCGTCACGATGTCGCTGAGAGCCGCTGCGTCTCGCTCCGCCCACGGCTCGTGGGAGAAGAAGCGTTTGAGGAGCGTCTTGAACGGGGCGAGCTTGTCCACCGGCAGCTGGAGGGCGATCTCGTAGGTGATGAACGCCGCCGCATCTGCGGTGAGGGAGAGGTCGTGAACGGCGGCACGGGCGGCATCGAGGTCGGGGGGTCTGCGATTCACGGCGCCATCCTGCCACGCCAGCCGCCGGTCCGGAAAAGCGCTTCAGCCGTCCGGCCCGATGCCGACAGACCCCCAGTCGACACGGATGTTGACTCGGGCTCAGAGAGACAGAACCTCGGCCAACCGGGCCCGTAGGCACGCACAACCTACAGGGAGGTGACTCGTGCGTATCAACCAGAACATTGCGGCGTTCAATGCGTTCCGCAACCTCTCGGCGACGAACAGCCGGCTCGGCGAGTCGTTCGAGGAGCTCTCCTCGGGCTTCCGGATCAACCGTGCCGCCGACGATGCGGCCGGTCTCGCCAAGTCGGAGAGCCTGTCGACCTCTCCTGATGAGTCTGGTGCGATTCAGAACCGCCTCGAGCACGTGATCTCCGATCTCAGCGTGGCGGTCGAGAACCTCTCCGCCTCCGAGAGCTGGGTCCGCAACACGGACATGGCCGAGGAGATGGTGAGCTTCACCCGGCACCAGATCACGGTGCAGGCAGGCACAGCGATGCTGGCGCAGGCCAACACCGTCCCGGCAACCGTCCTCTCCCTCCTCCAGTAACGGCGGACACCGGGCACTAGAGGGGGACGGCCTCCGGGCCGTCCCCCTCCCTCCCTCCTCTCACCGATCCACCTTGAGCGCGCCGTCGAACCGCCCGACAGGACAACACCACGTCGAGTGTGGGATCGTGGAAGCCGCAACCCGCGCCGCGATCGATCCCCGCCTTCTCGCCGCCCTGGTGTGGGGAGAGCCCGAGTTCACTCCCGATGCCGCGTTGCCGTCGGACGGCACGGCCAGGCTCCAGCAGACGGCACAGTTCACGACGGTGGAGACGCTCAAGGAGATCTCGGAGGCGAACCAGCGCCTCATGGGCTTCCGGCAGGTCACGATGGCGTTGACGATCGTCGGCAAGCCGATCACCGCCGTCGGCCTCGACGGGTCGTACGTCTCGGGCGAGGTCGAGGGCCTTCGCTTCACCGCCGACGGCCCTTTCCTCCAGCCGCCAGCGGCATCGAGGTCCCGATGACCAACGTGCTGTCGGTGTCGGCCCCGGGCGACACGGCACCGGTGCCGCCGGACACGCCTCCCGCGGACGCCCCTCCGCCGGCCGACGCCGAGGCTGGTGGCAACGCCGCAACCGACGCGGTGACCGTCACGTACGCCGGCTGGGATCCCGTGCCCCAGCAGCAGGCGCCGCGCAGCGTCTGATCGGTCGTCGCGCGGCTGCAGGCGTTAACTCGTCGTACGGGCGACCGACAGGAACCCCGTCAACTCGACCATTGGGATGTGGACTGTGGCACAAGGAGGTGCTCGGCGATGATTCCCGTCACGCCCACCGCGGGGCTGGCGATCCTTCTCGACGTCGATGCGGTCGCCGCGATCGA
This sequence comes from Acidimicrobiia bacterium UBA6912, assembly GCA_002450985.1. Classification (GTDB taxonomy): domain Bacteria; phylum Actinomycetota; class Acidimicrobiia; order Spongiisociales; family UBA5794; genus UBA6912. The sequence continues at coordinate 8,196 of DKBA01000217.1, forward strand.
GTCGACGCCAGCGACGGTCATCGTCTTCGCCGATGGGCGCCAGATGGTCGTGTCCGACAGCGCCGAGGCGCTGGTGCACCGCATCGCCCGTTTCCGCAGCGCACGCATCGCTCATGGCGCCCATCCTCACATGCGCGACGTCGGACCCGCGCATGCCGATGTCGCTCACATCGGAGAATCAGGAGTCTGAGTCGTGACGGCGATTGTCGGTGTGATGCTCTCATCGGCATCGTCGTCGCGACGATCATGGAAGGGGACTCCTGTGGCTTCCTCGCTGATGCCACCACCCTTCGGTGCTCGGGCGCGCGGCGCCAGATGCCCGATCGAACTGATCTGACGCCCGAGATCCGGCGCCGAGCCTGCCGACGGTTCGGCGCCGATCATCCGAGATAGCCGCTTCGATGAGACCGGTTCCGTGACCGTGTGCGCTTCCACCACCGATCCGACCGAGACGCCGCCGATTCGGCTTCCCGTAGTGCCCGACGATCAGAACGGCCTGCGGATGCCCCGCAGCTTGATCGTCGACAAGATCACCACGGTTCCACGCTCAGAGCTCGGCGAGCGAGTCGGACGTCGCGCCGACGAGGACATGGTCAGGCTGGGCGCGCACTCGTGGTCGTCTTCGGACTGGCAGACAGCTGACCGACCTGTCCCACGACCTGCCGCGCGGCGCGATCCGGCCAGATGGGCGTTCCGGTCCGAGATCGGGTGAGCGGCGCACGTTGGGCGCGCCCGCCGGTGGAGGTGGTTGTCCGGGGATGGGGAACGTGGCTCCCCATGCGGGCCACGACTGCTGCGCCGAACGAGATCGGGGTCGTCGACATCGAGGTCGCTCCAGGGCATATCGACGGCCAGCGATTCGGCGAGCGTTGGTGAGCTACGTGCGATCCTGAGCGTGCGGTGCGCCAAGGTGCGGAGCGAGGTCGTCGCCGGGCATACGGGATACGTGGGACGGGCTACGGGATATGCGTGAGGTGAGGCATGGGCGGCGCCGTCGACGCTTGCCTGCGAGCCCTACCTCTGCTGCCAGCAGCGGCGGCTCCGCCCATGTCGCCTCATCCCTACCAAACGTCCTCTACCAGGAGATCTGTCTGGGACCGCGTCATCCGTTCCCGAACACCCCGACGCAGGGCTGCACCACGGCGGGATCGAAGAGGAATCCTGCACCATCCGTCACCCTCTGCAGTGCCGCAGCGGTGGGGCGCTCCGAGGCGGTGCCGTTGACGAATCCGCGGTCCAGCGCATCCGCTACTGCGATGATCCGGGCGGCCAGCGGAATCGATGCGCCGTTGAGCCCCTCCGGGGAGCCGCTGCCGTCCCAACGTTCGTGGTGGGCGGCCACAGCGTCGGCGACGTCCCGGCCGGTGGCGGCGACCGGCATCGCCTCACCGAGCTCGGGACGCGCCTGACAGCCGAGCAGTGACTCGCCTGACAGGCTGTCCTCGTCGCCGGCCATGGATGCGTCGTCGAGGTCGATCTTGCCGACGTCATGGAGCCGCGTCGCCAGCCGCAGCTTGATGAGTGCACGCCCTCTGCTCTCGCCGTCGCCACCGAGGTGCGTCGCAACGGCTTCCTCATTGCCTTCTGCCACGAGTCCTGAGGCACCGGCGGCGATGAGCTCGGCGCCGAGGCCTTCGCCGCCGGGGTGCACATTGGTACACGAGCTGGCTGCCCGGAGATCCGAGACGACGGTGGCCGACGCGCCTGCCGGGAATCGGGTGGAGACGACGATCAACGAGGCCTCTCCGAGTCGTTCGACATCGTCGTCGAGCTCCAGCCCGCTCACCGCAGCCAGGCGCGTGCGCGCTGCCTCGGAGAGCCACTGGGTGACGACGAGCTGTGTCGCCGGCGCATCGAGAGCCATCGTGTCGGCCTGTGCCGACTCGGTCTCCTCTGCGCGATCGAGCACAGCGGTCTGGGCGTTGGCCACAGCTACCTCCTTGTAGCGGCATCGCCTCTGACGAGCTTCCCTGCCCGTCTCGGTACACCTATCGGCCCAGAGCCGGGCAGCATTAGCGAGATGGCGCACGCAGAAGTCAGACGTCTGAGGTCTGCCGTCTGAGGTGTGTCCTCCGATGCCCTGCGGCCACGTCCTCAAGCATCGCCGTCCCCCGCCGACAGGTACTCGGACGGGTCCGGGAGGCCATCACCATGACGTCACATCAAGCGAATCCGCTGCTGGCGGACCGGTTCGTGGCCCTCGTGGGGCTGATCAACCGGGAGTGCGCGTTGCTGGAGCACCTCGTGTTCAAGCTGCGCAGTGCCGAGTTGCTCGCCAACGCAGGAGAGTCTCGCTTTCTCACCTTCATCACCGACGAGGTCGACGCTGCGGGGTCGGATCTGGGAGCGATCGAGGTGGCCCGAGCGCTGCTCGTCGCCGACATCACCCAGGTGCTCCACCTCCATGACGATGCCACGCTGCTCGAACTCGCAGCCCATGCCCCGGCCGAGGTGGCCGGTCCGCTGTATCACGCTCGCGATCGGCTGATCGGGCTCATGAACGATCTCGATGCGGCCGCCGCCGTGGCGACCGGAGCCGTCAACGACCGACTCAACGAGGTCACGACCGCCCTCGAGCGGGTGCAGCCGAACCGGGCGCCCTTCGTGGGCTACGGGGGCGCACGCAGGTAACGGCTCCGCAACGCACGGCGCCACGCGCTTCGATCACGACCTCTGAGACCGAGGGGGCGCCGACACCCGAGGCCGCTGCCCGAGCTCTTTCTCAGCCGTTGCGCTTCTGCTGGTTGCCGAGTGTGGATCGACGCCTTCACCGGGTACTCGGCGTCGGCGAGCACGAGCTGGGGGCCGCGCCGAGTTCGCGAGTCCACCACGAACGATCCAAGGAGATCGAGGCTCACCTGGCGAAGGCGCTCGTAGGAGGTGGCGGGCACGAACACCACGGCGTCATCTTGGCCGTGGAGCTCGAGATCCTCTTGCTCGGCGACGCTCAGCACGGGGACAGAGTCGGGGGAGGAGAGCTATGGAACGCAGACGATCATGGAGACGTCCGGATCGTCGATGCTCTGCAGCTCCTGGAAGGCGGCGTCCTCGCGAAGCTCGATGAGGACGAATTGCCTGAGCTCGGGGAAACCCGGCAGGCCGTCTGGGAAGTGCAGCTCTTCGCCGCTGACGGCTGTCTCCTCGGTGGCGCTCACTCGGGGCTCCTTCGTTTGGAGTGAGGAGGGGCCAACCGGAGCGACGGCGCCGGCCGCCTACTGCGCCGGGTTGAGCCAGACGCTGCCGGCGGGCCGGCGTCAGCGGAGGAAATCGACGAGCGACGCCTGGGAGGTCTGTGCGAAGGCCGCCAGGGCCGCCTCGTACTGCGTCTGATTGAGCTGCAGCTCCATGATCGCCTCGGTGAGATCGGTGTCCTCGAGGGCGCTGAGCTGGCGCTGGAGGGTCTCGGTGCGCTCCAGGATGGTGTTCTGGGCGCTCTCGATACGGTTGCCGGCGGCCCCGAGGTGGGCGAGCGACGTGAGGATCGTGTCCATCGCACCGTCGATCTCGCCGATCGCGTTGTTGATGCCCGCCGTATCGCCGGCGTTGAGCGCTGCCTCGAAGTCGTCGAGCACGGAAAACACATCTCGCCCGGAGGCGAAGCCGAACACATCGTCTGCGGTGACGTTCACCTGGACGAGCTCGGTGTCGCCGATGCGACGATTGACGGCACCGCCATCGCTCTGGTACGCCCAGCCCGAGCCCGTGGCGACCACGGCATCCTGGCTGGAGAATCCTGCGAACAGGCCGCGGCCCTGATGGTGGGTGTTGGCGATCTCGACGAGGCCGTCGCGGATCGCGGCGATTTCGGCGGCGATGCCTGAGCGCTCGTCGGCGTTGGAGAAGGTGGCGCCCCGCACTGCCAGCTCGCGGGCCCGCTGGAGCTTCTCCACGGCGTTCTGGAGCCGAGCGTCGGCCAGGTTCACCCACATCACGCCGTCGTCGGCGTTGCGGCACTCCTGCTGGGCGACTCGGAGGGCGGCCCGCAGCTCGAGCGCTCGCGACATGCCGGTCGGATCGTCGGCCGGGCGGCGGAGCCGCCTGCCGGACGTCACCTGGTCACGGGCCGTCGCCATCGCCTCGCTGGACCCCGTCACGCGCTGGAGCGCGGCGTGGTAGCTGCCGAGGTGGGTGACTCTCATGGGTGGCTCACCTTCCAACTATCCCGGTTCGGTTGATCAAGACGTCGAGTGCCTCGTCGACCGTCGTCATCACTCGCGCCGCGGCCTCGTAGGCCCGCTGGTACGTGACGAGATCGACCATCTCCTCGTCGATGCTCACGCCGTGCGCTTGCGTCCGCGCCGCCTGGGCAGCCCGCATGAGGGCCGTCTGCGACGCCATGGAGCTCTGGGCGGAAGCGAGGGACTGGGCGACGGAGGTCACGATCGATCGCACGGCCTCGTCCAGGGTCTGGGTGCCGGCGGCCGCGAGATCCAGACGAAGCGCAGCGAGCGCCTCGGCGTTGACCCCGTCGAATCGGGCGACCGGGGAGGAGCCCGCAGCGGCGAGGCCTGCGGGATTCGAGACGGCGACGGCGAGCCTCAACGCGGCATCGCCTGCCACGTAGCTGAAGAGCGGTCCGCCGGCGGCGCCTGCGGGGGTGTGTCCGGCGGCGTGCCGGCTGTTCAGGGCATCGGCGAGCGCGGCGGCCAGGTCGTCGAGCGACGTGCGCATCTGCGGGAGCTCCGTCGCCAGGAAACCGTGGAGCCCGGCGATCTCGCCGCCGGGTCGCACCGTGGTTCCTGAGGCGTGGAGGATCCTATTCGACCCTGCGTCGTAGCTCAGACGGCTCACCTGGAGGTCGTGGACGAGCGCCAGTCCGTTGAGGGTGACGCGGGCGGTTCCGGACTCCGTGATCGTGGCCGTGGTGCCGGCGAGCGTCGCCAGCCGGTCGAGGGCGATGTCCCGCGCGTCGAAGAGGTCGTTGGGGCTGCCGCCTGCCGCTGTGGCGGCGACGATCTCGCCGTTCAACCGGGCAACCTGCTCGAGCAGCCGGTTCGTCTCGGTGACCCGGGAGGTGATGTCCGTCGCCGCCGTCGCACCGCTGGCGTTCCATTCCTGGGCGGTCGTACGGATGCGGTCCGCCACGTTGTCGAGATTGGTGATCACGCCGAGCCGGGCTGCGGTGTCGGTGGGATCGAGCGCGAGGTCCTCGAACGACGCCCAAAGGCCCCCGAGCCCTGCGGTGATGCCGTGGTCCGGTTCGCCCATCGCCGACTCGATGCCGTCGAGCATGTCTCCGAGCGTCGCCAGCCTTCCCTGGGTGCGTGCCGACGCACGGAAGCGATCGTCGAGGAAGGCGTTGCTGGCCCGGGTGATGTCGATCACGTCGGCGCCGGTGCCGATGTAGCCGGACCGCCGGTACGAGGGTTGGCGTGTCGCCAGCTCGACGCCTTGGCGCGTGTAGCCGTCGGTGCCGGCGTTGGCGACACTGTGCGAGGCGGTATCCATCGCAGCCTGCGCCGCACGCAGACCCGAGAACGCCGTGTACAGGGCGACCGAATCACTCATCAGAGCACCCGCTCGATCCGGCTCGCCGTTTCCGTCGGGGCGTCCGCGTCGTTCGGCGGCGTCGGGGGTGAGCGGCTCGGCGAGACCGAGCGTGCTGCCGATTCCGTCGAGGCTCACCATGGCGAGCCTGCGGTTCTCCTGAGTGACGGCACCGATCTCGGAGACCAGCTCCAGGAAGGCAGCCCGGTGGCCCTCGAAGGACTCGCGGAGGGCCTCGGGCCCGTCGGTGGCGAGGTAGCCGAGCGTGAGGTTGTGTGCGGAGACGTGCCACTCGACGGCGGCGGCGTGCACGACGCGGTTCCTCTCGGCATCGATGCGGCGCACACCCTCGACCCCGTGCTCGACCTCGGCGAGCGCCTTCGGGATGAAGCGGCGGTCGTCGGCGCCGAGCAGGAGGTTGGCGAGCACCAGCTTGAAGAGCAGGTGCTCGAGGATGCGGCGCTCGAGCCACAGGGTATCGATCAGTTGGTCGAAGGATGCCAGAGGCTGGGCCACGACCATACCCCTCCTGTCGGCACTCGCCGGCTCCGATTTAGCGCGTCCGCCCCCAAGATCGCTCGGTTGCGCCTCGCTTGGAACGTCAGACAGGAGATCGTTCGGCTGACGCCTCGGTTCCAGATCGCTTCGCATTGGGTCCAAGTGTGAGAGCAACCTCCGCCACGACGGTTCTGCACCGCCCGGCGCAGAGCGGCGGCCCTGGCACAGCGGAGAGCTACGACGAGGACGCCAACGCCATCTGCTTCCTCACCAACTTCAGCTTCGCCGAGAGCGGCACGATCAGCGGTCAGTTCTCAACGGCGAGACGAAGGTGCTGGCGATGATCGCCACGGCGACGTGCAACGACCCTTCCGGCCTGATCGGGGACGGCGAGACCTTCTTCCGGGCACCGACCAACTCCGGCGAGCCCATGGTCGGCGAGCCCGGCACCGGCAACCGCGGTCTGATGGCCTGCGGTGCGCTCGAGATGGGCAACGTGGACCTCGCTTGGCAGTTCACCAGCCTGACCATCGCCCGGCGCGGCTTCCAGGCGAACAGCCGGGTGATCACGGCCTCGGCCGAGGTCCTGAGCGATCTGGTCAACCTGAAACGATGAGGTGCCGAATCTGAGATAATCTCCTCAGAGAGCTCGTGGTGAGGCCCTACCTTTCATCTCGCCGCGAGCGTCCCTACCAACATCCCAGTCGGACTCCTTCTGGAGTCACCAGGATGTACCTACCAGCTGCGGGACGGCGCTCACTGCGAGCAGCCGTCCCGCAGCGCGTCCGGCCGCTTTAGCGGACCGACCGCACGCCGACGGTTGAGGGACGGGTGAAAGCCTCGCCTGTGACCGAATCGGAGAACCACGCATGATCCTCGTGCACCGCCTCAAGGGCGACCGTCTGTTCCTGAACGCCGACCTCGTCGAATCGATCGAGGAGACGCCGGACACGGTGGTCACGCTGGTGGACGGCCGCCGCATCGTGGTTGCCGACTCGGCCGACGACATCGCCGGCCGGATCATTCAGTTCCGGGCCTCGATCCTCGTCACGGCGACGGAGATGCGCGACGCTGCAGGCGCCTCCGTCATTGCGCTCCATCCGGACGGGCCGCACTGACCGGCTCGACGGACTTACCCGTACGAACCGCCACTGCCCTCCAACCTCCGGCCGGTGACTCGGTCGAAGGGCGATCCACCTCGAGTGGAGTGAAGCGGACGAGCGTTGGAGCGGATCGGGCACATCGTCGAGCGGATCCGGCAGATGCAGGCTCGGGCGACGGTGGCGCTACCCGGGAGGTTCCAGGCCGTCCTCGACCGCCTGGTCTCCCCGGCCCATTCTCCGGCCCGCACTCGACGGCGCGGCAGAGACCGGAGAGCTCCGCGGCAACGCGCCGGTCGCGTCGCTCGACACGTTCCGCGCCATGCCCTCGATGACGCTCGGCGCCACGCTCGGCTCGGGACCGCTCACCGGTCGGCTCAGTGGAGGTGTCGGCGCCGGGCTCAGCTCTGATCTCGCCGCCCATCTCGCGGCGCACGGCATAGAGGGCCGCAACGACCGGTTTGCCGGCGCCTAGGTGGTCCCCGTGAGCGNNACGTACCGCTCCTGGGAGAGCCAGGACCGGGCGCATCAGGCGTGTCAGCGCGGTGAGAAGACCGCCAACATGCTGCCGGCCGGCCGGTCGCAACACGGCTACGCCCGTGCTGTCTGCTCGGCCCCGGCGACCGCGAGTGGCAGTGGATGCAAGCCTACGGTCGACGCTCTGGCTGGCACCCGATCTCGAACGAGAGCTGGCACTGGGGGTTTCGCGGAGCGGCCTGACGCTCCTGCCGGCGCGAGCGAGGCGTCCGGGGAGCTCGCCGCCCTGGGCCTGTTCCAGACACCTCCGTAACGCGACGGCGACCTCGACGCAGCTCGATGCGTCACCGGTTCGTTCGCGGGCTCGCGTGCTGCACGCCGGGCCGGGACAGAGGGAACCCCACTGCCGGGAGCTGGTGCGTGCCCCCGGCAGTGGGGCTGTTGCTGGACTGACTTGTCTCAGGCCGTGGCGACGGCGACCCGTGCCGGGGCGTCCGCCGCGGCGAGACGGGACCGCCAGGTCGACTGGGCGGCCAGGTCGGCGAGGTACGAGGCGCGGGCCCGCTTGCCAGGGGTGTCCTCGTCCACCTCGGGGATGGCATCGTAGAGGCCGCCGAAGTGGGCACGGAGGGCGGTGAGGGCCTCCGAGCGGATCTGAGAGATCCGGGCCTGGGTGACGCCGTGGTCGTCGGCGACGTCTTGCAGCATCTCGCCGTCGAGGTAGTAGCGGCGGATCACCTCGCCGTGGATGCCGGGGAGCAGCGCAACGGCTTCCCGCAGCGTGCCGAGCATCTCACGGTGCTCGAGCATCGCCTCTGGGTCGGCGTCACGGGAGCTCTCGGCGATGGTGTCGCGGAGCGAAGGCTCGTTGTTGGGGGACTCGTGGTCGAGGTAGAGCAGCATCGACGCCGCCGACTTCGCCTTGATGGTCTCGAGCTCGTCGACTGTGACGCCGAGGGCCTCGGCCAACTGGCCGGCGCTGGGCTCCCGACCGGAGCAGTCCGTCATCGCCTGCGTCGCCTGGTCGAGCTCACGCGCCCTGCGGCGCACCGAGCGGCTCGCCCAGTCGCGTGACCGCGTCGAGTCGATGATGGCGCCGCGGATGCGCATCTTGGCGTATCGGGCGAAGGGGATTCCCGCCTCGGGGTCGAACCGCCGCGCCGCCTCGACGAGTCCGAGGGCGCCGGCGTTCCAGAGCTCCTGGCGGTCGACGTGACGGGGGTAGCGGGCGGACACCGAGGCCACGGTGTGGCCGATGAGTTGCAGGTGCTGGCGCACGAGTTCATTGGCGTCGTCGACGCCGAGATTCCTGGTCACTGGCTCTCTCCTCCAGTACCACACCCCCCTCTTTCGCGGCCGGGCCGCATGCCTACCGAGTGGTGTGGGACCGTATGTTCTCCCTACCGCTGCCGTCGGATGGCGCCGAAGCAGCAAGTGCAATAGTCCCCGGAAGACGAGGGAGCGTCATCGTCGATATTGATGAATGCCGGTGCGCACGACCGAAACTCTCGGAGAAACGCTTAAGGGCCGCGCCGGTTCGGACGACCCGGGTGCGGACCGTCCGACCGACCGATGAGCCCGCCCGGCGCGGCGCACGCGTCGCCGTCTGTCGCCATGGCGAGGTGGAGCCTCAGCCGCTCGTCGTGCGCAGGAGGCCGACGACGATGCCGTCGACCACCGCCTTCCACGATGCGTCGATGATGTTCTCGTGGACGCCCACGCTGCCCCACACGTCGTCGCCGTCGGAGTTCTCGATGAGCACCCTCACCCGGGCCGAGGTGCCGTCGGAGGAGTCCAGGTCCCGCACCCGGTAGTCGGTCAGCCGGATACGATCGATGGCGGGGTAGTGGCCGGCGAGGGCCTTGCGGAGCGCCCTGTCGAGGGCGCTGACCGGGCCGTCCCCCTCACTCGTGGTGACGATGCGCTCGTCGCCGACGTGCACCTTCACCGTCGCTTCGGCGATCACCTCGCCGTCGCGGTGCTCGACGAACACCCGGTACGACTCGAGGGAGAAGAAGTCCTGCTTCCAGCCTTGCGCCTCGCGCAGGAGCAGCTCGAACGAGCCGTCCGCGGCCTCGAACTGGTAGCCCCGGTGCTCGAGCTCCTTGATCCGGTCGACCACGGCCTGCGCCGCGTCGCTGCTCAGCTCGAGTCCTTGCGCCCGCGCCTTGGCGAGCACCGTCGATCGGCCTGCGAGCTCCGAGACGACCACCCGGGTGGCGTTGCCGACGGCCTCGGGGGCCATGTGCTCGTAGGCATCCGCGCGGCGGGCGAGCGCAGACGTGTGTAGCCCGGCTTTGTGGGTGAACGCCGAGGCGCCGACGTACGGCAGGTGGGGGTCGAGCGTCAGGTTGACGACGTCTGCGACGTGGTGGGACACCGCGGTGAGGCGCGCCAGCCGATCGGCCGGGATCGTCGTGNNACCCCATCTTGAGGGACAGGTTCGGGATGAGCGAGCACAAGTCGGCATTGCCGGTGCGCTCCCCGTAGCCGTTGACACACCCTTGCACCTGGGACACGCCCTCGAGCACGGCGGTGATCGAGTTGCCTACCGCCATGCCGGAGTCGTTGTGGAAGTGGCAGCCGAAGATGCCGTCGCCCATCCGTTCGAGCACCTCGCCNNCGTCGAAGAACACCCTCCTGCCCTGCGACCGCAGATAGGCGATCGAGTCGGCGACCATGGCGACGGCCTCGTCGCGGGTCGTGCGCAGGGCGTGCTCCACGTGGTAGTCCCACGCCTTGCCGACCAGACAGATGGCCTCGGTCCGCGCCGCGAGCAACGCGGCCAGCTGGGGATCTTCGTCGGGGCGCACACCCGACCTCCGGGTCGACCCGAACGCCACGAGCGTCGCCGTGTCGAGCCGGAGCTCGTCGTGGGCGCGGGCGAAGAACTCGTCGTCCTTCGGGTTGGCCCCCGGCCAGCCGCCTTCGATGAAGGCGACACCGAGGTCGTCGAGCAACCGGGCGATCCGCAGCTTGTCGCCGACGGTGAGGGAGATGCCCTCTTGCTGGGTGCCGTCGCGGAGGGTGGTGTCGTAGATCTGGACTTTCTGTTTCACTGCGGATTACCCCTTCTTAGATTAAGGAGCCGGAAGAACGACCAGGAAGGAGATATTCTCCGGACTCCCGTTGTATCTATTACGCCGCTTTGTCCAGCTCGAAGGCATCATGCAGCACACGCACGGCCAACTCGGTATACTTTGCTTCAATGACGCAGGAGATCTTGATCTCC
>DKBA01000338.1 GCA_002450985.1 Acidimicrobiia bacterium UBA6912
CGAGAAGAACTCCAACTGGGAGGGGGCTTTCCGGGTGCCGTCCCTGGCGAGGTGGCCGGGCCACATCCCCGCCGGCACGGTGCTGAACGGCATCGTGAGCCACGCAGACTGGTTCACGACGCTGCTCGCCGCCGCCGGGGAGCCCGACATCGCGGACAAGCTGAAGCAAGGTCACGAGCTGAATGGCGACACCTACAAGGTGCATCTGGACGGGTTCGACCAGCTTCCCTATCTCACCGGCGAGGTGGACGCGAGCCCCCGCCAGTTCTTCTTCTACGTCTCCGACGACGGTGACCTCACCGCCTTGCGCATGGACAACTGGAAGTTCGTGTTCATGGAGCAGCGCGCCACCGGCACGCTCCGGGTGTGGGCAGAGCCGTTCACCGAGCTGCGGGTGCCCAAGATCTTCAACCTGCGCACCGACCCGTTCGAGCGCGCCGACATCACGTCGAACACCTATTACGACTGGATGATCGATCGTGCGTACCTGCTGATCCCGGCGCAGGGCTTCGTTGCGCAGATGGCGGCCACGCTGCAGGAGTTCCCGCCCAGGCAGGAGTCCGCCAGCTTCACGGTCGGCAAGATGCTCGAGAAGCTCAAAGCCGGCATCCCGAGCGGCTGACCCCACACACACGATGGTTTGCCCGTGACCGCCGAGCTCCTGCCCTCGTGGGCAGCGGGTCCGACGCGTGACGCGATCGTGGCCTTTCTGCGTGAGGTCGAAGACGTGGATCCTCGATCCAGGGTCGCGGTCTTCGACAACGACGGCACCCTGTGGTGCGAGAAGCCGACCTACCCCCAGGTGCGGTTCTTCGTCGATGAGCTCCGTCGCGCTGTCGCCTCCCGTCCGGACCTCGCGGACCGAACGGAGTATCGCGCCGTGCTCGAGGGAGATCGGCAGACCATTGCGGAACTGGGCCTCGGCCGCGTTGCGCTCGCCCTCGTCGAGCTGTTCGAGGGTATGACGCCAGAAGAGTTCACCGCCCGGGTCGCTCGCTTCTTCGCCGACGCCGTCCATCCCGAGCGCGGCGTACCGTACGGCAGCCTCCTCTACGTGCCGATGCTGGAGCTGATCGACGAGCTGCGGCGCCGCAGGTTCCGCGTCTTCACGGTCACGGCCGGCGGCGGCGATTTCGTGCGTGCCGTGAGCATGGACCTCTACGGCATCCCTCCGGAACGGGTCATCGGGTCGAGCGTCAGCTACGAGATGGTGCGACGGGACGGATCGCTCCACATCGTCCGCACCAGCGAGCTGGAAGGCGACCCCAACGAAGGACCGGCCAAGCTGCCGAGCATCCAGCGCCAGATCGGGCAACGCCCGATCCTCGCCGCCGGCAACTCCCCGGGAGATGCCGAGATGCTCGAGTACGCATCCACCGGGGAAGGCCCGACGCTCGCGGTGCTCGTCGACCACGACGACGCCGCCCGCGAGTACGAGTACGAGGGAGTCGCCGGGACGTTCACCCCCTCCGAGGGGGTGCTCGACACGGCGGCCCGTCTCGGGTGGACGGTCGTCAGCATGCGGAACGACTGGGTGACGGTCTTCGGTGAGCCGGGGCCGTAGCGCACCAGGCGGCCACCACCGAGCCGGCGGCGGANNGCGGCGGTCGCTCCGCGAGCTCGCCGAGGCCTACCTGGCCGGCCGCGCCCCCGTGGCCGCCCGCACCCGCCTCATCGCGGCACTGGCTGCGTCGCCGTCACCAGGTCCGGACGCCGTGCTCGACCGCGCCCTCGACGCGCTCGCCGCCGACGATCACGTCGACCACCGGCGCCTGGCGGGGGTCGCCGCCGCCCGCTTCACCGCCGCCCCAGGGGTTGCGGAAGCACTGGCACGGCTGCGCCGCGGAGAAGCGTTGGAACGGACGGATCTCCGTGCGATGACGATCGCCCTCGACACCACCCTCGATCTCCGGCTGCTGCGCGATCACGTCTTTGCGTCTGCCGACGTCGAGACGGCGCTCACCGCCCTACGGGCGAGCTGGCTCGACGCCGTCCTCGGCGAGCCACGCGGCGACTGGCCCTCGCTCGGTCTCCTCGCCGCGGTCGCCCTCCAGATGCACACCACGGAGTGGGTCTACGAGGAGAGCCACACGGAGACGGATGGGCTCGCCACGCTGGCGGCACGTCGTCGCGACATGCCGGACGAGGCGAAGGATGTCGCCGCGCTCGTCCATGCGATGTACCGCCCGCTCTCCGAGCTCGGTCTCGACGACGAGTCGGCGCGGCGGTTGCGGGGAACCGAGCCTACGGCCGCGGTGTACAAGCGCCACCTCGTCGAGCCGGCCGAGGAGCGATCGGCGGCGGCTGGGCTGCCACGCCTGACCGCGGTCACGGATGCCGTGTCCGAGGCCGTACAGGCACAGTACGAGGAGCAGCCGTACCCTCGCTGGCGGCACCTCGCTCTCCCGGACCCCCGCCCACTGGGCGAGACCGTGGCGGCGGCGCTCGGCAATCCGGACCTCGCCGCTGCACTCGACATCAGCCACCCGCACATCCTCATCGCAGGGTGCGGTACGGGACGCCACGCCGTCATGACGGCCGCCAGGTACCGCGACGCCCGGGTGCTGGCGATCGACCTGAGTCTGCGAGCCCTCGCTCACGGCGCCTCCCGGGCACACCGTCTCGGCATCCGCAACGTCGAGTTCGCCCAGGCCGACATCCTCGCGCTCGACGACACCGGCCGCCGGTTCGACGTCGTCGAGTGCGTCGGCGTGCTCCACCACATGGCCGACCCCGAAGACGGTCTGGCGCGATTGAGCCGGCTCACACGACCCGGCGGACTGCTGAAGCTCGGGCTCTACAGCCGGTATGGGCGCCGCGTGCTCGATCCGGTCACGTCGATCATCCGCCGCCGCCGGCTGGAGCCGACCCTCGACGGCATCCGTGAACTGCGGTCCCTCGTGCGTGCACTCCCCGCAGACGACCCGGCACGGCGGCTGACGATGGCGCCCGACTTCTTCACGAGGAGCGGCTGTCGCGATCTGTTCTTTCATGCGCACGAGGATCGGTTCGACATCCCGCGCATCGCGCACCTTCTCGATACCCTCGGCCTCGAGTTCCTCGGCTTCGAGTTGCCGTCACGCCGGCTCCGCAGCCTCTACCTGCACGCGTTCCCCGACGAGCCAACGGGTCGGCGACTCGTCAACTGGGACGCGTTGGAGCGGAGCCATCCGCTGATCTTCAGCGCCATGTACCGCTTCTGGGTGCGCGCCGCGGGATGACGGGGCTCACGTCCCCACGAACGGGGTGAGTGCGGGCACTAGCCTGTCGCGGATGTCTGACCAGGCACAACCGCCGGCGCCCCACGAGTCGCAGCCTGCGTCGAAGCGCAAGCAGATCATCGCGTCCATCGTGACGCTGGTCACGCTGGTGCTCGTGTTCGCCGTCATCTTGCCCCAGTTCGCCGACTACGGGCAGGCGTGGGACGCCATCCAAGGCATGTCGCCGGCGGCGCTGGTCGTACTGGTACTGGCCACGATCGCAACGATCGCCGTCTACGTCTGGCCCTACCAGGCGGCGCTGCCGGGCATCGCCTACGGCCCCGCCTTCGTCGTGCGGCAGACGTCGTTCGCCATCAGCAACGGCGTGCCGGCCGGCGGTGCGTTCGGGCTCGCCGTCCAGTACGACATGTTGGGCGACTACGACTTCGCCGGAGGGCCCGCCACTGCCGCCATCGGCATCACCAGCCTGTGGAACACGCTCGTGACGCTCGGGATGCCCGTCTTCGGCGTGCTCGCGCTGGCCCTCGTCGGCGACTTCGAGTCGAGAGTGCTCGCCATCGCGCTCGTCGGGCTCATCGTCGTGGGGCTCATGGTGGGTGCGCTGGTGCTCGTCTTCCGGAGCGAGTCGGCGGCACGGCGACTCGGTGAGCTCGTCGATGGCCTCATCGACCGCGTCATGCGCGTGTTCGGCAGGGACGCGGATCTCGATCTCACCGGCAAGCTCCTCGACTTCCGCAGCTCGACCGTCGACGTGGTGCGGGACCGGGCGACCGCGATCACGCTCACCAACATCCTGCAGCAGCTGATGCAATTCGTCGTGCTCTACGTCGCGTTGCGGAGCATCGGCGGAACGGCAGAGGTCACGCTCGCCGAAGCACTGGTCGCCTTCTCGGTGGGCCGGCTGGGCAGCTTCATCCCGGTGACGCCGGGGGGGCTGGGAACCGTCGATGCGGCGATCACGGCGATCCTCGTCGCGTTCGGCGCCGACGAGCCGAGTGCCCTCGCCGCGGTGATGGTGTGGCGGGCCGCCACCTACTTCCCGCAGGTCTTCATCGGGATCGGCACGTTCCTCTACTGGCGGAGACGCAAGGGTCGGAGGCTCGACGCCGCAGCGCCGTCGGGGAGCTGACCGCTCCGCCCAAGCAGGCGAGTGCGGGACTCGTGCGCCGGCGACGCAGCGACCAACTACGCTCGCCCCGTGTCGTCGAGAGTGCCTGCTCAGCGCCCAGGAGCCTACTTCGCAACCGACCGGTACCTTCCGGTGTTTGCCTTGCTCATCGCCGCTCTCGGGCTGGCCACGTTTGCGGGATCCTCGAGAGGCCTCGCAGCCCTCACCGGGTTGTGCGTCATCGGGGCCATCGTTGCGACGCTACGCGCCACCGGATCCACTCCACGATCGATGAACGGCGCGCTGATCGGCGCGGTGGTGCTGAGCGCTCTCGTCACGGCGAATGGCATCGCCGGCGTCGACGGGCTGACGGTGGCGTCGAATCTCGCCGTCGCTGCAGCGCTCGCCTTTGCGGCCTTCACGTTGTTGCGTCGCATCTTCGAACACTCCGCGACGGGCCTCCAAGAGGTGGTGGCGGCGCTGGCCGCCTACATCCAGCTCGCACTGGTCTTCGCTTTCGCCTATTCCGCCGCGGGCAACGCAATGGCGAGCAGCTTCTTCGTCGATGGGCGTGCCAGAGAGGTCGGAGACTACGTGTACTTCTCGGTGGTCACGATCACGACGCTCGGATACGGCGATCTCACGCCCGCGACCAACCTGGGTCGATCGCTCGCGATGATCGAGACGTTGTTCGGCCAGATCCTGCTGATCGTGCTCGTGGCGTACCTGGTGGGCTCGCTGGGCAGAAACCGCCCATCGACGCAGCCCGATCACGAACACGGAGCGGAGGGTTAGCGCCCGCCGGCGGGTCGACCCCAGGCGCGGTCGGGCGCCGGCTTCGAGCGCTCGCCCCGACGGGCTACTTCCCGGCGGCGCGGATCCGCCCTCTGACGTACTTGAGGATCGCCAGCAGCACGATGGCGCCGAGGACCGATCCGATCAGGCCGGACGGATGCAGGGCGAAGCCCTCGCCGGCGACGAGGTTCGACGTCAGGCCTCCCAGGAACGACCCGGCGAGGCCGACACCGAAGGCCTCCGTCCAGTCGATCTTCCACTCGGGATACACCACGCGCTCGGCGATGGC
>DKBA01000233.1 GCA_002450985.1 Acidimicrobiia bacterium UBA6912
GGCACGGGCTAGACCCGTACAAGTGTTCGTGGATGGCTGCTGTCTCTGCACGGGGACCCAAAACCGGGGAGGCGGGGGATGTCGAATGGTGTGCCGTCGTACTCGAACCGGAACGTGACCTCGAGGCCGTTGCCTGTCAGTTGTCCGTTCGCTCTGAGACGGACTCGGCTGACGTCGAATTCGCCGAGGAAGTCGAAGCGAGGTCCTCCGGTACTCGCAACGGACCCTTCCGCACGGAGTCCGCCGCCACTTGCGTCTCGGAACACGAGAGCGATCCTCGACTGTCCTTGTCCAACAAATGCGATCTCGACCGAAGCCGCATCAAGCAAGAACTCATTGCCGGCGATGCCGGCGAGGACGGGCCGGCACTCCTCAACCAGGGGAGACGGCGTGATGTTCCAAGTGCCGACGAGAGTCGACAGGTCGAGAGGAGGTGGAGTAGCGGAAGGTATCGGGGCCGGCGAAGCGCCCACGCCGATCGGCGCTGCTGGAGTTCCGAACTCTGTTAGGCCTGCCTGAATGTCAGCGAAGAGGATCTGCATCGCCTCCTGGCGAGAGAAACCATTGCCCTCCAGAGACGAGACCTTGGCTGCGAGGAGCGCAGATCTCCTGATGAGCGCCTCAACTTCGGGTCCTGTTGGCTGCGGATTGCCGTTCGGCATGACGCCTCCCAAGGAAACTGACGCTGCAAACCTACACGAGCAGGTCGTCGTGACCGTGGTAGTCGGCAAGGCTACGAACCGCCATCGCCTCTGCCTTGCGGGCCAGCAGCGTCCTGCGGCGTTCGAGCGCCGGCTCCACAACGGCCGGGCCCAGCAGGGGAAGGAGCTCGTCGACCGTTCCGTACCAGAGGGGCTCGATTACTCGATCTTGGTGCTCTTGCCAGAGCGACTCGAGCATCGCCCACGGTGCCTGCTCGCCCTGGACCAGCGGTACGAAGGGCACCATGGAGGTCGGGATGATCGCCATCGCCTCCTGCGGAACCGATTTCGGGTCCGTGATATCTGCCACCACGAACGCCGACAACCCAGCGAGCACCCGCACACTTTCAGTCAACGTCTTGGTGGCTGGCTTCTCGAAGTCGAAGACGATGGGAGCGAATCCAAGCGTGCGAAGACGAGCCCGGAGTCCATCGAGCACATGCTTGCGTTCACCGAATTGGCCCAAGATCAGTACCACCTTCGGCTGGCGCACGTTGGCTCTCGGTCCTCCCGCCTGCCACGAAGTCGGCTTGACGAAGGATTCGGTGGCCCGGCTCAGCCGTCTGCCGAACTCGCTGTCGAGTGTCTGGTTGCGCCGCTCCGGTGCCCAGTAGTGGCAGGCTGATTACCAGGGTGACGGCACCGTACTCGCTGGCGACGAGCCGACTCGGCTCGGAATTGACCGACCTAGATCACCAAATCCCGGACAAAAACACGCATTCCCAAGAGTGCTCAGTATCGGCACTTCGAGGATTGCGGCTCGGCTGGCGGCGAGCACTCACCGTGGCCGTCGTGGTGTCGGCCGTCCAGTCAGGGCTCGATCCGCCTGGCGGTTGTGACGCGGTCGATGCTGCGATCGAAGGAGATGATGTCGGGAATTCCGGTGGCCTCAGCCGACGCTACGAGGTACGCCTCGGCGAAGTCGATGCGATGGGTCTCGTACACCTCGAGCGAGCGCAGCAGCAGAGCGGGATCCAGCGTCCGAATGGGCGGGTAGGCGACCACCGACCGCACCAACCGGGCTACCTCGTCGGCGGGCACCTCGTAGAAGGACTCGAGCACGTAGACGGTCTCGGCGACGATGAGGTCGGGGAGAAGCAGCTCATCTGCGGCGGCGAGATGGGCGGTGGCACGAGCAGCGAGATCCGGCGGGTCACCGGTGAGATGGCGGATGAGGACGTTGGTGTCGACGAACGCCGTCACCTCCGCGCCTCGGAACGGGCACGCCTCGTGCCCCGACGGACCTCGTCCCAGGCCGTACCGCGTTTCGCGGCTGGGACGTCGACGGCGCCGGCGAGGTCAAGGAGGTTGGGTGTCTTCGCTAGCAGGGCCCGGTTCTTCTCGACGCGGAAGACGATCTCGTCGCCCTCGGCGATGCCGAGCTTGTCGCGGACTGCTTTGGGGATCGTGACCTGTCCTTTGGATGTGACCTTCGCTGCGAGATCCATGTTGTGTCCGCTCCTTACTCGATCGGTGAAGTAAGGATACTACCGGAGCCGTCGACGGAGAAGGGGGACAGGGCACCCATGATGTGCCTCGCGACGTGTCGGCGCCGGTCGGCCGTCAAGCCCAGGAGTCCGCGAGGAGTCCGCGAGAGGATCGAAAACCACCGAAGACGACCAGAGATAACCGGTGACAAAACCCCAGGTCAACGGCAGATCACGCCGATTCGCCAGGTCGCCGAAACCCCCCTGATCCCGTCTGGGGGTCGAGAGGTCGCCGGNNAGTGGCCCGGCCCGCCCGAGGCGCCCATCGATCCCTCGGCATGAGGGCACGCCGAGCCACCTGGCGCGCTCGAGGGGGGAGGGGGAAGCTGCGGCGCTTGCCATACCCTCGAGCCCTACCTGATCGACTTGGTCGTGCCCCTCTTGGCGGCGGGGCCCCGGTACCGGCAGTCACCGGGCCCCGCCACACCTCACCGCCGTGGTGGGAGCGGTGACGACCCACCCCGGGACTCGCGTCATCTGGTTGTCGAACCCATTGGGAACTGTCTAGCGTCGAAGGCCGAGCGAGGAGGTGGTGTGATCGCCAACCGAGTCACCGATGTCTGAAGCGATCCCGGTCGAAGTCGAGTCGAATGGCACGATCGTTCGAGGGTGGCTGTACCCGGCCGAGGGTGGGTCTGCTCCGACGCCGGCGGTGGCGATGATCCACGGGTTCTCGGCCACCGCTCAGGGCATGGTGGCGGACCGCTACGCGGCGGCCTTCGCAGAAGCGGGTGTTGCGGCACTCCTCGCCGATCCAAGGACGATCGGCCGGAGCGACGGAGAGCCACGGGGGCAGATCTGCGAATGGTGGCAAGCACAGGACTACCTCGCTTTGCTTCGCCACCTCCGCTCGAATGCGGCGATCGACCCCACGCGTGTGGGTCTCTGGGGTGACAGCATGACCGGTCGAGTTGCTGCCGTCGTCGCAGCGGTCGATGGCGACGTGGCGGCACTCGTGGTGCAGACCCCGGTGTGGGGAGACGAGTTCGAGGGGGAGCAAGCGGGCCGCAGGATTGCCATTACACAGATCCTCGCCGGTGACCTCGGTGACTACGAGCTCGACGTCTCAGGACCGTTGCCCGTCGTTTCACTCGACCAGATACACGCACCGTCGCTGCTCCT
This sequence comes from Acidimicrobiia bacterium UBA6912, assembly GCA_002450985.1. Taxonomy (GTDB): domain Bacteria; phylum Actinomycetota; class Acidimicrobiia; order Spongiisociales; family UBA5794; genus UBA6912. The sequence continues at coordinate 3,311 of DKBA01000233.1, forward strand.
GCCGCCGACGGCGTATCGCTGGTTCCTCGAACACGGGGCCAGGTTCGGCACGGCCTGGATGAACGCTGGCTACCGCGTCTCCTTGCAGACGCCGGTCCCCCTCGACCCGCAGTCGTGCGCCCCCCACCTGACCATGCCGGTGCTGGCCGTCATCGCCGAAGAGGACGAAATGCCAGGCTCGGACGCAGACGTGGCTCGCGCCGTCTTTGAGACGATCCCTGAGCCGAAGGAGCTCGTGTCCGTGGCAAATGGGCACTTCGGACTCTTGTGGGAGGGCAGTCCGGACTACCAACGATCCATCGGTGCCCAAGCCGCCTTCCTGAGAAGGCACCTCGTGGACGCATCCGCGTAGCCACGGCAAGCGCCGACCTGCCCGCCGCGATACATTCTCGGCTGTCCTCGCCTCACCATCTCCAGGACCTCGACCTCCGGTTGAGCACCCCAGTCGGTGTCGGGACGCCGCACCGCCTCGTTGCCTCAGCCGCCGCGGCCAGGTCGCTGCTGGTGATGGACCGATTCAGAGAGCGACTGCACGTTCTTGATGATCACGTCGGTGGTGTCTGTCCTCGCGTTGCGGCAGGTACCGGCGCAGCCTTCGGCGGTCTTCATCCCGTCACCGGACATGTCCCGCGTTCGATGTCGTAGGTGAAATCGATCTCCACGAGCTGCCGTTTTGGCGAGGATCTCCAGCGTCAGTGCGGTTCGGCCGGTACGTCGATACTGCCGCTGTGCTCAACGTGTTGTCGCTCACCTACGCTTTCGCCCCGGGAGCGCCCGCTCGTCCCCGCCCGTTCAACCGAGGTCTCGGCGCTCGCGTATTTGGGAATCGCAGCCGTGAATCCGGCTCCGACCCTGAGCGAGCTGCCCTCCGTGCAGTTCCAGGTCCCGGGCTCTGCCGTGACCCAAGCCCCCGGCCGGGAGACGGAGCGACACGAGAGAATGGGGGTGTTCGTCGAGGGAGCTGCCGGTGGAAACCGCCGCTCCACAGATGCAGGAACGAGCGCCCGGTGCGTCGCGTTGGACCCGGCTCGCTGCTGTGGGTCTCGTCCTGGGCTCGGGGTTCCTGCTCGCCAGGACGATCATGCTGATGGCGGGAGGATCCCTGCGCACCTACTCGTGGTGGGCGGCGGCGCTCCTTGGTGTCGAATCCTCGGTGGACGCCGTCGTCGTGGTAGCGGGCGGGGCCTGGCTCGTCGCTCGCCACTCCGGCCACGCCACGCTTGCTCTCCGTGCCGCTGCCGCAATGATCCTGATGCACGCGGTTCGCGTGCTGGTGTTCGTCCTGGGCCGCACGGGCCCGTGGGTCGACTTCGATGTGCGGCCCCCGTACCGCGCCGACTACGCCACGACGTGGTCGTGGTTCGAGGTCTGGTTCGCCGGCACCGGGGCTGCGCTCAGCGTGATCCTGCTGGCCGTTGTGTGGCGCCGGCACGTCCGCAACGCGAAGCGGCGAGGACGGGCTCGAAGCGCCGAGTCCGGGCATTGACCACGCGCCGACGACGTGCTGCGGAGTGGCCGCGATGCGGGTCCCACTGCGCCGTCAGCCCGCGAGCTCACCCAGGTCGAAAGCGATCAGCACGATCAGCAGGATGATCACGGCGACGTGGAGCACGGTGATCGGGCGGCGCCAGCGGTGGCCGACCCGCCAGAAGCGGCGCAGGCTGTACACGTTGGCGGCGATGGCGATCGCCCCGATGGTGATGCCCAGCGCAGGGCCCACGCCCGGGGCGAGCCCGATCAGTGGGGTGACGAAGGGCAGGATCACATAGGTGAGCGTGCAGCGGACCGCCGAGACGAGGATCGAGATGCTGAACGCCCGCTCCGGCTGCACTGCAGAGCCCGTGACCGGCAAGGGGCGACCGGCCGGCGCTGCGTCGGTGCTGGTCTCCGTCATGGTGTCGCCAAGCGTGGCGTCATGCGGTCAAGCGTACTGCGCTCGAGATGGCAAAGCCCGACACGACGGGGCCCGGCGCAGCGTGTGCGCCGGGCCCCGTCGTCGTGGAGGGCGCAAGGTGGTGTCCGCGCCCGTCCCTTGGGATCGTGATCAGTCCATCGACCCGGTGGTCGTTCCGGTGAACGTGCCGTGGGCGATGCCGCCGCCGGGGTCCTGGACGAGCAACTGCACGATGAACGAGGCGTGGTACGAGCCCGATGCTCCGGCGTAACTGCCCGTACCGCCCGTGAACTCGGCGTCGATGTCGAGCGTTGCCGCACCCGTCGACAGGCTGAAGCACAGCGCATCCTCACCCGTGCCCGCGACCATGCGGGACGTGAGCAGATCGCCGTTGGCGTACCGCCGGACGATGGAGTACTCGACGAGGTCGCCGGTCGCCGTACCGGGACCGTCGCACTGCGTCATCGGGTCGAGCACGACCTCCACGATGCCCTCATAGGTCGCCGAGCCACTGCCCTTGGTCGCCCCGCTGAACAGGTTCGCGGCGGAGCCATCGAAGTTGGTGTCGATGGCGGTGTCCGAGAAGTTGCCGCTCACCTCCTCGCCGAACCCGCCGGCCGTCGCCGACTGGGCTGCGACCAGCGTCGCGGTGACGAGTGCGGCGACCGCTCCGAGCACGATCAGTCGTCGTGTGATCTTCATGCTTCCTCCCGCAGATCGAGATACCCGTGGCCCCTATGCCCGTTGGTGTGACTCCCTCCCTCTCCGCCGGCATCCAGGCATGCAACGAGGCCGTGTGGACAGCGTCGCGGTTGCCGGTGAGAGATCGGATAGGGCCGCCGGAGCCTGGGTGAGCAACAGGTGAGGAACTGCGCGAAATCGAACACACGTTCGCGCTTGCGAACGTGTGTTCGATGCTCTACGGTCGCCGGCATGGTCGCCGTCCCATTCGCTCCCGCCGGCAACGACAGCCGGGCCGAGCTCCGCAAGCAGATCGCCGACCTGACCAGGCGGTTCGACGCGCAGCGAAGGTCATCCGCCGAGATTCCCGATGAGGTGGCGACCATCGACCGGATGCGCAAGCGCATCGCCGCGCAGCGCATCCGCCTCGAACGTCTCGAGCACGAGGTGGCGGCGCTGCTCGCCGACATCGGCCGCCATGAGGAGGAGATCGCCGGCCGGGAGAAGGCGCTCGCGCTCCTCCTCGGCACCGTGGTCACGAGGCTGGAGCGCGCCCATGCCGACGCGTGGTCGCCGGTCCCTGTGCTCGGCTACCGGCTGTGGGCGATGCACGAGGGGGCGCTGCACGGCGCTCGCACGGTGTGGCGCGAGGCCGGCTTCTCGGCGACCTGCGCAGGCGATCCGGCGGACGTTCCCCACAGCGACGGTCGTTGCGGCCGGCTGGGATGCGGGGTATATGCGACGAAGGAGCTTGCCCCGCTCCTCCAGATGCATGTCACGCCCGAGAGCCACAGCTACGTGGCCGCCGTCGTCGCCCTCAGCGGCAAGGTCGTAGAGCACGAGCGCGGCTACCGGGCGCAGACCGCTCGCGTGGTGGCCGCCTACGCCGTCTGGCCCGACCTGGTGATGGCCTCGGCGACCCCGGAGCGCATCGCTGCGCTCTTCCGGGCATGCGACCGCCTCCCCTCCGATTGGTGCGAGCTGCGGTTCGGACATCCCGATCCGCTGCCCGGCCTCACCGAGTACCTGACCACACGAGCCGAGGAGGAAACGGCATGGATATAGGCACCCAGATTCGCGTCATCACCATCGAGGCGCCGGCGCCGGCCCCCGACGTCGCACCGCAGCCGGCCCCGCAGCCCGAGCCGGTCCCGGTGTCCGCACCCTCGGGGCAGAGCGCCGGTAGAGGCGCCGTTCCGGCTCAGCAGGGGCGCAGCTCGGGGTACGAGCAGTCCCACATCTCGGCATCGATCGCGGCGGCGACGTCGGCGTCGGCGATCGAACGTCCGACCCGTTCGTCGCGCGCCGCCTTGACCACCGCGATCGCCACGTAGCGGCTCACCTCCCGGAGCTGGTCGACAGGCGGGTAGAGCGCCCCGCTGCACGCATCCGCCTCCGAGACGGCCTCGGCGAGCGCGTGGGCCGCCGCGGTGAACATGCCATCGGTCACGACCCGCGCCTCCGACACGAGGCTGCCCAATCCGACCGCAGGGAAGATGTAGACGTTGTTGCCCTGGCGCACCGGGATGGTCCGTCCTGCGTGCTGCACCGGCTCGAAGGGGCTGCCCGTTGCGATCAGCGCATGGCCGTTCGACCACTCGGTGATCTGTTCGGGTGTCGCTTCGGACTTGTCGGTCGGGTTGGAGAACGGGAAGATCGCCGGCTGCTCGCAGTTCGTCGCCACGGTGGACACGATCTCCTCGGTGAACACGCCCGGCTGCCCCGACGTGCCGATGAGCGCCGTCGGGCGCAAGCGACGTACGACCGTGAGGAGGTCGGCTCCGGCGACCAACCCGGCCGCCCGAGTCGCCTCGTCCGACCAGGCGAACGGCTGCTTGTAGGAGTCGAGGTGGGGACGGCTCGCCACGACGAGGCCCTCGGAGTCGACGAGCGCAACCGCCCGCTCCAGGTCGCCCCCGGTGAGGCCGTCGACCTCCATCGCGTGGCGAAGCTGGCCGGCGATCCCGATGCCGGCGGCGCCGGCGCCGAGGATGACAACGCGTTGATCGCGGATCCGCGTCCGGGTGCAGCGGCCTGCGGCGAGAACGCCGGCGAGGGCGACGGCGGCAGTCCCCTGGATGTCGTCGTTGAACGACCTGATGCGATTGCGGTAGCGCTGGAGGACTCCGAAGGCGTTGCCCTTCTTGAAGTCCTCCCACTGGAGCAGGGCGTGCGGGAAGCGCCGGTGGACCGCATCGACGAACTCGTCGAGCAGCTCGTAGTACGGCTCCCCTCGCAGTCGGGGTTGCCGCCACCCGACATACAGCGGATCGTTGAGCAGGTCCGGATTGTCGGTGCCGACGTCGAGGCTCACGGGGAGCGTGAACGCAGGATGGATACCGGCGACGGCCGAGTACAGGGCCAGCTTGCCGATCGGTATCACCATCCCGCCTGCGCCCTGATCTCCGAGCCCGAGTATCCGCTCGTTGTCGGTGGCGACGATGAGGCGCACATGGTCGGTGCGGGCATTGCCGAGCACGGTGTGGATGCGCCCGCGGTCGGCAGGCGTGATCCAGATGCCGCGGCCGCGGCGGAAGATGTGGCTGAAGTTCTGGGCGGCGAGGCCGACCGTCGGGGTGTAGACGATCGGCATCAGTTCGGCGATGTGCCGGGTGACCACCTTGTAGTACAGGGTCTCGTTGCGGTCCTGGAGGGCGGCGAGACCGATGTACTTCTCGAGCGCCTCCTCCTTTCGGGAGATGCTCTCGTAGGAGCGGCGGAGCTGCTCCTCTTCGGTGCACACCCGGCTCGGGAGCAGTCCGTGCAAGCCGAGCTCGGTGCGCTGCTGGTCGGTGAAGACCGTTCCCCGGTTGATCAGGCCGTCGGCGAGAACGGCCTGGCCCCGTTCGGTGACGTCCACCACGAACGAGCCGTCGGCCTGGCGCTGGAAGCGGTCCTTCATCTGACCTCCATTGGTGTCCTTCGCACCGTACGAAGCGCGCAGCCATGGGTACAGGGTCGAGTGGCGTGTCCCGCAGCGACGATCGGGCCGAGCGACCCGTTGCAGAAACCGGCCCCTGGGCTAGGGTCGAGCCGACGACGGGGGATTGCCACAGTGGGAGGTCGCATGCTTCGCAGAATCCGCCTCATCGCCGCCGGCGCCGTCCTTGCGGTGCTCGCCGGCTCAGGCCTGGCATGGGCGGCGGTAGACGACGCCGGGAGCTCCCAGCCGGGCGATACGTTCTTCACGTTCGGCTACGACGTCGAGAACCACCTGCTCGTCACCGGCATCCATCCCTTGCAGGCCGTCGAACCGGTGGATTGCACGGTGGCGGCGGGTACCTATGACGTCGGCTACGGCACTGGCGACGACGGGACCGTCTCGGTCGACTCGGTCGAAGGCGGCAACGGACCGGTCGTCTTCTCCTCGGGGGGCGATATCGAGGACGGCGACGTCACCGATATCGCGTATGGGGAGGATGNNTCAATCACGGACAGGTCGTGAGTGCGTTCAGCCAGGCGCTCGACATCGCCGGTAAGGGCTGCGTGATGCGATGGATCGCCCAGTCGGGTTTCGGCAAGGGCGACGAGCAGGTACGCACCCAGGACGTCGACCCGGCCTTCGCCCCGATGGACACCGGCACGATCGATCTCGTCACGGTGATGGCAGCCTGCGACAAGGGCGACGCAGAGGTCGACGACACGGATGACGGGGCCGGCGATGGGTCCAACGCCTCCGACGCCAAACCGGACAAGGCCGCCAAACCGGACAAGGCCGCACCCGGGAGGCCGGCGTCTCCTGGCAACTCGGCCAACGCACCGGGACACAACAAGTAGCCGGCCGAGCAACGATCAGCGGGCACCGACGATGCCCAACGCGTGCCGTCGCCACGTCTTCCGCAGACGGCTAGGCCTCGAGGTCGACGACCAGCGCCAGGTGGTCGGCCCCCGGCACCTCGACGGTGTGCGTCCGCAACGGGCGGACGCCGTGTATCAGTGCATGGTCGATGCGCAGCAACGGTGGCGTTCGCGCTTGGAACCGCCACGTCCGCACCGCCGTACCGGTGGCGACGGCGGCGTCGCCCAGCCGGGTGCGCAGCCGGCGGTAGGCAGGCCAGACCGGGGAGGAGTTGAAATCGCCGACGACCACCCGGGCACAGGCCGCGGCGTCGAGGTGGGTCTCCAGCGATGCGAGCTGGCGGCGCCGGATGACGGCCGTACGCCACCACGGCCAGTCGAGGGGATTCGCCAGGTGCACGTCGATCACCTCGACCGGGCCCTCCAGGCCGGGCCACGTCGCCGGATCGAGGCGGGCGACCCATCCGCTTCGGTAGGTCATCGGCAGCCGGGAGAACGTCGCAGGCCGCATGGCGGCGATGCCGGTGCCGAGGGTCTGGTGGTGCGGGGCGAGCGCGTGGTGGGGGAAGCGAGACGCGATGACCTCGGCCATCTCGTGCTGGAGCTCCTGCACCGCCAGGACATCCGGCGCCACGCGGTCGAGCACCCGCCGGAGACCGCCGGGGTCGCACATGCCCGCCCATAGATTGGCCGTCATCACACGCAAGGGAGTGGTCACGGGCAAGGAGCCTATCGGTGCAGTGCCGGCCCAGAGCCGCACCGTCGCTAGGGTGAGGCCGACCCGAGGGCGAGGTGACTCCTGCGATTGACGACGGCGATGCTCGCCGATGCCGCCCAGGTACAAGGCGGCAAGCTCTACATCCTGGGAGGCGGCTTCGAGAGCATCCGAGCGCGGTCCGTGCCGGTCATCCACCGCAACCTGAACCTGGCGCTCATCCTCGAGGTGGGCCCCGACGAGCGCGACCAGGACCTCGACATCGTGATCGACCTCATCGACGAGGACGGCAAGCCGATGGGCGTCCAAGCGAAGGGCCGGCTGCGGGTGAAAGACCTACCGAGCATCCCGCCCGGCGCCGCGAGCGTCGTCCCGCTGGTGAGCCCCTTCTACAACGTTCGCTTTCCGGAGGCGAAGGGGTACACATTCGTCATCAGCCACCTGGAGCACGAGCTGGGACGGGTGCGGCTGCGCGTCGTCGAGGTGCCGGGGTGACCAGCGACGAGCAGGCGAGCTCTGCGATCCTGACGATCCCCAACGTCGTGTCGCTGGTGCGGCTGGCGATGGTGCCGCTGTTCCTGTGGCTGTTGCTCGGCGCCGATCAGGTCGCCGCCGCAGGGTGGCTCCTCGGCGTGATCGGGGCCACCGACTGGGTCGACGGCTACCTGGCACGCCGGCTCGGTCAGGTGAGCGAGTTCGGGAAGCTGCTCGACCCCGTGGCCGACCGCTTGGCGGTCGTCGCCGCGCTGATCGGCGGGTGGATCGCCGGCGTGCTCCCCGCCTGGTTCGCCATCGCGCTGCTCGCCCGCGAGGCGCTCATCGCAGGCGGTGCGCTGTACCTCGGGGCCCAGGTGGGTAAGAAGCTCGCGGTGCGCCAGCTCGGCAAGCTCGCCACCCTCATGCTCTACGCCGCCATCGCCTGGCTGTTCGTCGGCATCGGGACGCCGTTCCGACCGCTCGAGGTCGTCGCATGGATCGTGGCGGTGCCCGGCCTCATCCTCTACTGGGTGGTGGGCTTTCAGTACTTCGCCGACGCCCGCGCCTTGCTGGCGGCCCGCAGCACGCCCTGACGCCGGTCGGGCGCCTGGGACGGGCGGTAAGCTCTCGCGGGCAGCGAACACAGGGAGCGACCGTGCAGATACCGGAGGATCTCCGCTACGCCGAGAACCACGAGTGGGCTCGCCGCGAAGGCGATGGGGCCGTTCGTGTGGGCATCACGGACTACGCGCAGGATGCGCTCGGCGATATCGTCTTCGTGGACTTGCCCGACGTCGGCCGCACTGTCGCGGCGAGTGAGGCTTTCGGCGAGGTCGAGTCGACGAAGTCGGTGTCAGACGTGTACGCACCGGTCGCCGGGACGATCGAGGCGGTCAACGAGGCCCTCGCCGAGACGCCCGAGCTGGTCAACTCCGATCCGTACGGTGACGGATGGTTCGTGGTGATCCGCACCGAGGATCCCTCGGCGCTCGATTCGCTGATGGACGCCGCCGCCTACGCCGACCACACCGCGGAGTAGCCGCCCCGGGCGTCGCCAAGTAAGGGGCGTACGCCGCCCCAGGGGAGAAGCCTCAACCTGATGTTGAGGTCGGTCGGCTACGATGGCCGGATGAACGACCGACCTGGTGGCGCAGAGGAAGCTCCCCTCGAGGAGAGCGATCCCACCATCGTCTATCGGCCCGAGGCCGAACCCGGCGAGGCCGGGCCATCCGACCGCAGGCTCACGGGGGCGTTTCGCTACGCGCTCGTGGTCGAGCGGGGCCCGCGCGCCGGTCTGGCATTCGTGTTGGGCGAGGGGGAGACGATCGCGGGACGGTCCGAGGACGTCGACATCTTCCTCGGGGATGTCACGGTCTCCCGGCACCATGTCCGGTTCACGGTGGACGGACGGGGCCTGCATCTCGAAGACCTCGGCTCCACCAACGGCACCTACGTGAACATGGAGCGCACCGAGCAGACCGTGCTCCAGCCCGGCGACGAGGTGATCATCGGGAAGTTCCACCTCGTGGTCACCGTCGGGAACGCGTGAGGCGCCCGTGTACCGCAGGGAGCACACGATCGGCGAGGTCATCGCGATGCTCCAGGACGAGTTCCCCGACGTCACCATCTCGAAGGTGCGCTTCCTCGAAGGGCAAGGCCTCATCGAGCCGCGGCGTAGCGCGGCGGGGTACCGCATGTTCGACGACGACGACGTCCGGCGTCTCCAGTACATCCTGCGGGAGCAGCGGGACCACTTCCTCCCGCTCAAGGTGATCAAGTCGAAGCTGACGGCGTGGGAACGAGGCGAGACCGTACGCGCCCGGCCGGAGAGCGGCCCGCCGCCGGAGTCGTACTTCGGGTCGTCAGGCGTCTCGCTGAGCCTCGATGAGCTGAGTCGTGCCGCAGGGCTCTCCAAACGACAGATCGACGAGCTGGTGACGAACGGCGTGCTCGAGCCGCTCGAGTTCCCCGACAGGACGCTCGTGTTCCGTGACGAGGACCTCACGATCGCCCGCGCCGCCCACCGCCTGCTGTCGCAGGGCCTCGAGGCTCGTCACCTGCGGACCATGCGCATCGCGGCAGATCGTGAGGTGGACCTGTTGAGCCAGCTCGTGACGCCCCTCGTCCGGCATCGCAACCCGGAGAACCGGCGCAAGGCCGCAGAGATGCTCGCCGATTGCGCCCAAGCCGGGGCACAGCTCCAAGAGGCGATCGTGCGCGGTCGGCTGCGGCGGCTGCTCGAAGGCTGATGGGCGCGCTCACCTCCCTGGCTGCGGCGGTCGTGGTGACGTTGAGCGTCGTCGTCCCGCCCTCGCCGGTCCCGGTGACGGCATCCCATCCGGAACCACCCGAGCTGACGGCGTCGAACTGGGTGCTCTACGACGCGACCGGGGACGTCGTCCTCGCCGAACAGGACGCCGACGTGTCCCGTGCGATGGCGTCCGTCACCAAGGTGATGACCGCCCTGGTCGTGCGCGACCATGCTGCGCTCGACGAGCGAGTCCGCATCTCGGAGACGGCCTCGGCCGTGGGCGAGTCGGAGATCGGGCTGGTGCCGGGGGAGCGCTGGACGGTGCGCGACCTGCTCTATGCGCTCCTCGTCCGCTCGGGAAACGACGCGGCCGTCGCGCTCGCCGAACACGTGGGCGGCTCGGTCGAGGGGTTCGCTGCCATGATGAACGACAAAGCGGCCGAGCTCGGACTCACGGAGTCGGCGTTCGTCAACCCCCACGGCCTCGACGCAGAGGGCCACTACTCGTCGGCACACGACCTGGCCGTCATGGCCCGCGTGCTGCTCCAGGACGACGTGCTCGCGGAGATGGTGCGAACCCGGCGCGTGGTCTTCAAGCCGGCCCCCGACGGGTCGGCCCGGACCGTCAGCAACACCAACCACCTCCTCGGTGAGTATCCGGGCATCGCCGGGGTCAAGACGGGTTTCACCGGTCGGGCGGGGAAGGTGCTGATCTCGGCGCTCCAGACCCCCGAGCGCCTGCTGATCGGGGTTGTGATGGGCTCGGAGGACCACTTCGCCGACAGTCGCGAGCTCCTCGACTACGGGGAGCGGCTGGTGACGTTCGAGGACCGCTGGCGCCGGCCCTTGTTGCTCGAACAGGGCGGAGCCGGTCTCGGTGACCCAACGCTCGGCGAGGAGGAGCGCACCCGGCTCCTCGCCGTCCCGCCGCTGCCGGCCCCCGACGGTCCGCTCACCGACCTGCGTTCCACGGCGGCAGGAGCCGAGATCGAGGCGCGCCTGCGCGACCTGCTGCCGGTCGTGCTCGGCGGGAGCGGATGAGCGCCGGCGCGTTCATCGAGGTCGTCTCCGAAGCGCAGCTCCATCAGCGGGTCCAGCAGCTCGGGGCCGAGATCACGGCCGACTACGAGGGCGAGGAACCGGTGTTCGTCGGCGTGCTCAAGGGGTCGATGGTCTTCCTCGCCGATCTCGTGCGGCAGGTCGACCTCACTGCCGAGGTCGATTTCCTGGCCCTGACCCGATTCGGCAAGGAAGGCAGGGTCAATATCGCCATGGACACCGAGGTGTCGCTCGCCGGCCGCCACGTCGTGGTGGTGGAGGACATCGTCGATACCGGGCTCACCCTGACCACGCTCCGCCGGCTGCTCGAGGCCAGGGGAGTGGCGAGCGTGCGGACCGTTGCGCTCCTGGACAAGGCGACGCGGCGCATCGTCGACGTACCCATCGAATACCGGGGATTCGAGGTGGGCGACGAGTTCCTGCTCGGCTACGGCCTCGATTGGAGCGGCACCTACCGCAATCTGCGCTCGCTGTGGGCCGTCATGGACGTCGCCGTGCTCACCGGCGATCCCCTCGCGTTCGCCGTCACCGCATACGGGAGCTCGGCCCGCGCCGCCGATTCCGGGCAGTGATAGGCTGACTCCATGACCGATCCGGTACCGATGGAGCTCGTCGGAGTTCGGCTCGAGCTCCCGACGAAGACGCCGATCTTGCTCCTGCGCGAGATCGGCGGCACGCGCTACCTGCCCATTTGGATCGGTACCACGGAGGCGACGGCCATCGCCCTGGCGCTGGAAGGGGTAGAGCCGCAACGGCCGCTCACCCACGACCTCCTCAAGCTCGTCACCGAGTCGCTCGGTGCTTCGGTCGACAGGGTCGTGGTGACGGAGCTCAACGACGGCACGTTCTTCGCCGACCTCGTGATGGTGCGCAACGGCGAGGAGTACCACGTCTCGTCCCGTCCGTCGGATGCGATCGCCCTCGCAGCTCGCACGTCGTCGCCCGTCTTTGCGGCGCGGACCGTGCTCGACGAGGTGGGGGTCGAGATCCAGGACGCCTCCGAAGAGGAGGAGATCGAGCGTTTCCGTGAGTTCCTCGATGAGGTGAGCCCCGAGGACTTCACCACCGATTGACCATCGGGCTCCTCAGGCTCCCGGTATGCCGTGCGATTTGTCCACAGTGGGTTGTTGACAACTCTCCTCGGTCGTCTCTAGTTTCATCGCCGTAGTTCGGCGGGCGGAATTACGTCGGTGTAAGCTACGAGGAGAACGAGGAGGCCAGCCGTGCAGGACCACCCAGTCGACGCCGAGGTCACGATCGACGGATATCGCGCTCCACAGGTCTGCAATCTGGTGGGGATCAGCTATCGGCAGCTCGACTACTGGGCCCGGACGGGTCTCATCCGCCCCTCGGTTCAGACCGCTCGCGGTTCGGGCACCCAGCGTCTCTACTCGTTCACCGACATCGTCCAGCTCAAGGTCGTCAAGCGGCTCCTCGATGCCGGGATGAGCTTGAAGCGGATTCGCAGCGCCATGGACATCCTGCGCGCCCAGCTCGACAGCGATGCGCCGCTCGCCGACGTCACGCTGCTGTCCGACGGCACGACGATCTATGCGGCGCACAGCCCCGACGAGGTCGTCGACGTCTTCCGCAAGGGGCAAGGGGTCTTCGGCATCGCGGTCGGTCCCGTGCAGGAGGAGCTCGAAGGCGAGATCCTCAGCCTCTTCCCCGAGCCTGGTGCAGGCGTCGCTAGCGCGGAGGCGCACGCCAACTGAGCACCCACGACGAGTTCGACCAGACACCTGCGGACCTCATCGAGTTCGCACACGAGAGCGAGCGCCAGTTCGCCAAGCTGCTCGACTTCTACGACATCGTCTGGGAGTACGAGCCGCGCGAGTTCGCGGTGGCCTGGGATGACGAGGGCCGGCCGAGGAAACACTTCCGACCGGACTTCTATCTCCCCGACGAGGACCTGTTCATCGAGATCACGACGATGAACCAGAAGCTCGTCACCAAGAAGAACAAGAAGGTCAAGTTGCTGCGGGAGCTGTACCCGGACGTCAACTGCAAGATCTTCTACCAGCGCGACTACCTCAACTTCATCGTGAAGTACGAGCTCGACGACCTCGCCGACCAGGAGCTGCCGCCGGCCCCGACACGGATCCCGGGGCCGCCACTCGTCGTCGACCTCGGTGAGGACGCCGGCGACGGCGCCGCCGCAGGCTGAGCATCGCGAGCCGTCCGGGAAAGCCCCTAGGCTGCGGCTGTTTGACCGATGGTGCCGGTGCGGCACCTGCCAGGAGGAGCCGATGCCGGAGACCCCGCTGCGCCCAGTTCACGAGTCCCTCGGAGCCCGCTTCACCGAGTTCGCCGGATGGGAGATGCCGCTCCAGTACGAAGGCATCGTGGCCGAGCACATGGCGGTTCGCTCCTCGGTCGGGGTNNGGGCCGCGCCCAGTACACGATGGCGCTCAACGACGCGGGTGGCGTGGAGGACGACATCATCGTCTGGCGCCTCGAGGACGACGCCTACTGGGTGCTGCCCAACGGGGCCAACTTCGACGAGATCGTGGCCCGGTTCACCGCTGCGGCGGGCCCAGACGTGGACGTCGATCCGGTCCGAGACGAGACCGTGCTCCTCGCCGTACAGGGGCCGGAGGCGCCGGAGCTCGTCGCCTCGGTGCTCGGGGAGGCGCCAGGGCGCTTCCGCGTGATCCACGGGGTCTACGCGGGAGGTCCTTTCTGGGCGGCCGGCACCGGCTACACCGGGGAGAAGGGTGCGGAGATCGCCGTGCCCGCGTACGCCGGCGAGCGCCTGCTGCACAGCCTCGTCGACGCCGGGGCCGTGCCGTGCGGGCTCGGCGCTCGTGACACGCTGCGGCTCGAGATGGGCTATCCGCTGTGGGGCCACGACCTCGACGAATACACGACACCGCTCGAAGCGGGTCTGGGGTGGGTGGTCGACTTCGAGCACGAGTTCGTCGGGAAGGGGGCACTCGTCCGCCAGCGCGACGAGGGTGTGCCGAAGCAGCTCATCGGCTTCCGGCTCGCCGGGCGCCGCATTCCCCGTCCCGGGTACGACGTCCGGGTCGGCGAGTCGGTCGGCGCCGTCGCCAGCGGCAACTTCAGCCCCGTTCTCGGCTGCGGCATCGGCATGGGCTACGTCGCGCCGCCGACGGACCAGGGCGACGTCGAGGTCGACATCCGAGGCGAATGGCACCCGGCCGAACGGGTGATCCCACCGTTCATCGACCGATGACACCCGCAGCAGGGCCCGAACGGGCACCCTCCGGGCGCCGTGTAGCCTGCCCCCTCGAGGCGAAGGCAGAAGGGGAAGGACGTCGATGAGAGTGCTGGTCGGAGTCGATGTCGGCGGAAGCGGCGTGAAGAGCGCTCCCGTGGACGTCGATGGCGGGGCGTTGCTGCGGAAGCGGACGCGCATTCCCACACCCCAGCCGTCGACGCCGGATGCGGTCTTCGACGTCGTCGTGTCGCTCGTTGCCAACGAGGACGCCGCAGGACCGGTCGGCGTCGCGATCCCGACCGTGGTCGTCGATGGCGTCGCACGCAGCGCGGCCAACATCGACGACGCATGGATCGGCACCGACGTCCGCGCCGCACTGACCTCTCGTCTCGACCGGCCGGTGGCCGTGCTCAACGACGCCGACGCCGCCGGCATGGCCGAGATGCGGTTCGGTGCCGGCAGGGATCGGCGGGGCGTGGTGATCGTGCTCACTTTCGGAACGGGCGTCGGCAGCGCCGTCTTCGTCGACGGCCGGCTGGTTCCCAACACCGAGTTCGGGCATCTCGAGTTCATGGGAGACGACGCCGAGCACTCGACGGCAGCCCGCCTGGTCGAGGAGGACGAGGTGTCCCTCAGGAAGTGGGCGAAACGGGTCGACAAGTACCTCGACGGTCTCTACCGAGTCTTCACCCCGCAACTCATCGTCTTCGGCGGCGGCATCTCCAAGCGGTTCGACGACTTCTCCAAGTGGTTGAAGGTCGACTGCGAAGTGGTGCCCGCTTCGCTGCGCAATCAAGCCGGCATCGTCGGGGCCGCGCTGGCAGCTGCGGCCCTCGAATGAGAGGTACACGGATGGAAGTCATGACCGGGTCCTTCCCCACTCGGGATGGAGTGACGCTGCTCACCCGGCGGTGGGAGGCGCCAGAGCCGAGGGCCACGCTGCTCGTCGTCCACGGAGCCTCGGAGCACCTCGGGCGGTGGGGGCACGTCGCCGAGTTCTTCGTGCCGCGCGGCTTCGAGGTGTTCGCCTACGACCACAGGGGCCACGGCGGCTCGGGTGGCCACCGGATCCACGTCGACCGGTTCGAGGACTACGTGGACGACTTCGCCGAGATCGTCGAGCACGTCCGTACCGACCGCCCGCTCGTCGTCTATGCCCACTCGATGGGCGGACTCGTGGCGACCTCGTATGCGGAGTCGACCTACGAGCAGCCCGACCTCTACGTGCTCTCTGCGCCTGCGCTGATGGCGAACGCTCCCGGCCCGCTGCGCGCCGCGGCCCGCATCCTCAGCCGGGTCAGCCCGCGGCTGCGCCTGAAGGCCCCGATCCAAGGCCACCAGCTCTCGCGAGACACGCAGGTCGGCGAGGCGTACATGGCCGACCCCCTGGTTCACCTGGAGGGGACCGCCCGGTGGGGTGGGGAGTTCATCGACGCCATGGATCGCGCCCGGGCCGAGGTCGGGCAGATCAGGGTGCCGACCCTCGTGATCCATGGTGGCGACGACACCATCGTCCCTCCGGCGGCGTCTGCGCCGTTGGCGGGCGTCGAGGGCGTCGACCGGCGAGTGTTCCCGGGGCTTCGCCACGAGATGCACAACGAGCCGGAGAGCGTCGAGGTCCTGCAATTCGTCGCCGGCTGGGTCGACGACAGGCTCAAGGAGCTGTGAGCGCCTGCCGGTAGGCGGGGCGGACCACCTCGTCGCGGATCCGGCGGCGGACGGTCCAGTCGCCGAAGCCGGCGTCGAGGGCGGCGACCGTCACCTGCTCCAGGTCGGCGACCGTGAACCGGTGGTGGTCGACGGCGAAGGCGAACTCATCCGTCATCGTCACGTCGCTCATCAAGCGGTTGTCGGTGTTCAGCGTGACGACGAAGCCGGCGCGATGGAGCGCACCCAGTGGGTGGTCGGCCGCGCTGGCGGCGATCCCCGTGTGGAGGTTGGACGTCGGGCACACCTCGAGCGGAACCCGATGATCCCGGATGGTGCGCGCCAGTTGCCCGAACGCCACGATCTCCCCGTTGCGCATCACGGTGTCCTCGACGATGCGGACGCCGTGACCGATGCGCTGGGCGTGACAGCGCCCGTAGGCGCGCCAGATGCTCTGCGGGCCGTCCCCCTCGCCGGCATGGAGCGTGAGCCCCAGCCCGGCCTCCCGGACGAGGCGGCATTCGGCGAGGTGGGTGTCCGGGGGGTAGCCCTTCTCGGGACCCGACAGGTCGAACGCCACCACGCCGTCGTGGAGGTAGCGGATGGCGGCACGCGCCACGGGATCGGCGTCCTTGTCCTGGCGGAGGGCGTCCACGATGACGCCGTACTCGACCCCCGTGTCGCGGCGTCCTCGCCGCATCCCGTCGAGCACTGCTTCGATGATCTCCTCGAGCTCCAAACCGCGACGGGTGTGGAGGGCGGGGGCGAAGCGGATCTCGGCGTACTTCACCCGCTGCGCCGCGTGATCCACCAGACACTCGTAGGCGATGCGGGACAGGGCCTCCGGAGTCTGCATCACCGCAACCGTGTGGTCGAAGGCGCGCAAGTACGTTTCGAGCGATCCGGACTCGCCCTGGTGGAACCACCGGCGGAGCTCTCCGGGGTCGGTGGCCGGGAGCCCGGTATAGCCGACGTCGTCGGCGAGCTCCAGCATCGTGTCGATGCGAAGGCCACCGTCGAGGTGGTCGTGGAGGACTGCCTTGGGGAGTGAGGCGAGGAAACCGCGATCCATTTCGGGAGGTTAACCCGCGGTGTCGGCCGGAGGGCGAGCCAATCGCGGCTCCCGGGCGTCTGGCGCAGTACGCTCCCCGCCGTGGGAGACACGCAACCCGAGGGGCCCGCTTCCCGGGGATTCTTCGCCGCCACGCGAGGGATGCCGCCGTGGGTGCCACGCCTGCTGCTCCAGGTCACCGCCATCGTCGTGATCCTGTGGGCGGCGTATCAGGTCGGGAAGGCCCTGCGCGGTTTCCTCATCCTCGTCCTCATCTCCCTGTTCCTCTCGGTCGCCCTCGAGCCGGCCGTTGCGTACCTGGCCAAACGTGGATGGCGGCGAGGGATGGCAACCGGCGTGATCTTCGTGGTCGCCGTCCAGCTCACCCTGCTCGCGGTGGCGCTCATGGTGCCGCTCATCGTCGACCAGACGAGGAGGCTGATCAACTCGATTCCGGAGTACGTCACGCAGATCAACGACTTCCTCGGTCGGTTCGACATCGAGCTGTCCCGCGCCCGCATCGTCGAGTCGATCACCTCGCTCGACACGTCGATCTCGAGCCTCGCCAATGATCTGGGCGGCACGCTCCTCGGGGTGGGCTCACGCCTGGTGACGACCGTGTTCCAGATCCTGACGATCGCCCTGTTCACCTTCTACTTCACCGCCGACGCGCCCCGGGTGCGGCGCGCCGTGCTGCGCATGTTTCCCCCGGACCGGCAGCGGGTGCTGTTACGGGTGCAGGAGATCGCCATCGAGAAGACCGGCGCCTACATCTACTCACGGGCGCTGCTCGCCGCGGTGGCCGCGTTCGTGACGTGGATCGCGCTGCGACTCATCGGCGTCCCTTTCGCGGAACCGCTCGCCCTCTGGGTCGGCGTCCTGTCGCAGTTCGTGCCCGTGGTGGGGACGTATCTCGGCGGGGTGCTGCCCGTCCTCATCGCGTTGTTGGAGAGCCCGGCGAAGGCCTTCGGGGTGCTGGTGTTCATCGTCTTGTACCAGCAGTTCGAGAACTACATCGTCAGCCCCCGCATCACGGCGAGGACGATGTCGCTCCATCCGGCGATCGCCTTCGGTTCGGCGATCATCGGGGCCACGCTGATGGGTGCCCCCGGCGCCCTCATGGCGCTGCCGGTCGCGGCGACCGTCCAGGCGTGGATCTCGACCTACCTCGAGCGTCACGAGGTCATCGAGTCACACCTCACCGAGGAGCGGCGGTCGAATCAAGCCGCGAAGTGAGGCGACGCGGCGACACGAGCCGTGTGAGGAGCTGGCCCGAGCGCTCTTCCATCGCAGCCCGACGAATCGGCAGCGCGCCCGGCTTCGTCCGCCGGATCGAGCCGGACGGAGTCGGGCCACCCGGCGCACGGGGTGAAGGCGCCTGGCAGGGTGCGAGAGACGCGCCAACGGGACGCGTCAGGCAGCGTTGACAACCCGTCATCGATGTAGTCTGCTGCCGTCACGAGTGCGCCACACCATTCCTCCGCACCCTGCTAGTCCATGAGCCGCGGGTTCATCGTGTAGGAGCCGGACAGCGAGGCGCTGGCGAGCACGTGACCCTTGATCGCCTCCCGGACCTGCTGGCCCGTGAACGCTCCCTCGACCGGGCACGTGTCGAGGTCCAGGGCATACACGGTGAAGGTGTAGTGGTGGATGCGGGCGTCGTTCCACGGCGGGCACGGCCCGTCGTAGCCGTAGTAGCGGCCCGTCATGCCGACGTCGCCCTCGAACCATCCCGTGTAGTCGTTGATGCCTTGGCGGCTGCCGTGCGGGCCCGGCTCCGGCTCCTTGCCGCCTTCGACGACCCCGTCGGCGAACTCTCCCGCATCGATGCGGCGGCAATCGGCGGGGAGATCGACGACGACCCAGTGGAAGAACTCGCCCCGGGGCAGATCCGCCGGCACCTCACGACCGGGCTGGTTGACATCGTCGGGGCGGGTCGGGGCGTCGTCGTCGCTGCAGATCAGGGCGAAGGACCGTGTGCCGTCGGGCACCTCGGTCCATGCCAGGTGGGGGTTGAGATTGGGACCGAATGTGGCGTGGCTGGACGGGTCGGGCAGGCAGAACGCGTACTTGCCGGGGATCCGACCTCCGTTCGCAAAGCTGGAGCTGGTCAACTGCATGGGTCACCTCCGTCCCCGGAGGTTAGATGGCGGTGTCCCACCCCCGATCGACCCATGGGCGTCCGACGTGGGAGACTTGGCGGATGGTGGACAGCCTGGCAGGCAAGCTCCTCGTGGCGACGCCCGAGCTCGTCGATCCCAACTTCTTCAGGACCGTCGTGCTCATCGTCGAGCACGACGACGTCGAGGGTGCGCTCGGCGTCGTGCTCAACCGTCCCAGCGACGCCCAGGTGGCCGAGTACCTCCCCGAGTGGGCGTCCTACACGGCGCCTCCCGTTGTTCATGTTGGAGGCCCGGTGACGCCGGATGTCGCCATCGGCATCGTGGACACCCCCGTCGAGCCGCCCGAATCGTGGACACCGGTGGTCGGTGACATCGGGCTCTTCGACTTGAGCACGTCACCGGAGGAGGTCGGCGGCGTCGTGCGGGCCCGGGTGTTTGCCGGGTATGCCGGCTGGGTCGCCGGTCAGCTCGAGGCCGAGCTGCTGGTCCGCTCGTGGTTCGTCGTCGATGCCGCTGCCGACGACGTGTTCACCGATGACCCGGCGGGGCTCTGGCGCAGGGTGCTCCGCCGCCAGCAAGGGCCCCTCTCGTGGTACGCCGACTACCCACCGGATCCTGCGCTCAACTGATCCCGCGGTGGAGCGGCGAACTCGATGCGAGGCTCTAACGTGGGGAGGTGGCTGCAACGGTCCCCAAGCTGCGTAGGGCGATCCGCAATGCCGCTCCAAACCTCTCGGTCGAGCGGCGGCTGTGGGAGGCGGGCGCCGGCTGGGTCGTGGGCGTCGATGAGGTCGGGCGGGGCGCCTGGGCCGGGCCTCTGACCGTCGGCGCCGCCGTCGTCCCGCCCGACCGGCGGGTCTACAAGATCCGCGACTCGAAGATGCTCACCGAGGACGAACGGGAGGCGCTGTACGAGCGGATCGCGGCATGGTGCGTGCGGTGGAGCGTCGGGCATGCGAGCCACGAGGAGTGTGACGAGTTGGGCATGGCGGACGCCCAGCGGCTCGCAGCGGCCCGGGCGATCGACGGGCTCGGCATCGAGCCCGACCACGTCCTGATCGACGGCAACTGGGACTTCGTGGCGAGGGGCCGGACCCATCGCATCGTGAAGGGCGACCGCACGTCCCTGTCGATCTCGGCGGCGTCCGTGCTCGCCAAGGTCACCCGGGACCGCATCATGCGGGCCGAGGCGGAGCACTACCCGCCGTACGTGTTCGAGCTCAACAAGGGCTATCCGGGGCCGCGTCACAAGGCGGCGCTCCAGTACCTCGGGCCCTCGGCCATCCATCGCAGGAGCTGGGCGTTCATGGACGGCCTCCCATGGACCGGTGTCCCCCGGTTCGTGCGGCCCGACCCTCAGGGCTCGTTCTTCGACTGACCGTTCCCGACGCGACGTCACCGATGGAAGGCCGCAAGCCGATCGGCCTCATCGGAGAGCTCACGGCGGACCGCTCGAGGGAGGGGCGCAAACGGGTGGGTCACGACCTTCGCCCCATCGAAGCGCCACGTGCCGGCGACCGATCCATCGACGAGGAACGTGCCCACCGAGTGAGGATTCCTCGTGTGGAAGATCGCCGGACGGTGGTCCTCGGGCAGCACGGCGGTGCGACGGGCGTGGGCGAGCAGCACGGCGTCCCAGGTGGGAAGGAAGCGCAGCGGCGTCGGAGTCGCCGGATCGGGGAGCGGAGCCCTCGGCAGGTCGATCAGCTCGGTGCCGTCCTCGTGGCGGAATCGGCGAAGGCGGGTCCTCTCCGCCGCCTCGGTGAGCGCAGCGACCGGAACCCCCGCCCAATCGGCGGCATCGGCCGGCGCGGCCGGGCCGAACGCACCCAGGTAGCGGTGGAGGAGGTGCGTCAGCCCGGCGGCCTCGGCGGCGGCGTGGTCGCCGGGGAGCCAGGTCTCGGCCAGCGCGTAGAGGTCGGCGCGCCGTCGCTCCCAGGTGCCTGACGGGGGAACGCGCACCATGTCCACCCACAGCCCCGCACCTTCCCACGCCTCTCTCGGGTAGCCGGCGGCGACGAGTGCGTCCACGAGATCCTGCCGGCGGCGCGGGCCGGCGGCGAGCTCGCGGCGGAGGACGGGGGCGATGGCCGCGTGATCGAGGTCATCGATTCCACGGCTCTTCGCCACCCGCAGCCACCATTCGCGTCGGGGGGCACGGATCCCGGCGGCGAGCAACGGGTAGTCGGCAGCGGAGACGATGTGGATCGTGCTCCGCATGAGGGTGCCCTGCACGACGCTCCTCCGGGTGAGCGAACGGGTGAGCGTCGCCCGGTCGAACTGCTCGAGGCGCGACCACAGTGCGATGTAGGCGGAGGGGGCGTACTGCGCCTGGATGCCCCCCATACGTTCGACGGCGTCGGGGACCGAGCGCCGTACCCGGCCGAGGAGGAGTTGGCGGGCGAGTAACGCCCGATTGAGGTGGCGGGTGGTGAGGACTCGGTGCGGCATGCGGAGCGATCGTACGCCTCGCCGGGCGGGACGGCGCTCCTCTCCTCACCTGCCGTGTACCCGGGGGTGGCCGTCCGGAGCTTTCTGGGTTCCCCGTCGCCGGTGAGAACGGCCCCTCCCGGGCTTCAGGCAAGCACGTCGCCGAAGTCGTGGGAGAAGACGGCGAAGCCCCCGCCGGTATGCCAGAACACGACGTGGTCGCCGGGATGGTAACGGCCGGCTTCGATCTCGCGCCGCAGCCCGACGATCGCCTTGCCCGTATACGTGGGGTCGAGGATCAGGCCGGTGAGCCGGGTGGCCTCGGCCTGGAGCTCCAGCTCCTCGCGCGTGGTGAGCCCGTAGCCGAGGCCGACGTGGTCGTCGGTGAGCAGCATCGTCGGGGTGGGCCAGTCACCGCCGTAGGCGGCGACGGCCTCTCCCCAGATCCCCTCGATCCGGCGGCGGAGGGCGGGTACCGAGTCGCCCACGGACGAGCCGGCGATGGGGACGTCGCGGCCCAGCCGATCCGCCGCCCAGCCGAGACCTGCCGTCGTGCCCCCCGACGAGGCGGCATGCCAGATGGCGGCGACGGGNNCTGCGCGCAGCTCGTCGGCGATGGCGGCCAGCGCCTCGTCGCGGCGTTCGTACTCCTCGGGCGTGACGAACCGGGTCTCCGCACCGGCGAGCCGGTCGAGGAGCAGATTCCCCTCGAGGCGGGCCGGGGGCCGACCGTCCGGGGTACGAAGGGCGAGCACGACCTGGAAGTCGTGCCCGGCACCGGCGATCGCCGTCGCTCTCGAGTGGTTCGACTGGGCTGCCCCTGTGGTCACGAGCGTGTCGGCGCCGGCCGCCCGTGCCGCAGCGAGGTGGTACTCGAGCTTGCGCACCTTGTTGCCCGAGACGCCGAAGCCGGTGAGGTCATCACGTTTCGCCCAGATCGTCGGTCCTCCCCACGCCGAGCTGAGGCGGTCGAGGCGCTCGAGCGGCGTGGGGAGTCGGGCCAGCGAGATGCGGGGTGGTGCGCCTGACATGTCGGCACGACCCTACCCGGTGGCGAAGGCAGATCGGGACTGGCCGAGCGGTTCGAGACCAGCCAGACTGAGGCACGAGTTCTCCAGCACGTGAGGTCGGTGATGAGTGAGAAGGCAATGCGTCCCCGGAAGGTCGACCCGCTCGACTTCCTCGAGGTCGATGCGCTGCTGACGGATGAGGAGTTGCTCATCCGGGACACGGTGCGCCAGTTCGTGGCCGACCGGGTGCTTCCCGACATCGGCGACTGGTTCGAGGACGGCGTGTTCCCCAAGGAGCTCGCCAAGGAGATGGCCGCGATGGGGCTGCTCGGGATGCACCTCGACGGCTATGGCTGCGCAGGCACCAACTCGGTGTCCTACGGACTGGCCTGCACCGAGCTGGAGTACGGCGACAGCGGCGTGCGCAGCTTCGTTTCCGTACAGGGTTCGCTTGCCATGTTCCCGATCTGGGCGTTCGGCTCGGAGGAGCAGAAGCAGGACTGGCTGCCCCGCATGGCTGCGGGCGAGGTGATCGGCTGTTTCGGCCTCACCGAGGCCGACTCGGGCAGCGATCCGGGCAGCATGCGCACCCGGGCGAGGCGCGACGGCGACGACTGGGTGCTCAACGGATCGAAGATGTGGATCACCAGCGGCAACATCGCCGATGTGGCCGTCGTGTGGGCGCAGACCGATGAGGGAATTCGCGGCTTCATCGTGCCCACCGACACGAAGGGCTTCACCGCAAACCTCATCCACAAGAAGCTGTCGCTGCGCGCCTCGGTCACGTCCGAGCTGGTGCTCGACGACGTGCGGCTCCCCGGCGACGCCGTCCTCCCCGACGTGGTCGGGCTGAAGGGGCCGCTGTCGTGCCTCAACGAGGCCCGGTTCGGCATCCTGTTCGGTGCCGTCGGGGCGGCGCGAGCGTGCTACGAGGCCGCCTTGAGCTACGCCGGCGAGCGGCGCCAGTTCGACGTGCCCATCGCCTCTTTCCAGCTCACCCAGCGCAAGCTCGTCGAGATGCTCATCGGAATCAACCGCGGCATGCTGGTGGCGGTGCACCTGGGGCGGAAGAAGGACGACGGCACCCTCGACCCGACGCACGTCAGCTTTGGCAAGCTCGACAACGTGCGGATGGCGCTCCAGGTGGCCCGCGAGGCCCGCAGCGTCCTCGGCGCCAACGGGATCACGCTCGAGTACCCCGTCGTGCGCCACATGAACAACCTGGAGTCGGTGTACACCTACGAGGGCACCAACGAGATCCACACCCTGATCCTCGGCCAGGCCATCACGGGCATCAACGCCTTCAGCTGAATCGCAGGTCGATGGCCTCCATCCGGGGGATCCGGCCGGCCCGGTTCAGACCGTCAGCACGACCTTGCCGCTGACTCTGCGCTCGGCAAGGGCACGCAACGCCTCGCCGGCATCTTCGAGGGGGTAGTGGGCGGAGATGCCGGGGTCGAGACGGCCGGCCACGACCCAGTCGGCGAGCTCGGTGAACTGGGCGTGGGCGGCCTTGGGGAACATCGTGCGCCACCGGCCCCAGAACACGCCGACGATCGACGACCCCTTGAGGAGCGGCAAGTTCGCCGGGAGCTGCGGGATCTCCCCTGCGGCGAAGCCGATCACGAGGATGCGGCCGCCCCATGCCGAGGCACGCAACGCCTCTTCGGTGAGTCGGCCGCCCACCGGGTCGAAGGCCACATCGATGCCGTGATCGTCCGTCGCCGCCCGCAACAGGTCGCGCAGCCGCTCGTCGCCGCCGTACACAACGGCCGCATCGGCGCCCATCGCCTCGGCGAGGGCGGCCTTCTCGGGCGAGCCGACGGCGGCAATGACTCGAGCGCCCATCAGCTTGCCGATCTTGACAGCCGCCGAGCCGGTCCCGCCGGTGGCGCCGGTGACGAGCAGCGTCTCCCCGGCCTGGAGCTTGCCCCGGTCACGCAGGGCGTGGAGGGCAGTACCGAAGGCGATCGGGAGCACGGCTGCCGCCTCGAACGACAGATCATCGGGGATGGGCTCACACGCACCGGCATCGACGATCACCTGCTCCGCATACGCACCGTACCAGGGGGTGCCGACGACGCGGCGTCCCACCTCGAGCTGCGTCACGCCATCGCCGAGGGCCGCCACCTCGCCGGCAGCCTCGAAGCCGGGCGAGAACGGCGGCTCCGGCTTCAGCTGGTAGTGCCCCGCGATCATGAGGATGTCCGGGAAGTTCACGCCGGCGGCGCGGACCGCGATACGCACCTGACCGGGGCCGGGCTCGGGGACCGGCACCTCGCCGAGCGTGAGACGATCGATGCCGCCCAACTGGGAGACCCGCATGGCCCGCATGGTCGCCACCGTCAGGCTCCTCCCGAGAATGTGTCACATGCATTCGGGTCGCCGGTCTCGTACCCCTCGGTGAACCAGCGCACCCGTTGCTCCGCCGAGCCGTGGGTCCACGACTGGTCCCCGATGTCGCCAAAGCCGCCGCACCCGCCGAACCCTCCGATCAGCAGCGCGATGAGCACGCCGATGATGCCGACGCCGCCGATGCCTCCGGCGACTCTGGCGCCCGTACCGCGCCGATCCGGCACCCTGTCGCTTGCCTCCAGCCTGCGCCACCGCATGCGTGCTCCTGCTTGTCCTGGGTTCGCTTCCGGTTGGACACCGGACCGCACGGAAGGTTCCAGCCTAGAGGGCGCACCCGGTCGCACTCGCCCGCCGACACCCCGGTAGGGTGCCGCCATGATCGACCCCGCCGCCGTGCCGCCCCGGCCGCTGCCCCGTCTGGTGCTCGCCAGCGGGTCGCCGCGCCGCCGCCTGCTGCTGGCGATGGCCGGCTTCGAGTTCGAGGTGATGGCGCCGCACGTCGACGAGACCCCGCATGAGGGGGAGGACCCCGAGCACATGGTGGTTCGCCTCGCGCAGGAGAAGGCCGCGGCCGTTCGGGCGGTGTTGGGCGATGGCTCGTGGGTGCTCGCCTGCGACACGACGGTCGTGCGCGACGGGGAGATCGTCGGCAAGCCGGCCTCTGCAGAAGAGGCCGTCGCGATCCTGCTGTCCCTCGCCGACCGCAGCCACGAGGTCGTCACCGGCTTCGCCATCGCCGGAACAGGGACCGCCCCGGAGGTGGGGGCGACGTGGTCCGTGGTGACGATGCGCGGCATCAGTCACGCCGAGGCGGCCGCCTACGCGGCGAGCGGGGAGCCGCTCGACAAGGCAGGGGCGTATGGGCTCCAGGGGGAGGGGCGCCGTTTCGTGGCCGCCGTGGCCGGCTCCCGATCGAACGTCGTCGGGCTTCCCTTGGAGTCGGTGGTGCCACGGCTCGTCGCCAGGGGCATCCCCAGACGCAGCGGAGGGGCGGACACGTGGTGACCCTCGGCGAGGTCGGCAGGAGACGACTGCGCCGGGCGATCGTGATCGGCTGGGTCGTGGTCTCCCTGTCGGCGATCATCGCCGGGTACCGCGGGACGTCTCCAGTGCTGGCGTGGCAGATGTTCCCCGAAGCCAGCAGGTGGCAGGCGACGATCGTACGCGTGACGGGCGATGGCGAGCGCATCGACGTCCGTGAGCCGTGGCCCGGAGGGTATCGGTGGGCGGACCTGGTGGAGGAGCGGAGGCTGCGCGCGCCGTTCACCGAGCAGGACGCCAGCTACGGGATCGCGGCAACCCTCGACCTCGTGCAGCACGCCATCGACTGGGTGGCGGCGAACACGCCGGACGACCACGAGACGGAGTGGCTGGAGGCCACCGTCACCTACCGGCACAACGCCGATCCGCCGCAGACGGTCGTGCTGACCTCGCCGCCACGGAGCGGCGGCCGATGAGGCACGCAGAGGGGGCAATCCACCAGCCCGGACTGCCTGCCGCGCTGCGGGCGAGCGGAGCCCGGCTCCTGACGGCCGTCGACGACGTGGTCGACTACCGGGCGCTGGTTCCCCTGCGTATCGCCGTCGGGGTGCTGACGATCGTCCAGCTCGCCCCGTTCCTCGCCGACGCCGCCGACGGTCGCACCTATGCAGATGGGTTCACCGTGCCGTACGGCGCCTGGTACCCGGAGCTGCCCGGGACCGTCTACGTTGCGGCGCTGGCGCTCGCCGCCGTCGCCGGCGTGTTCATGGCGTGTGGGCTGTTCACCCGGGTCACCACCACGTACACGGCGGCATTCTTCATCTACAACCTGTTCCTGAGCCGGACCCACTATCACCACAACCGTGCGTTTCTCGGCGTGCTGCTCGTCGGGCTCGCCCTCGTCCCTGCGGGAAACGCCATCTCGCTGGATGCGCTGCGGAACCGGCGCCGCGGCCGGCCTCGGCCTGCCGAGGGCCGCCGCTGGCCCCTGATGCTGCTTCGCTTCCAGGTCGGCGCGGTGTATGCCGCCTCCGGGTTCAGCAAGCTGCTCGACCCCGATTGGTTCGGTGGCACCGTGCTCCGGCTACGGGTGGAACGGCAGGCGGCGGCGTCGGTGGCCGCCGGGGTGCCGCAATGGCTCGTGGACGTGATCGCGTCGCCCCAGTTCCAGGCGGTGTTCGCCAAGGTGGTCGTCCTCACCGAGATCTTCATCGGTCTGGGCCTGCTCGTACCCCGTCTCCGCACCGCAGCGATCTGGGTGGCGATCCCGTTCCACGTGGCCATTGCGGTGACCGCAGACGTCGAGGTGTTCAGCTGGGCGGCCCTCGCCGCGCTCACGATCTGGGTGACGCCGCGGGCACACGATCGTGAGGTGGTCATCGGTAGCCGAATCCGTGCGATGCGGGGTTGGGCGACCATCGTGCGCCTTCTCGACTGGACCGGTCGCTTCCGGGTGACGGTCGATCCGGCGCAGGACGTCGCCGTCGTCCTGCGGGATCGGGACGGAAGCGTGCGATCGGGGCAACCGGCCGCTGTGAGGGTTGCCACGCTGCTCCCGGCGACGTTCTTCATCGCCGCCCCCCTGGGTGTGACCGGGCGGTGGGGCGTACACTCCCCACAGGGAACGACCAGCAGGAGGACGGGGTGAACTTCGAGCTTTCGCAGGAACACGAGGTGTTCCGCAAGGTGGTGCGGGAGTTCGCCGAAGCCGAGATCGCACCACACGCGGCCCGGTGGGACCAGGAGCACGAGTTGCCGCTCGACATCGTCCACAAGATGGGCGATCTCGGGCTGTTCGGCCTGCCCTTCCCCGAGGCGCACGGCGGCGGGGGAGGCGATTTCACCAGCCTGTGCGTGGCGATCGAGGAGATCGGTCGCGTCGACCAGTCGATCGGCATCACTCTCGAAGCAGGCGTCGGGCTCGGCATCAACCCCATCGCCACGTTCGGCACCGAGGAGCAGAAGGCCCGCTGGCTGCCGGATCTGCTCGCCGGACGCACCCTGGCCGCCTTTGGGCTCACGGAGCCGGAGGCGGGGTCGGATGCCGGAGCGACGCGGACCCGGGCGGAGCTCGACGGCG
>DKBA01000033.1 GCA_002450985.1 Acidimicrobiia bacterium UBA6912
GCTGGAACCCCAAGATGCGCCCGTTCATCTTCACGGAGCGCAACGGCATCCACATCGTGGATCTTCGCCAGACCCTCGAACGTGTCGAGGAGGCGCACGCCTTCATCAAGGACACGACGGCGGGCGGCGGCACGGTGCTGTTCGTCGGCACCAAGAAGCAGGCTCAGGCCCCCATCAGGGAAGCGGCCGAGTCGTCCGGTATGCCGTACGTCAACCACCGCTGGCTCGGCGGGATGCTCACCAACTTCCAGACCATCCACAAGCGCATCCTCTACATGACCGAGCTCGAGCGTATGGACTCCTCCGGTGAGATGAACGCGCTGCCGAAGAAGGAACGCCTGCGCTTGCGCCGGGAGCTCGCCAAGCTGCAGCCGGTCCTCGGCGGCGTGCGTGATCTGCACCGTGTCCCCGATGTCGTGTTCATCATCGACGTCAAGACCGAGCACATCGCGGTCACCGAGGCGGCCCGGCTCCACATCCCGATCGTCGCGGTCGTGGACACGAACTGCGACCCGGACCACATCGACATGGTGATCCCCGGCAACGACGATGCCATCCGGGCCTCGCAACTGCTCACCGAGATCATGGCCGACGCCGCCAGGCAGGGTCGCGAGCTGTTCCAGGCCGGCCGCAAGGAACTCGCCGCACAGGGGGAGTCATGACCCAGATCACCGCCAAGGACGTTCANNCTCGCCGCCGCCGCCAAGCGCGGAGAGCGGGAGCAACGTGAGGGCGCCATCGGCTCCTACCTCCACATGCAGGCGGGACGGCCGGTCATCGGCGTGCTCGTCGAGCTCGCCGCGGAGACCGACTTCGTCGCCAAGAGCGACGGCTTCCAGACGGCTGCGAACGACATCGCCATGCACATCGCGGCGGCGCGGCCGGGGTGGGTGGAACGCGAGGACGTGCCCGAGCCCATCCTCACCAAGGAGCGGGAGCTGTTCGCCGCCCAGGCCCGCAACGAGGGCAAGCCGGAGCACATCATCGACAAGATCGTCGACGGCAAGCTGACGGCGTTCTACAAGGACAACGTCCTGTACGACCAGCAGTTCGTGAAGACGGAGCAGTTCGACGGCACCGTCGGCGAGATGGTGAAGCAACTCGCCGCCTCGATGGGGGAGAACATCTCCGTGGCGAGGTTCGCCCGGGTTCAGGTGGGCGAGAGCGCCGACGAGTGAGCCGCCGCGTCGTCCTCAAGCTCTCGGGTGAGGCATTCGCCGATCCTGTGACCAACTACGGCATCGACCCGTCGACGGTCGATCAGGTGGCACGCGAGATCGTGTCCGTGCATCGGGAGGGTCACGAGATCGCGGTCGTCGTCGGCGGCGGCAACATCTTCCGCGGCCTCAGCTCGGCGGCGAAGGGCATGGACCGGGCCAATGCCGACTACATGGGCATGCTCGCCACCGTCATCAATGCGCTCGCGCTGCGCGACAGCGTCGAGCGGGCGGGATCGCCATGTCGGGTCCAGACCGCGATCACGATCCAGCAGGTGGCCGAGCCGTACATCCGCCTCCGTGCCATTCGCCATCTCGAGAAGGGTCGCATCGTGGTGCTCGCCGCGGGCACGGGCAATCCCTTCTTCACGACGGACACGACGGCGGCCCTTCGTGCCGCCGAGATCGGTGCCGACGCCGTGCTCAAGGCGACCAAGGTGGACGGGGTGTACAGCGACGATCCGGTGTCCAACCCCGATGCCGAGCTCCTCCACGACGTGTCCTACATGGACGTGATCGCGGAGAGACTCCAGGTGATGGACACCACGGCCATTACGATGTGCATGGACAACGAGCTCCCGATTCGGGTGTTCAACATGATGAAGCCCGGAAACATCACCGCTGCGGTTCGCGGTGATGCCGTTGGGACGCTAGTGCACTGAGCGAGGTGGGCCGTGATCGATGAGCTACTGGCCGATGCAGAGGCCAAGATGGACCAGGCGGTCGCCCACACCGGCGGCGAGTTCGCCACCGTGCGCACCGGTCGTGCGAATCCCGCCATCCTCCACCGCGTGATGGTCGACTACTACGGCACGCAGACGCCCCTCCAGCAGCTCGCCGGGTTCAGCGTGCCAGACGCGCACATGCTCGTCGTGTCGCCGTATGACCGATCGTCGATCACCGCCATCGAGAAGGCGATCCGCTCCTCCGACCTGGGGCTCAATCCGTCCAACGACGGCACGATCATCAGGCTTGCGTTTCCGACGCTCACCGAGGAGCGCCGCAAGGAGCTGATCCGGCTCGTGCGCAACCTCGCGGAGGAGGGCCGCATCGCCATCCGCAACGTGCGGCGCCACACCAAAGACGACCTCGAGTCCCTCGAAGGCGACGTGTCCGAAGACGACATCCGCCGGGCAGAGAAGCAACTCCAAGACCTCACCGACGAGCACGTCAAGCGACTCGATGAGCTCCTCCTCCGTAAGGAAGAAGAGCTCCTCGAAGTCTGAGCGTGCCGTTGACCACCCCCCAACATCACCGGAAGTGCCCGTGACAGACGAACCCAGGCGTGGCGAGTTCCCCGGCGCCGCGGACGACGACGGCACCTTCACCGGCGATCCGCTCGATGCGCTGTTCGAAGTCGAGATCTCGGGCGAGGCCGACGACGAGACCGACCGCGAGCCGCCGGAGGCTGCGCCGCACCCGGCGTCGAGCTTCGATCCGGATCTGGACCTGCCGGATCCCACCGATCCCGGTTTCACGAGCGCCGATCTCGCCGCGTTCGACGACGAGGAGTCTCCCGGCCCGCTCCAGTGGGATCTGCCGGCCGGCTGGGACGTCGACGAGTCACCGACGCCTCGCGCAGGCGACGACCGGATCGAGGACGACGCGCCGCAACCGCCCCACCCTGGCCCGCCGCCGCCGCCGCAGGAGGTCGACTGGGACAAGCTGGCCGGGGAGGACTACACCAGCTCGTCCACGCAGGAGTACCTCGGGCTGGCGGCGGAGTTGGAGGCTGCCCGCGAGGAGGACACCGAGCAGATCGCGGTGGCCGCCAGCATCCCCGGTGTCGACACCGGGGTCGTCGGTCTCGACGACGTGCTCGGCGAGGCTCCGGCGGCGGCGCCGGACACCGGGCACGGCCTCGCCGAGCTCGGACTGCGCATCGCCACCGGCGTCGGGCTCCTGCTGCTGTTCTTCCTGAGCCTGCTGTGGCCTGCGGGCATCGCGGTGCTCGCGCTCGTCGTCTTCGGGCTCGCCGCCGGTGAGTTCTACGCCGTGCTGATCCGTGCCGGGCACCACCCGCTGTCCGTCTTCGGGCTGCTCGGCGTCGTCGGATGCCTCATCGGAGCCTGGATATGGGGTGTGGTCGCCATCCCCATCTCGCTGATCGCGGTGCTGGTGGCCGTGGCCCTCTTCTACGGGCTGGCGTCGCCCCGCAGCGACACGTTGCAGGATGCGTCGCTCACCGTGGTCGTGGCCGCCTGGGTGGGCGGGCTCGGCGCCTTCGCCCTCCCCATCATCGCCGACGCCGACTACCGCTGGCTCATCGCCGGGATCGTCGTGACCGTCGCCGCCACGGATGTGGCCCAGTACTTCGCGGGCCGCCGGTTCGGCCGGCGGCCGCTCGCCCCGGTGATCTCGCCGAAGAAGACCGTCGAGGGCTGGCTCGGCGGGGTCGCCGCGGCGCTCGTCGTCGGCGTGGCGCTGAGCTTCGTCGGTCCGTTCGACCGCATGAGCGCCCTGCTCCTCGCCGGTGCCGCCATCGTGTTCGGTCCGATCGGGGACCTGGCGGTCTCGATGGTGAAGCGGATCATCGGAGTGAAAGACATGGGCACCGTGCTCCCGGGCCACGGCGGCATCCTCGACCGCATCGATGCC
Source organism: Acidimicrobiia bacterium UBA6912 (assembly GCA_002450985.1). GTDB lineage: Bacteria > Actinomycetota > Acidimicrobiia > Spongiisociales > UBA5794 > UBA6912. The sequence continues at coordinate 3,816 of DKBA01000033.1, forward strand.
TTGCTGTTCGTGATCCCGGCCGCCTGGGTGGTGTTCCGCGCGACGGGGCTCGTCGGCTGAGCCCGCTGGTCGTTCTCGGCGCCACCGGCTCGATCGGGCGGCAGACCCTCGACGTCGCCGCCCGCCTGAGCATTCCGGTGGCGGGACTCGCCGCCCGACGCGGCTCTGCGGACTTCTTCGCCCTCGCCGCGGCGCATCCGGACGCCGCCCTCGCCGTCGCCGCCCCCGAGCCCGAGACGGTCCCCTCGTCCTCGATCGCCCGCCGCCTGGACCACGGCGCCGCCGCCGTCGCGGCCCTCGCGGCGATACCGGGCGTCACCGTGGTCAACGGCATCGTCGGCGCCGACGGGCTCGCTCCCTCGGTGGCGGCGGTCACGGCCGGGAACCGTCTCGCCCTCGCCAACAAGGAGAGCCTCGTGGCCGGGGGACCGGTGCTGCTCGCCGCCGCAGACCGTCACGGGGGTGCGATCGTGCCCGTCGACTCCGAGCACTCCGCACTGTGGCAGTGTCTCGTCGGTGAGCCGCCCGATGCCGTGGCTCGGCTGATCCTCACGGCGTCGGGCGGTCCGTTCCGCGGCAAGGCCCGTCGGGAGCTCACCACCGTCACCGTCGCCGCCGCCCTCGCCCATCCCACCTGGGCGATGGGCCCGCGGATCACCATCGACTCGGCGACGATGATGAACAAGGCGCTCGAGGTGATCGAGGCGCACCACCTGTTCGGCGTCGGCTACGACCGGATCGATGTCGTGGTGCATCCCCAGAGCATCGTGCACTCGATGGTCGAGATGGTGGACGGCAGCGTCAAGGCGCAACTCGGGGAGCCCGACATGCGGGTGCCGATCCAGTACGCGGTCACCGCGCCTGATCGGGCTCCGGCCCCGGTCCCCCCGCTCGACCTCGCCGGCCGCAGCCTGACGTTCGAGGCCCCGGACCTCGATGCCTTCCCGTGTCTCGCCCTCGGATACGAGGCGGGAAGGCGCGGGGGAGTGGCGCCTGCCGTGCTCAACGCCGCCGACGAGGTTGCGGTCGCCGCGTTCCTCGACGGGCGTCTCTCGTTTCTCGGAATCGCCGACGTCGTGGCCGAATGCCTCGGCGCCACACCCGACCGCGAGCCCGAGACCGTCGAGGACGTGCTCGAGGCGGATGCCGCCGCTCGCGACCTCGCCGCCGAAGCGGTCGCCAGGAGGGCGTGACCGCAGGAGAATGCGGGTGAGGACGGGCCCGCCGTAGCCGTCGCAACCGAGTAGCGTTGGGGGCCGCAGCCCCGGACCGAGGTGGCATGGGTCCCGTCGTCATGATCGTCGGTGTCCTGCTCATGGTGATCATCCATGAGGCAGGGCACTTCATTGCAGCGAAAGCCTTCAACATGAAGGCGACCGAAGCGTTCTTCGGCTTCGGTCCCAGGCTGTGGTCGACCACGCGCGGCGAGACCGAGTACGGCGTGAAGGCGATCCCCCTCGGCGGGTACGTGCGCATCATCGGAATGAACCCGTTCGAGGAAGTCGCTCCGGAGGACGAGGGCCGCACGTACCGGGAGAAGCCGTTCTGGCAGAAGTCCGTCGTCGTTCTCGCCGGCATCGCCAGCCACTTCATCGTGGCGTTCATCTTGTTCTACTCCCTGGCCGTCGCCTACGACACGGCGCAGCCGAGCGTCACCGTCTCTGCGGTGAGCGACGTGCTGGTGGTCGCCTCCGACGTGCCGGAGGAGGTGCCGCTCGACCTCGAGAACGGCGACGAGGTGGTGAGCGTCGGGGGTGTGCCCATCGACGACATCGACCCCTTGTCGCGCAATCCAGGGAATCTCGTCGACGTCGTCGTCGATCGGGAGGGAACGCTCGTCACCCTCCAGACCACCGACACGGTGGTGCCCACTCCGGCCTCGCTGAGCGGGATCGAGCCGGGCGACATGCTGCTCGCCGTCGACGGCATCCGCTTCGACACGTGGGACGAGTTCGTCGCGCTGACCCATGCCCGACCCGGGAAGCAAGCCACGGTCACGGTCGACCGCAACGGCGAGGAGTTGGCCATCGAGACCACGCTCGCGGCCCGCGTCGTCGGTGGCGAGGAGTTGGGCTTCCTCGGCGTCGCCCCGGAGCTCACGTTCTCCCGGTCAGGCCCGGTCGAGGCGGTCGGCGTCGCGGCGAGTGACATCGTGACGGCCACCCAGCAGAGCGCTGTCGGGCTCGCCGGGCTGGTCACCAACTTCGGTTCGCTGCTCAGCGCCACGGTCGACAGCGGCAACGATGCCGTGCTCGACGAGGTGCGGCCCATCAGCGCCATTGGCCTCACCAGGGTCGCCACCGATCTCCAGACCGCGTTGTTCCTCCTCGCGCTCGTCAACGTGTTCGTCGGCCTCCTCAACGTCGTGCCCCTCTACCCGCTCGACGGCGGCCACTTCGCCGTAGCGCTGTACGAGAAGATCCGGGGCCGGCATGCCGACGTGCGCCGGTTGCTGCCCGTCGCCGCCGCCGTCTTCGCCTTCATCGTGGTGCTCGGCATCCTGGGGTTCTACTTCGACATCGTGCGCCCCATCGAGCTGCCGGGTTAGGAGTGGGACGATGACGACCCTGCCGCCGCGCCGCGAGACGCGCCGGATCACCGTCGGTGACGTGCTGGTCGGTGGCGGCGCTCCCGTCAGCGTGCAGTCGATGACGACCACGAAGACGGCGGATGTCGAGGGCACCCTCGCCCAGGTCTACGCCCTCGCCGGTACAGGCGCCGACATCGTGAGGATCACGTGCAACGACGTCGAGGCGGCCCAAGGCCTCGCCGAGATCGTGCCGCGCTCGCCGGTGCCGATCGTCGCCGACATCCACTTCCAATACCGGCTGGCGCTGGCCGCGCTCGAGGCAGGGGTCGCCGGTTTGCGGCTCAACCCGGGAAACATCCGCAACGAGGCGCACATCAAGGAGGTGGCCAGGGCGGCCGCCGCCGCAGGTGTCCCCATCCGGGTCGGGGTGAACGCGGGGTCTCTCGACAAGGACCTGCTCGATGCGTACGGCGGCCCCGTTCCGCAGGCCCTCGTCGACTCGGCTGTCAAGGAGATCAGGTATCTCGAGGATGTCGACTTCACGGACATCAAGATCTCGGTGAAGCACAGCCACGTGCCCTCGATGGTGGCGGCCTACCGGCTGCTCGCCGACACGGTGGACTACCCGTTGCACCTCGGCGTGACCGAGGCCGGTCCGCCTCCGGGGGGCCTCATCAAGTCGGTCGCCGGCATCGCCACGTTGCTGCTCGAGGGCATCGGCGACACGATCCGCTTCTCGCTCACCGCCGACCCGGTGGAGGAGGCGAAGGCGGGCAGGGCACTCCTCGAGTACCTCGGCCTCCGCGAGCGCAAGGGTCTCGACCTCATCGCATGCCCGTCGTGCGGGCGGGCCGAGGTCGATGTCATCGCCGTCGCCCGCCGCGCCCAGGAGGCGCTCGAGGCCGAGAAGCTGCCGATCCAGGTGGCCGTGATGGGTTGCGTCGTCAACGGTCCCGGGGAGGCGAGAGAGGCCGACCTCGGGATCGCCGCCGGCAAGGGGAAGGGCCACCTGTTCATCAAGGGCCAGGTCGTGCGGGTCGTTCCAGAGGACGAGATGGTCGAGGCGCTCGTCGATGAGGCCCGCAAGCTCGTCGCCGAAGGCGTCGAGGCGAGACTGGCGGCGGCCGACGCCGGCGCCGCGGCGCTGGCGACCGAGACGGCGATCGAGCTGCGCACCGTTCAGGGTGACGCCAACCGCGCCACCGAGCGCCGGGCGGCCGTGGCCGAGGTGGCCTCGGGGGAATGACCCCGGAACCACGGAGGCACCTGACCGTTCTCACCGTGTTCCTCACGGTCGCCGCAACGGCGACGCTGGCGGCGCTCGTCTTCGGCCCTGCCCCGGTGCCTCGTCCACCGGCGGCCTCCCCTGCGACGACGGGTGCCGCGTCCGCCGACGATGCCGGCATCGCGGTGGGTGCGGCCGCCGTCGAGGCCGGCGCCGCCCAGTCCGTGGCGTTCATCACCACCTTCAACGGCACCGGGAGTGGGGTGCTGGTGGCAGAGGGGCTCGTCGTCACCAATGCACACGTCGTGTGGCCCTTCGACGTCGCCAGTGTGCGCTTCCCCGGCGGTGATCGCAGGAACGCCCGGGTGATCGGCGTCGACGCCAGGGCCGACCTCGCCATTCTCGAGGTCCCCGGACCCGGTCTGCCCCGCCCGCTCCAGGTGGGGTCCGCCGACGACCTGCGTGAGGGCGAACCGCTCTACGTGCTCGGGTACCCGGCTGCCGTCGACCCGGTGCCCGACCCGACGGTGGCCGCGGCGCGTTTCCTGGGCGGCTTCGACTGGGACTTCTCGGGCGTCGAATGGCTCGCAGTCGACGCCCCCGCCATCGGCGGGCAGAGCGGAGGGGCCCTCGTCGACGCCGCCGGCAGGCTCGTCGGCATCACCACCGTCGGGAGCACCGTGGAGCTGTTCGCCGTCGCCGCCGCCGACGTGGTCTCCGTCGCCGAGACACTCACCCTGCGAACGGACGCCATCGAGAGCCGGCGGCCGCCCCGAAGCGGCGGGGCGGGTGAGCAGCAGGTCGTGATCGAAGGACCGTGGGCGCAGGCGACCTTCGTGACGTGGGTGATGCCGGGGACGCAGTCCCGCGTCACCGGCCCCGACGACGTCACGTGGCGGGCGCTCGATCCCTTCGGCGTCGAGCTCGCCACCGGCACCGGGGAGGTCGAGGTGTCGTGGCTCTTGGGCACGCCGGGCATCCTCCACGCGACGGCGGCGCACAGCCTCGACGGGGAGGTGGTCGCAGATGCGGTGCTCATCCCGGCACCCGATCCGGACGACGGCCGGACCATCGGCGCCGAGACGCCGGTGAGCGGATTCGTCGACGTTCCCGGCGACCAGGACTGGTACTACCTCGAGCACGACGAGCCGGGGCCCCTCACCGTGGACGTGGAGGCGCACACCAGGATGAGGGTCGCGCTCTACGACCGGTCGACCGGCTCGCTCGTCGCCGAGGTGCGCAACGAACGGGGGTTCTTCTTCGACGACCCCCCGCTTGCGATCGATCGCCTGGCGCCCGGCGGCTACGCCGTCGTCGTAGAGGACATCGGCGCCCAATTCGGGACGTACGAGATCACGCTGCGCTGACCGCAGGACCAGTGGATCTCTGCCGCCGCATCGCGCCGGACCCTGGGTGGCAACCGCCACGGTCTATCCTGCGGTCCACCGCACTCGATCTGGAGCACCGTGCGCTGGTCCCAAGCATTCATCCCGACGCTTCGCGACGACCCGGCCGACGCCGAGGCGGCGAGCCACCGGCTGCTCGTGCGCGGCGGCTTCATCCGTCAGCTCATGGCCGGTTCCTACTCGCTCTTGCCGCTGGGCAAGCGGGTTGCCGCCAAGGTGGAGCGCATCATCCGTGACGAGATGGACGCCATCGGCGGCCAGGAGTTCCTCCTTCCGGTCGTGCACCCGGCCGAGGTGTGGAAGAAGACCGGGCGATGGGACGACGTCGAGGGGATCCTGGTCAAGTTCCGCGACCGCAGGGGTGCGGACCTGCTGCTCGCCATCACCCACGAGGAGATCTTCGCCCTGCTCGCCAGCGAGATGAGCTCGTACCGCGACCTGCCCCAGATCTGGTACCACATCCAGACGAAGTTTCGCGACGAGCCCCGCCCCAAAGCCGGCCTGCTGCGGGTCCGCGAGTTCACGATGAAGGACTCGTACTCGTTCGACATCGACGCGGCGGGGCTCGACGAGGCCTTCGACCGCCACTACGCGGCGTACACCCGGATCTTCGAGCGGCTCGACGTGGAGGCGATCCCCGTCGAGGCCAGCTCCGGGGTGATGGGCGGCAGCGACTCGGCGGAGTTCATGGTTGCGTCGGAGTCGGGTGAGGACGACGTCGCCGTCTGCCCGAACGGTGACTATGCGGCCAACGTCGAGCGAGCCACGTCGCGACTCGACACCGTCGAGGACGAGCCATGGGACGGGCCGGTGGAGCGTTTCGCCACTCCGGGGATCCGGACCATCGCCGCCCTCGCCGATGCGTTCGATTTTGCGGCGGGGCCGCAGCAGGTCAAGTCGCTCGTGTACATGGTGGACGGTGAGCCGGTGCTCGTCCTGTTGCGGGGCGATCACGAGCTCATGGAGCAGAAGCTCGTCGACGGGATGGGCACCGCCCACGTCCGGCCCGCCCACCCCGAGGAGATTCGCCCGCTGCTTGGCGCCGACCCCGGCAGCCTCGGGGCGGTCGGGGTCAAGGACATCCGCATCGTCGCCGATCCGGCCCTCGCCGGCCGTCGCAACATGGTGACGGGCGCCAACGAGGACGACTGGCACGTCCGCGGTGTCGACCTCGCCCGTGACATCGCCGTCGACGACTGGCTGGATGTGCGGCTCGTGCAGGCGGGCGAGGCCTGTCCAGGGTGTGGGGCCCCGCTCGAGATCCGCCGCATGATCGAGGTCGGTCACATCTTCAAGCTCGGGACGAAGTACAGCGATGCGGTCGGCGCCAGGGTGCTCGACGAGGAGGGGGAGGAGCGCACCATCATGATGGGCTCCTACGGCATCGGGGTCGGACGCAACATCGCGGCCGTCGTCGAGAACCACCACGACGACAAGGGCATCGCGTGGCCGATGTCCATCGCCCCGTACGAGGCGGTGGTCACGATCGTGAAGATGGACGACGCCGCATCCGTCGCCGCCGGGGAGACGCTCTACGAGGCGTTGCGAGCCGACGGCGTCGACGTCATCCTCGACGATCGCGACGAGCGCCCGGGGGTGAAGTTCACGGATGCGGAGCTCATCGGCATTCCCTACCGCATCACGGTGGGGCCGCGCGGTCTCGCCGCAGGCGAGGTCGAGCTCGTGGAGCGGGCCACCGGCGACGTCGAACAGGTCGCCGTGGCCGATGCGGCCCGCGTCGTGGTCGAGAGGGTCCGCACCGCCCGCTGACGGGGCGATCCCGGCCGCATGGGTCGATCGGCCCACGGCACCTCACGGGCCCGCCCGTGGGGCTGGTATACTGCGTCTCCAACTGAGATCGTTTCGACTCGAGGTGGGCCTGCGCCCGCCTCGTTTGTTGGTGGACACACCCGGAAGGATGGAGGAAGCGGGTGAGCGACGCGGCAGGCCCCCTGTGGCAGCTGATCGAGCCGTACGTCGCCGCCGAGGGCATCGAACTCGATGACCTCGAGGTCGTCGGCGGTGACAAGGCGTCGATCGTGCGCGTCGTCATCGATGCCGATGCGCCGATCGACGTCGATCGTATCGCCCGCGTCTCGCGAGGGGTGTCCCGCCTGCTCGACGAGGCCGATCCGTTCCCGGGCGCCTACACCTTGGAGGTGTCGTCGCCGGGGCTGGAGCGCAAGCTGCGCACCCCGCGTCACTACGCCAAGTCGATCGGCCGAGAGGTCAAGGTCAAGACCCGCACCGAGATCGACGGGCAGCGGGTTCACCGTGGCGTGCTGCGTGCGGTGAGCGGCGACGGCTTCACGATCTCCGCCGACGACGGCGACCTGACCATCGGATTCGGGGACGTCGCCTCGGCCCAGACCATCTTCGTCTGGGAGAAGGCCGCAAAGCCGGGTTCCGCGAAGCACTGAGAGGAAACACGATGGACTACAACCTGCTCGAGGCGCTGGAACTGCTCGAGCGCGAGAAGGGTGTCCCTGCCGACACCATCCTCGACGCGCTCGCCAACGCCCTGGTCTCGGCGTACAAGCGCACCCCTGGCGCCGCCGAGGAGGCGCGGGTGACCATCGACCCCGACACCGGCGAGATCCTCGTGTACGGGCAGGAGCTCGACGAGGACGGCAATGTCATCAGTGAGTGGGAGGACACGCCGGAGGACTTCGGGCGGATCGCCGCCCAGACCGCCAAGCAGGTCATCATGCAGCGCCTGCGCGACGCAAAGCGTGAGCAGGTGTTCGAGCTCTACGAGGGTCGAGAAGGCGATCTCGTCACCGGCATCGTCCAGCAGTCGGATCACCGCTACGCCATCCTCGATCTGGGGAACGCCGAGGCGATCATGCCATCGTCCGAGCGTATCCCGTACGAGCGTTTGGAGCGCGGCAACCGCGTCAAGGCCTACATCCTCGAGGTGCGCGGCGAGGGCAAAGGCCCACAGATCGTCGTCAGCCGCAGCCATCCGGAGTTCATCCGCTCGCTGTTCGAGCTCGAGGTGCCCGAGCTGGTCGACGGCGACGTCGAGATCAAGGCCATCGCCCGCGAGCCGGGCCACCGGACGAAGATCGCCGTGGCGTCGAACGATCCCAACGTCGATCCGGTCGGGGCGTGCGTCGGTGCCCGCGGCTCTCGGGTCCGCCAGGTGGTGAACGAGCTGCGCGGCGAGAAGGTCGACATCGTGGAGTGGCGCGACGACCCGGCCGCATTCCTCGCCGAGGCGCTCAGCCCGGCGCGGGTCAAGGAGGTCCGCCTCGACGACGAATCCCGGGTGGCGACGGTCATCGTGCCGGACCACCAGCTGTCGTTGGCGATCGGCAAGGAAGGGCAGAACGCCCGGCTCGCCGCCCGGCTGACCGGCTACAAGGTCGACATCCGCTCCGAGAGCCAGGATCTGGGTCTCGACGTGGACGACGAAGATGAGGACGACACGCCCGAGACCGCGGCAGCCGCCGTCGTCGCCGAGACGGCCGAACCGGCCGGCGCTGCGGAGGACGAGGCGGCAGTGGAGCCCGACGCAGAACCCGTCGCCTCGGTCGAGACCGCAGCACCTGCCGTCGACGACACAGGCGGCGACGACGCCGGCGACGAGGCCGGCAGCGACGAGGCGGCGGACGAGGACGATGAGGCGCCGGCGGGCGCCTGACACATGATGGTGACGATCACTCGGAGGTGACGGTGGCGAAGCAGAGGGTGTACGAGCTGGCCCGGGATCTTGGTCGGGAATCCAAGGACGTGCTGGCGCGCGCCCAGGAGCTGGGTCTGGACGTCAAGACGGCGTCGTCCGGACTCGACGAGGACGGCGTCGCCCTCGTCCGCCTGTCGTACGAGGAGGAGACCCCGACGGCGGCCGCCGAGACGCCCGCCGCCGCGGAGGCACCCGTGCCGGCCGAGCCCGAGGCGGCAGCGCCTGCGCCCGCCGAGCCTGCGCCNNCCGCCGAGCCTGCGCCCGCCGAGCGGGAGGCGCCCGAGCCGGAAACAGCCGAGCCCGTGGCCGTGGCCGCCGCGCCGCCCCCGCCGGCCCCGGCGCCGCCCCCGCAGCCCGCCGCCGAGCAGGACGAACGTATCCTCGCCGTCGACGAGGGCATCACCGTGGCGGAGTTCGCCCGCTTGATCGGAGAGCGCACCGGAGAGGTCGTGCGCACCCTCATGTCGATGGGGGAGATGATTCCCGGTGGCGGCGCCATCCCCGTCGATGCCCTCGAGCCCTTGGGTCGCAAGTTCGGGTACGCCGTGCTCGTCGAGGAGGCGCCGGAGGCGCCCCCGGAAGAGGCCCGCACCCCATACACCGTGGAGTACGAGGACGACCCGGCCAGCCTCAAGCCGCGGCCCCCGGTCATCACCGTCATGGGTCACGTCGATCACGGCAAGACCAAGCTGCTCGACGCCATCCGGCGCGCCAACGTCGTCGCCGGCGAGGCGGGGGGCATCACCCAACACATCGGCGCCTACCAGACCACGAGCAACGGCCAGAAGATCACGTTCATCGACACCCCGGGCCACGAGGCGTTCACCGCGTTGCGGGCCCGTGGCGCCAACGTGACCGACATCGTCATCCTGGTGGTTGCCGCCGACGACGGCGTGATGCCGCAGACGGCCGAGGCGATCAACCACGCCAAGGCGGCGGGCGTGCCCATCGTCGTGGCGATCAACAAGATGGATCTGCCCGGCGCCGACGCCTATGCCGTACGCGCCGCGCTCACCCAGCACGGGATCGTCGTCGAGGAGCTCGGTGGCGATGTCCCCGACGCCGAGATCTCCGCCCTGAACGGCACCGGCATCGACAGTCTCCTCGAGCTCGTTGCGCTCGTCGCCGAGGTCGAGGAGCTGACGGCCAACCCGTCGGCGCCGGCCATCGGCACCGTCATCGAGAGCCAGCTCGAGGTCGGTCGCGGACCGGTGGCGACGGTCATCGTCCAGCGGGGCACGCTCAAGCGCGGCGATGCCCTGGTGGCGGGCGGCGTCGCCGGCCGGGTGCGGGCGATGTTCGACGAGAACGGCACCCAGGTGAAGGCGGCGCCTCCGAGCACGCCGGTCCTGGTGATGGGCTGGGACGACGTCCCGGTGGCGGGTGACATGTTCCAGGTCGTCTCCAACGAGCGCACTGCCCGCAAGATGGCGGCCGACAAGCAGGTCGAGCTGCGGGCGCAAGAGCTGGTCGTCCCGACCGCAACCGAGCGTCTCGGCCAGCTCCTCGAGCAACTCCGCAGCGAGGGTCACACGGAGCTACGAGTGATCGTGAAAGCCGACGCCCATGGTTCGCTGGAGGCGTTGCGGGAAGCGCTCGGGAAGATCAAGCGTGAAGACGCCTACATCACCATCATCCACGGCGCCGTGGGCGGGATCAGCGAGAACGACGTGATGCTCGCAGAGGCCTCCGAGGCGGTGATCTACGGCTTCAACGTGCGCCCGGACGCAGGCGCCCGCAAGGCCGCAGCCGATCGTGGCATCGACATTCGGACCTTCGCCATCATCTACGAGCTGCTCGAGGACGTCGAGTCGCTGCTCGTGGGCGAGCTCGAGCCCGAGGAGGTCGAGTCGTTCCTCGGCGTCGCCAGCGTGCGCGCCACGTTCCGGGCGCCGCGCTACGGCCTCATCGCCGGGTGCTACGTCACCGAAGGCACCATCAATCGCAACGCCAAGGCCCGCCTCGTGCGCGACGGCGTCGTGATCTACGACGGCCGCATCGCCTCGCTGCGGCGCTTCAAGGACGACGTCGCCACGGTCAATGCCGGCTTCGAATGCGGTATCGGGCTCGAGAACTTCCGCGACATCAAGGAAGGCGACACGATCGAGTCCTACGCAGTCAGGGAAGTCGCCCGCACCTAGTGCACGTCGCCGCCCTCCGCGTGGAGCTCCGTATACGCGGCGTGCGGTCGCTCAAGGAGAAGCGTCACACCGTGAAGTCGGTCATCGCCCAGCTCACCACCACCTTCGGTGCCGCCGTCTCGGAGGTCGCCGATCAGGAGAAGTGGCAGAAGGCGACGCTCGGGGTGGCGCTGGTGGCGCCGCAGCACGGCCACCTGACCCGGGTGATGCACGCCGTCGAGCGTGCGTTGCAGGGCCGTGACGACGTGGAGGTACTGCGTATCGACACCTCGTTCCTGGAGACGCCGTCGTGAGCCGGAACAAGTCGTCGCGGATGCGCAAGGTGGACGAGCTCATCCGGGAGGTGCTGGCCGACGAGGTCGGGCTGCTCAAGGATCCACGCATCGGCTTCGTGACCGTCACAGGGGTGGAGACCTCGCCGGACCTGCGCAGGGCCACCGTGTTCTACTCCGTGCTCGGCTCCGACGAGGAGCGCGCGGCGACCGCCGCCGCACTCGAGCATGCCGCACCGCATCTCCAGGCCCGGCTTGGCCGGCAGGTGCGGATCAAGTACACGCCGGTCCTCGAGTTCCGGGTCGATCCGTCGATCGAGCAGGGCGTGCGCATCAGCAAGCTCCTCCACGACCTCGAGGAGGAGCGACCGGACGGCACGGGGGAGGAAGAGTGAAGGCCGACGTCGTGGCTGTGGCCGCCGCCCTTCGGGATGCGAATCGTATCGCCGTGGCCGGCCACGTCGGCCCCGACGGGGATGCGCTCGGCTCGATGATCGGNNTTCGTGATGCCCCACCAGCTCCGCTTCCTCACGGACGAAGCGCTCGTCCCGGTATCCGCCGTGCCCACCCCGCTCGACGTGCTCGTCGTCGTCGACTGCGGCGATCTCGACCGGTTGGGCACCGCAGGCGCTCTCGTCGAGCACTCCGGCTCGGTGGTGGTGATCGACCATCACCGTACCAACGACGGGTTCGGCGACCTGGCATGGATCGAGCCCGACGCGGCGGCGACGGCCCAGATGGTGCACCGTCTGCTCGCCCACCTGGAGTGGGGCGAGGGGCCGGAGGTGGCCGAGGCCCTCTACACGGGGATCGTCACCGACACCGGACGGTTCCAGTACTCGTCGACCAGTCCCGAGGTGCATCGCATCGCCGCCGAGATGCTCGAAGCCGGAGTTCGCCCCGATGAGGTCAACCGGCGCGTCTTCGAGGAGTCGCCGTTCGCCTACCTCCAGGTGGCGGGTGCCGTCCTCGGCCGCGCCCGGCTCGAGCCCGAGCTCGGCCTGGTGTGGTCGACCCTGACCGCAGCCGACCTCGACAGCGCCGGGATCGGCTACGAGGCGGCAGACGGGCTCATCGACCTGATCCGGGTGGCCGAGGAGGCCGGTGTCGCCTGCCTCTTGCGCGACCTCGGCGACGGCCGGACCAAGGGCAGCCTGCGCTCCCGCGGCGAGGTCGACGTCGGGTCGATCGCGGCGTCGTTGGGCGGCGGCGGCCACCACAACGCCGCCGGGTTCACGCTGCGAGTCTCCGCAGACGAGGCGATCGAGCAGGTTCGCAAGGCGCTGGCATGAGCACGACCACGCTGAACGGGTTCGTGCTCGTCGACAAGCCGGGCGGATGGACGTCGCATGACGTCGTGGCGAAGGTGCGCCGCCTCGCCGGCCAGCGCAAGGTCGGGCATGCCGGGACGCTCGATCCGATGGCGACGGGTCTGCTGGTACTCGGGCTCGGCCGGGCGACCCGGCTGCTCCGGTTCGTCCAGATGGCCCCGAAGCGNNGTGGCTGCCGTGCTCGACCGGTTCCGCGGGCCGATCCTCCAGGTGCCGCCGATGGTGTCGGCGCGCAAGGTGGAGGGCAAGCGGCTGTACGAGATGGCCCGCGAAGGCGGCGAGGTCGAGCGGGAAGCGCGCGCCGTCACGATCTCGCGGCTCGAGATGGTCGAATTCGCCCCGTGCGACTACCCCGAGGTGACGTTCGACGTGACGTGTTCCACCGGCACCTACGTGCGGACGCTCGCCGACGACATCGCCCGCGCCCTCGGCGGGCGGGCCCATCTCATCGAGCTGCGCAGGCTCGCCAACGGCAGCCTCGACGTGGCCGATGCGCTCACGATCGAGCAGCTCGAGACGCTGGCGGAGGAGGGACGGTTCGACGCTGCGGTCCTGACCCCTGCGGCGGGCCTCCCCGACCTGGTGGGCGTGGTGGTCGATGCGCAAACCGCCGCGGCCGTCGGCCACGGAGTCGCGCTCGGCCCCGGCTGGTTGCCGGCGGACCTGCCGCCCGACGGGCCGATTCGGGTGCTCGATGGGGACGGACGCCTCGTCGCCGTGTACCGGGTCGAGGCAGGCCGAGCCCGGCCCGAGGTGGTGTTCTCGTGAAGATCCTGGAGGGCCCCTTCGAGGGGTGGCCGCCCCCCGAGCGGCGACGCGCCGCCACCATCGGCGTGTACGACGGGGTGCACCGGGGCCACCGCCACGTCATCGGCCGGCTCGGCGAGCGTGCCGAGCGGGACGGCATGGACCTCACCGTCGTCACGTTTCGCACCCACCCGGCGACGCTGCTCGCCCCCGACCGCGTCCCGCCGCAACTCACGACGCTCGCCCAGCGGCTCGAGCAGTTCGCCTCGCTCGGGGTGGAATGGGTGGCGCTGCTCGACTTCGACGAGCGGCTGCGGCGGCTCTCGCCTGAGGCCTTCGTCGGCGACGTGCTGGTCGATGCGCTCGGCGTCGGGCTGGTGTCGGTGGGGGAGGACTTCCGCTTCGGGTACCGCCAGCAGGGGGACGTCGCCCTGCTCACCGAGCTCGGTCGGCGCGACGGGTTCGCCGTCGATCCGGTCCGTCTCGTGGGCGAGTCGGAGCCGTTCGGCGCCACCCAGATCCGGGCGGCGCTGGCGGCCGGCGACATCGAGAGTGTCAACCATGCACTGGGCCGCCCCTTCCAGGTGCGAGGTACCGTGGTCAGGGGTGACGGGCGCGGACGGTCGATCGGTTTCCCGACCGCGAACCTCCGGCTGGCGCCGCACCAGGCGCTTCCGAAGCGCGGCGTCTACGCGGTGCGGGCCGGGGTCGGTGGTGCGGATTGGGCGGCGGTCGCCAACATCGGCGTCCGCCCGACCTTCGATGGGGGCGGCACGGAGATCGTCGAGGTCCACCTCCTCGACCGCGACGTCGATCTCTACGACCAGGAGCTGCAGGTCGACTTCATCTTCCGTATTCGCAGTGAGCGCAAGTTCGCCGGCGTCGACGAGCTGGTCGAGCAGATCGCCCAGGACGCCGAGGTCGCCGCCGAAGTGCTGGAGTGACGGCGCGGCCGCTCGGCGATCGCGTGTCGTGGCAAGGGCTCGCCTATCCGCTGAGCCTCTAGGGTTCGACCTCTATCGGCAACCCGGCCTCGGACCAGGCGATGATGCCGCCGGCGACGTTGACCACGTTGGTGAAGCCTGCCTGTTCGATGAGGGCGTTGACGACGGATGCCGAGCGATTGCCCGAGCGGCACAGCACCATGATCTCCTCGTCGGGTGTCAGGTCGGTGTACCACTGCTGGATGGTGGACATCGGCATCAGCTCGGACCCGGGGACGCGTACTGCGTCGAACTCCACCCGCTCCCGCACGTCGATGAGGCGCGCCCCGGATGCCCGGCGCTCCTCGGCTTCGGCGACGGTGATGGTGGGGACCTCGGGGACGATGTGGTGCACGCTGCGACGATAGCGCAGGCGCACTGCTCGATAGGATGCCCGGATGGAGCGCACCACCGCCCGCTCGGGCTCACCCTACGAAGACCGCTACGCCTTCAGCCGCGCCGTGCGCATCGGCGACCGTATCCTCGTGGCCGGCACCGCCCCGGTGCCGCCGCCCGGGGAGGCGATCGCGCCGACCGCCCATGCCCAGATGCTGCGGTGTGGAGAGATCGCACGCACCGCGATCGAGTCGCTCGGCGGGTCGATGACCGACGTCGTGCGGACCCGGATGTTCCTCATCGACGCGGCCGACGCCGACGAGGTGGGGCGAGCCCATCACGAGCTCTTCGGCGCCACCCGTCCCGCGGCGACGATGGTCGTGGTCGCGGCGCTGGTCGACCCGACGTGGCGCATCGAGATCGAGGTCGAGGCGGTCGTGTCGAGCTGATCGTGCGCCCCGGCTTGGCCGCGCTCAGAAAGCTGGTACACTTCCGCCCGGACGCTCGTCCACTTCCGTTCTGCGCGAAGGAAACTCGTTCGCCGTGAAAGCAACCAAGACCATCATCGAAGAGTTCGGGTCGCACGAGACCGACACCGGTTCGCCGGAGGTCCAAGTCGCGCTGCTCACCGAGCGGATCAACCACCTCACCGAGCACCTGCGGTTCCACAAGAAGGATCACCACGGGCGGCGGGGTCTGCTGATGATGGTCGGGAAGCGGCGGCGGTTGCTCAACTACCTGCGCAACCAGGATGTCGAGCGCTACCGAACGCTCATCGCCAAGCTCGGCTTGCGTCGGTGACGTAGAGGAGAGGCGGCCCTCCGGCCGCCTCTCGTGATCAAGAGACCGGAGGAGGCCGACCCCAGTTGTCAGTGGCCGACGCTCCCGCCTGAGAGAGCTTCGACGACTGCCAATTGGGCGGGTCTCCTCCGACAACCGAAGGAGACACGCGTGGCAGAGACCACCGTACGTGGCCGTGTGGGCGACAAAGACGTCGCGTTCACGGCGGGCAAGCTCGCCCAACTCGCCGACGGCGCCGTTGTGGCGTCGATCGGCAACACCGATGTCCTCGTCACCGCCACCGCCAGCCGGCGGCTGCGGGAGGGTGTCGATTTCTTTCCTCTCACCGTCGACGTCGAAGAGCGGATGTACGCCGTCGGGCGCATCCCCGGGTCGTTCTTCCGTCGGGAGGGTCGCGCCACCGAGAAGGCGACGCTGACCGCCCGCCTCATCGACCGTCCCCTCCGGCCGTCGTTCCAGGACGGCTTCCGCAGCGAGACGCACGTCGTCGCCACGGTGATGTCGGCGGACCTCGTCAACCCCTACGACGTTCCGGCGCTGAACGCGGCGTCCGCTGCCCTCACCGTGAGCCCGATTCCCTTCCTCGGCCCGATCGGCGCCGTCCGGCTCGCCCTCAAGGACGGCGAGTGGATCGCCATGCCGACCTTCGAGGAGATCGACGAGTCGGTGTTCGAGCTCGTCGTCGCCGGCAAGCGCAACGAGGCCGGTGAGATCGACATCGCCATGGTCGAGGCCGGCGCCACCGAGGACGGCTACCGGCACGTGGCAGCCGGCCAGGCGCCGAGCGACGAGGAGACCGTCGCCCGCGGCCTCGAGGAGGCGAAGGGGCACATCGCCACCATCATCGACCTCCAGCTCGAGCTCCGCCGCCAGCTCGGCGAGCCGGACGCCGTGGAATGGCCGCTCGTCGAGGACTACACACCCGAGCTCTACGCCAGGGTCGAGGGCATCGCCCGCCCCAAGCTCGAGGGTATGGGCACGATCTCCGACAAGCAGGAGCGGCTCAAGACCGAGGCCGACATCGCCGATGCGGTGATGGCCGAGCTCGCCATTCCCGAGGACGATGTGGACACGATCGCCGCCGCCAAGCGCGCCTTCCGGTCCGTGCAGAAGACCGTCATGCGGGAGCGGGTCGTCAACGACGGGGTCCGTCTCGACGGCCGCGGTCTGCGCGACATCCGGGCGCTCTCGATCGAGGTCGGCCTCGTGCCCGAGGCGCATGGTTCCGGGCTCTTCCAACGCGGCGAGACGCAGGTCCTCAATGCGACCACGCTCGGTATGCAGCGCATGGAGCAGATGCTCGACACGATCTCCGTCGAGGAGTCGAAGCGCTACATGCACCACTACAACATGCCGCCGTTCGCCACCGGCGAGACGGGATTCATGCGGGGGCCGAAGCGGCGTGAGATCGGCCACGGCGCCCTCGCCGAGAAGGCGCTGCTCCCCGTGATCCCCGAGGCCGAGGGCTTCCCCTACGCGTTCCGGCTCGTCTCCGAGGTGCTCATGTCGAACGGCTCCTCGTCGATGGCGTCGGTGTGCGGCTCGTCGCTGTCGCTGATGGACGCCGGGGTTCCGATCCTCGCGCCGGTCGCCGGCATCGCCATGGGCCTCATCGCCCACGACGGCCGCTTCGTCACGCTCACCGACATCCTCGGCGCCGAGGACGCCCTCGGCGACATGGACTTCAAGGTNNTCATCCTCGATGCCATGGCCGAGGTCATCGCCGAGCCCCGCGCCGAGCTCGCCCCGAACGCACCGAAGATCGAGTCGATCCAGATCCCGAAGGACCGGATCGGCGAGGTCATCGGTCCCAAGGGCAAGGTCATCCGCGAGCTCGAGGAGGAGACCGGCGCCACCATCGAGATCGACGACGACGGCACCGTTCGCGTCGGCGCCGCCGACACCGCATCCATGCAGCTCGCCAAGGAACGTATCCTCGCCATCGGTTTCCCGCCGGAGGCGCAGGTGGGCGAGTCCTACGAGGGCGAGGTGGTGAACATCACCAAGTTCGGCGCCTTCGTCAACATCCTGCCAGGCCGTGACGGGCTGTTGCACATCTCGAAGATGGGCGGAGGCCGCCGCATCAGCCAGGTCGAGGACGTGCTCTCCCTGGGCGACAGCGTGCAGGTGGTGGTTCGTGAGATCGACGACCGCGGCAAGGTCTCGCTCGACCTGGCCGAGGGTTTCGAGCTCGAGCTCAAGCCCGGTGCGTCGTTCGAGTCCGGCGGCGGTGGCGACAACGGCGAGCGGCGCGGCGGCGACCGGGGTGGTCGGGACCGCGACCGCGGTGGCGATCGAGGTGGTCGGGATCGCGACCGGGGTCGGAGCCGTGACCGCGGCGGTCGCGACCGTGACCGGAGTCGGAGCCGTGACCGCAGCGCCGGCGACTCGCGCCAGGGTGGCAAGCAGGGCGATCGTAAGGTCGTTTCCTTCGAGGACGACTTCGAGAGCGGGTTCTAGAGGTTTCGGGCCGGGACCTCTGGTCCCGGCCCGAGCACTTCATGTCGGCCTTCGGCCGGCTGTCACGCTCCCCCTTCTACACACACAACAACGAGGGCCCTCCCGGTTTGGGAGGGCCCTCTTGCGTTCTGGGTGGGGTGTGCGGCGCTCAGTCCTCCAGGACGAACGTGAGCTTCATGTCGACGCGGAAGTGGCTGATGGTGCCGTCCTCGGCCAGCTCCACCTTCTGCTCGGAGATCCACGCACCCCGGATGCCGTCGATCGTCTTCTGGGCCTTGGCGAGGCCTTTTCGGATGGCATCTTCGAACGAACCGGGGGAGGTTGACGTGATCTCGATGACCTTGGCTACGGACACGAAGCGACTCCTTTCGATGGGCCTGTCGCCTGCGCCCGCTGGGGCGCAGAGGTCAGGCTAACGGCTCTGTCTGGGGCGTGAACCCTCGGGCCGTCCCTTCCTGGAGGTCCGTTTGGTCGGGGCCTTTCGCACTTGTGTATCGAACATATGTTCGATACAGTGACCGCTCCTGGGGGGACGGCGGCGGAGGAGCATCGATGGTGGCGAGGGTGGAATCGATCGACGATGCGGTTCTCTCGCCCGCGTCCGTCACCGATCCGCTGACGCTGCCGCCGGGCCGGGTGGTGGGTCTGGAGGGTCCGCCGGGATTCGGGCTCACCCGCCTCGGGCTGACCATGATGACGGAGGCGGCCCGTCGCGGCCTCGTGGCCTTCGTCGACGTGAGGGGATGGCTCTGCCCGCCGGCGGCGTGGGAGCTGGGGATCGCCCCCGAGCGGCTCGTCGTCGTGCGCTGCGACGACGCCGTCACCTGGGGCCGGGTCGTCGGCGGTCTCCTCGACGGCATGCAGGCCGTGTACGCCGAGGTGCCCCCGCGGGTGAAGGAGGCACATCTCCGCAAGCTGGCCGCCGTCTCGCGGTCCACCCGCACCCCGCTCGTCCTGCGACCGGTGCGCGGTGAGGTGCCGGGAGGGGTCGTTCACCTCCGGCTCTCCGCCCGCGAGATCGTGTGGGAGGGCGCCGACCAGGGCTTCGGCCGGCTGACCCGGCGACGTCTCGTGATCGAGGCTTCGGGCAAGGTGATGCAGGGGATGGCACGGATCATCGAGGTGGAGGACCATGGAACGCACCCTGTGCGTGTGGTATCCGGACTGGGCGTTGCGCCGGCCGGACGCGCCACCGGATGAGCCGGCCCAGGCGGTCGGCGCCGACAATCGGGTGGTCGCCGTCAATGCGGGTGCGGCAACGGCTGGTGTCGCGGTGGGGATGCGGCGTAGAGAAGCCGAGGCGATCTGCCCTCGCGTCGTGACCGTCGTCGCCGACCCCGGCGCCGAGGCCGCCGCCTTCGAGCCCGTCGCCGTCGCCGTCGAGGCGTTGGTTCCCCGCATCGAGATCGCCCTCCCCGGGCTCCTCTTCGCCCCCGTCGCCGGGGCGGTGCGGTACTACGGCGACGAGGAGGCGCTGCTCGCCGAGATCGTCGCCGCCCTCGACGTTGTCACCGGCGAGGGATACCGGATCGGGCTGGCGGCGGGTCCCTTCGCCGCCCACCGCGCCGCCGAGCAGACGACGGCGGCGTCGCCGGTGTGCCGGGTCACCGACGACGCCGCATTCCTGCGCTCGCTCGACGTCACCGCAGTGGGGAGCGAGGAGCTGGCGGCCACCTTCCACTGGCTCGGGATCACGACGCTGGGGGAGCTGGCCGCGCTTCCTCGAGAAGCGATGCTGTCGCGGTTCGGCGCCACCGGCCTCGCCGCCCACCGTCTCGCCGCCGGAGAGGACCGTGATCCTCGTCCGCGCCGGGTCCCGCCCGATCTGGCGGTCGAGGAACGGTTCTCCCCTCCGCTCGAGAACCTGGAGCAGGCAGCCTTCGTCGGGAGGGCGCTGGCCCACCGGCTGCTCTCCGACCCGGCGCTGCGGGGGGCGATCCCACATCGTGTGATCGTCGAGGCGGAAGCGGCGGACGGCACGATGCGCACCAGGACGTGGCGCAACGCCGACCCCTTCGACGAGACGACGCTCGCCGAACGGGTGCGCTGGCAGCTGCGCGCCTGGCTCGACGAGGCGAGGGCGCACAGCGGTCCCGGCATCCGCGGCGGGGTGGTCAGGTTGCGGCTGGCCCCCACCGACCTGTCGGATCGGGGAAGGCAGCTCGCCCTGCACGAGGATTCCCGCGCCGCCGCCGAGGCGCACCGCACACTGGTCCAGACCCAGGCCATCGTCGGTCCGGATGCGGTGGTGCAGGCCGTCCCGCAGGGAGGACGCGATCCGGGGGAGCGGGTGGCGTGGCATCGCTGGGACGATGCACCGCCGGCCGTCACCCGTGACCCTGCGGCTCCTTGGCCGGGGGCGATCCCGGCGCCCACGCCGGCACTGGCGCCGCCCGATCCGCCCCGGCTCGAGGTCGACTGGGACGAGGGCATCCCGGTGCGGATCCGCCTCGGCAGCCGGTGGGTGACGGTGCTGTCATGGGCCGGGCCATGGCGCAGGCTCGGCCGGTGGTGGGACGGAGGCCCGCCCGGCGACCGCTACCAGATCGTCACCTCGGCGGGCGCCTTCTTGTGCGAGGTGCGGGACGGCGCCACCTACCTCACCGGCGTCTACGACTAGGCCGTGTGGTCCGGCAGCGCCGAGCTCAGGACGTGGCGCTCACCCCGGAGTAGCCGACGCCCGGCTCTCGCCCTGGGCGCGTAGTGCCATCAGCGGGATCCGGTCGGCGATCGCCGCAGGGTCGCCGTGAATCAGGTCGACGCCCATGGCCCGGCCGATGAACCGTGCGGCCAGGCGATGACGGCGTGCGTAGCCGGCGAACAGGTCGGCGGCCTGAGCCGGCGCGACGGGGGTGGCGACCACGAGATGGCGCGTCGTTGCCACGGTGAGCGCCGCCCGCGGGTTCTTCCTCAGATTGCGGTACCAGTCGGCCTTCTCGCCCCATGCGGCGGCCAGGTACCACGTGAGAGGATCCGACTCGTGGTGCATCACCTCGAGCACGCTCGTCCGCTCGCGGCCCGAACGTCTGCCGACGTGCTCCAGCATGGCCAGCCTCCCCCCGAAGAGCCAGCCGAGATGCCACCGGAACAGCACTGCGGGGGCCCTGAAGAGGCCGGCGAGCCACGCCGGCGGTCGACGGTCGATCAGGGAGGCCATGCTGCGAGCCTACAGCGACCCCATGGGGGCGGTCGATGCGTCGGCGGCGGCCGACCTCCAGCGCGACGAGCTGGGGCGGCGTCCGAAGACGGATCTCACTTCCGGTCTCGACGACGCCGAGGCCGAGCGCCGGCTTCAGGCGATCGGCCCCAACGAGCTGCCCGCCGAGCCTCAGCGCACCAGCTCGGCGGGGAGGTCGGCGGCGATGGTGGCGTGGCAGCGGTCGCGTAGGGCATCGATCTGGGTGAGGTCGAGATCACGGGTCTCGATGGCCTCGTGGACGATGACCGTGGCGTGGCCGGGGTAGAACACCTTGGCGTCGGGCATCCACACCTCCCAGGTGCCCTGGACCGAGATCGGCACGACCGGGAGACCGTTGGCGATGGCGATGCGAAAGGCGCCCTTCTTGAATGAGCCGAGCTTCCCGTCCCGGCTGCGCGTGCCCTCGGGGAAGATGATCAGCGAGTGGCCCCGAGCCTTTGCCTTGGCCACGCCCTCGTTGATGAGTGTGTGTGAGGCGAGCCCGGCCTGCCGGTCCGTCTTGATGATGCCGATCGCGTTCATCGCCTGGGCGACGACGGGGATCTTGTAGATCTCCTTCTTGGCGAGGTACCGGATGGGGACCGGGATGGTCAGGAACATGACCGGGATGTCGAAGTTCGACAGGTGGTTGGCGACGAAGACGTACTGCCGGCTCGGGTCGATGTGCTCCCTGCCGTTCACCTCGAGCGTGACGGGGCCGGTGGTGAGAAACAGCCTCGACCAGAGACGGACGATGCGCTCCACGAGCGGCGAGTCGCGTCGCACGAACGTCACCACCAGCAGCACGCCGGCGAGGCCGATCGTGAAGAGGAAGAATGTGGGAACCGCAACGGCGGTTCGGAGCGCGGCGCGCAGCTTGCGGGGCATGCCGGTAGCGTAGCCCCACGCATGGACGGGCTCCCGTGAAACGTCTCACCGTCGCCCAGGCGCGTCGGATCGCCCTTGCCGCCCAGGGTCTCGCCGGACCCCGGCCGGCAGGAGCGGTCGATGTGCGCCACTTCCGCCGCGTCTTCCGGACGCTCGGGCTGCTGCAGCTCGATTCGGTGAACGTCGTGTCTCGCTCGCACTACCTCCCGGTCCTCGCCCGTCTCGGCGCCTATGACCGGTCCCGGCTCGACGGCTTCACGACCAATCACGAGGAGGTGTTCGAGTACTGGGGCCACGAGGCGTCGCTGCTCCCGGTGGACACCTACCCGTTGTGGCGGCACCGGATGGACGGCATTCGCCCGTGGCGAAGCATCCAGGCGCTGGAGGAGGAGCATCCCGGATACGTCGAGTCCGTGTACGAGGAGATCGCCATGCACGGCCCACTCACCGTGTCGGACCTCTCCGACCCGGGACTGCGCACGGGTCCGTGGTGGGGGTACGGGCGGGGAAAGAACGCACTGGAGTGGCTGTTCGCCAAGGGGCGGATCGCGGCGTGGCGCAACCCCGACTTCACCAGGGTGTACGACGTCCCCGAGCGCGTCCTCCCCGAGCGGGTGCGGGCGATGGAGGCTCCTGACCGCAGGGAGGCGTTCCGCCGGCTGCTCGTGCTGGCGGCGCGACACCACGGGGTGGGCACGACGGGCGATCTCGCCGACTACTACAGGCTGCACGGACCGACGGCGCGCCCGCTGCTCGAGGAGCTCGCCGATGCGGGTGCGCTGGAACGGGTCGAGGTTCCGGGTTGGCGGGGGCCGGTCTATCTGCACCCGGCTGCCCGGTTACCGAGGCGGGTGCGTGGCGCCTCGCTCCTCAGCCCGTTCGACCCCGTGGTGTGGCATCGGGAGCGGGTCGAGCGCCTGTTCGGGTTCTTCTACCGGATCGAGATCTACGTCCCGCAGCCGAAGCGAGTGTTCGGCTACTACGTGCTGCCGTTCCTCCTCGACGGCGAGCTGGCGGGCAGGGTCGACCTCAAGGCCGACCGCAGAGAAGGCGTGCTGCGTGTCCAGGCCGCCCACGTCGAGGACGGCCAAGACCACCTGCGCGTCGCACGTGGCCTCGCCCCCGAGCTGCGCCAGATGGCGGAGTGGCTGGGGCTCGACCACGTCACCGTGGTGCGAAAGGGCAACCTGGCGGCGAAGCTCCACGACGAGGTCTAGGTGTCCGTCTCGTGTCCCTGGCGATGTTCAGGGCGATCGGTCGGGCTGCGGGCAGATCGTCAGACGTCGACGGCGAGGACCCTGCCGAGCGTGAAGGGGAGGCGGAAGCTCGCCCCTCGGTTCCAGTCGTGGAGCACGATCGCGCCGCTCCGCAGGTCGTGGAGGATGAGCAGCGATCCCTCCCGGCTGTAGCCGAGCGCCACGTCGACGCCGTCCACCGACGTCAGCCGCCGCTGGGACCCGTCCACGGCCTGGGTCACGACGGCGAACCGACCCTCGGTGGCGCCCATCGCGGCGACGTAGCGTCCGTCTGGGGTGAAGCCGAAGGTGGTCGCCGGTGACGAGGGGGTGAACGTGACGCCACCCGGGCTCAGGTCGGAGCCGACGACGACGAAGGGGGCCTCGTCCTGACCGCGCCGGACCACGGTGAGCGGACCCGTGATCCCCAGGGAGGCGGGATCGAAGCCGTCCGCGGTTGCCAACTCGTACGCCTCCGGTGCCGGCTGGACGACCATGTGGCCGTCGGCACTCGCCGCCCGCGGGCTGCCGACGAACGCGGAGACCACATTGCCGAGCGGATCGAGCACGAGCCCGAACCCGAGGGGTTGGAAGACGGTTGGACCCCCGGGATCACGCGAATCGGGCACCTCCCACTGCCGAATGCCGATGGGAGCCGGCACGTCCAGCACGAAGCCCCAGTCGCCCCACCCCACGAGTCGGCTCCTCTCGGGCACCGGGCCCAGATCGAGCAGCGTGTCGAGCCCCGCGGTGGGGAGCACCGTCGCCCGGTAGAGGTGGAAGCTGTCGGTGCCGGGGGGCCGCCCCAGCCAGGCGATGGCGAGCGGCGTGGTGGGATGCCACGCCGCACCCGCCACGTCGACGAAGACAGGCTCGGCGATGGGGGGCACACCCACCCACAACGTGTCCCGCTGGCCGGTGGTTATCCAGAAGAGCTCCTGGCGCGAGGCGTCGAACTCGGCGGAGACCGCCGCCGCACCGGTGCTCGCCGGCGTCCCCGGGTCCTCGTCGCCGAGCCGCCAGGTGAGCTGGCTGGTCGAGGTGCCGTCGCTGCCCCGGTACACGATGCGGGCCGAGCGCTCCAGGAGCGGTGCCCGATCCTGGAGGGTGGGCGGCACGGTCGTGGTCGTCGTCGGCGGAGGGGGCGGCGACCCGAGACCGCTCACCGTGGTGTCGGTCACGGCCTCATCCGGGGCCGCCTCGGGAGCGCCGGCAGGAGAGCGTCCCAGTACGCCTGCGATGAGGCCGAAGACGACCAGCGCCCCAGCGGCGACCGCGATGGGGATCCACCGCCGGTCGGGCAGGGTGGGCGCGCCGTCATCACCCGGTGCGGTGTCGGGCTGGTCGGGTGGTAGCGGCCGGATCTTGCCCGGCTCGTCCCTTGCCTCCATCGCTCCGAATGGTAGGCGACGGGGGGTTTCCCCTCGCGGGAGGCGGGTGCGGCGGCGCTATCGTGCCGGCCTGGCGTGCGACGAGAGGATTGAGGCGGATGGTGGATTTCGCAGATCGGGTGGCGATCGTGACCGGCGCAGGGGGTGGGCTGGGGCGCGAGCATGCGCTGCTCCTGGCGAGCCGCGGCGCCGCGGTGGTCGTGAACGACCTCGGTGGGGACGTCCATGGCCAGGGTGCGAGCGCGCGTGCCGCCGACGCCGTGGTGGAGGAGATCCGCAGCGCAGGGGGCGTTGCGGTGGCCGACTACGGCTCCGTGTCCGAGCCCGAGGCGGCCGCCGGCATCGTGCAGCGGGCGGTGGACGAGTTCGGGCGCATCGACATCGTCGTGAACAACGCCGGCATCCTGCGCGACAAGTCCTTCGTCAATCTGGAGTGGCCGGATCTCGCGGCCGTGCTCGACGTCCATCTGCGGGGGGCGTTCCACGTGACCCGGCCCGCGTTCGCCCGCATGAGGGAACAGGGCTACGGCCGTGTCGTGGTGACCTCGAGCGGTTCAGGCATCATGGGCAACTTCGGTCAGTCGAACTACGGGGCCGCCAAGATGGGCCTCGTCGGCCTGATGAACGTGCTGAAGATCGAAGGCGCCAAGTACGGCATCAAGGTGAACGCGATCGCCCCCATCGCCAGGACTCGGATGACCGAGGACATCTTCGGCGATGCGGTCGAGCATTTCGACCCCCGATACGTCGCCCCGGTGGTGGCCTATCTCGCCTCGGAGGAATGCGCCGTGAACGGCGAGATCTGGTCGGTAGGCGGGGGATCGGTGAGCCGGTTCTTCATCGGTCTCACCCCCGGTTACTTCAAGCACCCGGACAAGGACGGCCCGCTCACCATCGAGGACGTCGTCGGGCACCTCGGCGACATCCGAGACGAGGACGGCTACATCGTCCCCTTCTCCTCCCAGGACGAGTTCGCCAAGCTCGGACCGAAGCTCATTGGCTGACGTGTTGAAACACCCCGGTCCGGAGGCGACCAAGGAGGCCTGGCGCGAGTGGGCCAAGGCGGTGCGCGCCACCCTCGACCTCTCCGACATCTCCCACCGCGTGTGCGCCGGCCTGGCGGCATTCCCGCCATTGCGTCACTCCACCACGGCGCTGATCTACCTGCCCATGGAGGACGAGATCGATCTCACCGAGCTCACCCGATCGGACCTCCCCGTGCGCTGGGTGGCGACACGGACCCCGGACGACGGCCCGCTCACCATCCACGAGCTCGGCGGCCCGCTCGAGGTGCATCCATTCGGCTTCTCGCAGCCCGTCGCCACGGCACCGCATGTGTCGCCTGACGACATCGACATCGCCCTCGTTCCCGGCGTCGCCTTCGATCTCTTCGGCAACCGGCTCGGCCACGGCATGGGTTACTTCGACGAGCTCCTCGCCGAGATGCGGCCGGGCATCGTGCGGGTCGGGGTCATCCCGTCGGCCCTCGTGGCCGATCGCCTGCCGAAGGAGCCCCACGACATCCCAGTGCAGTGGCTGGCGGCGGAGGAGGGCGTGGTCGGGGTGGCGTATTGACCCTTCGCCCGACAGAAGAGGGGTTGGGCGTGACGGTCGCCTGCGCTCTCCTTCGGGGCACTAAGCAGCGGGAGCTTGGCGGAGCTGGCGCTTGATCCGTGCCAGGATGGCGCCCATGCCCCTGAGGCGCAGTGGGCTCACCACCTCCTCGATCCCCATGCCGAGGTAGAACGTGTCGGGCACGTCGAGGATCTCCTGCACGGTGGATCCGTTGAGCCCGTCGGCCAGGATCCCGGCGTAGCCGCGCATCGTCGGCGACTCCTGCGGCACCTGGAAGTAGAGGGTGACACGGCCATGGTCGTCGACATCGGCCGCCACGAAGAACGGCGTCTGGCACTCGTGCACCTGCTCCAGCGCCCCCTCCTGCAGGACGGCCTCCGGGGGGTCGGCGAGCCGCTTGGCGTAGTCGACGAGCGCCTCCACCTTCACCTGCTTGGGGCTGGCCGAGAAGAGGTCGACGAGTTGCTGGAGCTTGGGGGGTACCGGCATCGCGGTTGAGTAAGTCCTATCGGGATAGTGTAAATTGGGGCGGGCGGCCCCCTCAAGGAGCATAGACATGACCTCGGTTCCCACCGACCCCGCCGACACGTTCGCCGACTACGTCCACCCTGAGCGCCTCGTCGGCACCGAATGGCTCGCCGCCAACCTGGACCGACCCGGACTCGTCGTGGTGGAGTCGGACGAGGACGTTCTGCTGTACCACACCGGGCACATCCCAGGTGCCGTGAAGGTGGACTGGCACACCGAGCTGCAAGACCAGCTCACCAGGGACTACCTCGATGCCGAGCACTTCGCCGCCCTCATGTCCGAGAAGGGCATCGCCCGCGACGACACCGTGGTCCTCTACGGCGACAACTTCAACTGGTGGGCGGCCTATGCGTTGTGGGTGTTCCGGCTCTTCGGCCACGACGACGTGCGGCTGCTCGACGGCGGACGGCAGAAGTGGGTTGCCGAGGGCAGGGAGCTCACCACCGACGAGGTGCGCCGGCCTCGCACCGAGTATCCGGTGATCGAGCGGCGGGACGGGCCGATCCGTGCGTTTCGCGACGACGTGATGGCTCAGATCGACAGACAGGGGAGGCTCGTCGATGTGCGCTCGCCGGAGGAGTTCCGCGGCGAGCTGCTCCACATGGCCGACTACCCCCAGGAGGGGGCGTTGCGCGGCGGCCACATCCCAGGGGCGTCGAGCGTGCCGTGGAAACGGGCGGCCAACGACGACGGCACTTTCCGCAGTCGCCGAGAGCTCGCGGCCCTGTACCGGGACGAGATCGGCCTCGATCCCGACGAGTCCATCATCACGTACTGTCGCATCGGCGAGCGGTCGTCGCACACCTGGTTCGTGCTCACCCAGCTCCTCGGGTACTCCGACGTGCGGAACTACGACGGCTCGTGGACCGAGTGGGGCAACGCCGTGCGCTTGCCGATTGAGAAATAGAGATTATGAGATTGGGAGATTAGGGGATTTTGCAGATATCATCAATCTCTAGTCTCTTAATCTCTACTCTCTGGCCGAAACATATGACAACAGCTACGA
>DKBA01000264.1 GCA_002450985.1 Acidimicrobiia bacterium UBA6912
CAACGCCGGCGGCGTGACGGTGTCGTACTTCGAGTGGGTGCAGGATCTGCAGAACTACTTCTGGTCGGAGTCGGAGATCGTCGCCAGGCTGCGAGAGATCATGAACCGGGCGCTGTCCGAGGTCCCCGACATCGCAACCCGCGACAAGGTCGATCTCCGTACCGCCGCCCTCATCAAGGGCATCGGCAGGGTCACCGCGGCCAAGCTCGCCCGGGGCATCTATCCGTAGACACGTTCGCCAGCTCCCCCTATACAGGGGGAGCTGGCGAGCCCGGAGGGCTCGTCTGTGGGGGTCTCTTCGTCCCGGATCACTCCGAGCCGGCGAAGGCGGGGCACATGTCTCGGTAGGCGCACCAGTCGCAGAGGCGACCGGGACGAGGTGGGAAGCGTTCCGTCTCGATCGCTCGGTTGATCGCCGTCCACAACGCCTCGAGCTGGCGCTCCATCGCATCGAGCTGGGCGTCGGTGACGGGGATCTCGTAGACCGTCGGGCCGTTGAGGTACATCAGGCGCAGCCGGCGCGGGGTCGTGCCGGTCCGGCGGCGGATGAGCACCCCGTAGATCTTGAGGGCGAAGAAGGCAGGGATGGCGTACCGCTCCGGGGGAGCGGACCCGGTCTTGTAGTCCGTGATGATGAGACCGTCGGGCCCTTCCTCCATCCGGTCGAGGATGCCGCGTATGGTCATGTCGCCGACCGTCTCGAGCATGTCGAGCTCACGGTCGAGCGGTTCGAGCGCCGTCGGGTCCTCTACCCCGAAGTAGTTGGCGAGAATGGCGAGGCTCTCGACACCCCATGCCCGCTCCTCCTCGATGGTGGCGAACAGCTCGGGGTACTCGTCGTCTCGCAGCTCGATCCACGCCGATCGGAAGAGGTCGTAGAGGCGCTCCGGGGTGCGCTGTCGCGCCGGCTCGTCGAAGAGGCGCTGCAGGGCGAGATGGGCGGTGGTGCCGCGCGCCTGGTGCACGGTCGGCGGCGTCTCGATGCGATCGATGGCCCGGAACTTGAAGAGCTGAGGGCACACCTTGAAGTCGGCCGCCCGGCTCGGGGAGAGGGTCTGGAGCAGGATCGGTTCGGCTGAATCCGTCATCGCTGTCATGGCGACGACTCTACGCCGGACGAGTGACAGAAACCACACTCGTGTAGTTTGCTGCCGTGGCGAAGCCTCGGTGGGTCTGATCGCCATGCGGTGTCGACCTCGCGAAAACTCGATCCGACACGCGAAAACCAACCATCGATCTCGGTTGACGCCACGGTGAACGACGACCTACTTTTGCGGTCCCTCGAAGGGTTCGCCCGGAGAGGGAACGTCCCGGAGGGCCTCCTCGGAGGCGCCGGCGGGGATGGAAGGCGGGAAACCGCCGGAAGGCCCCGGCGGATTCGGGATCGCTCGGCGGGGCGGCCTCGGTCGCAACGTAGGGCAACGGAGCGGTTCGCCGCTCCACCCGCCGGAAGGGGCTACGGTCCCAGATGGCAGCGGTCGAACGACCGGGCTTCGGTCCGGACGTCTTCCGCACCGGACGGACGGCCGACGGGTCGACTGGACGGGGTTCCGGAGGGCGACGGCCCGACGGAGCAACCCGAGCCGGGTCTTCGGACCTGGAGCGGGATTGGTTCGGCACCTGCCGACGGATGTGGGTCACACCGCAGCCGAGTGGGAGGTACGCCGAGCCGATCGGCGAGAGGTCAGCCTCACGGGGCTGCCCGGGTTCACCCCCGGGGACCTGTCGTCGAATCCGCCGGCTGGCGGGGCTCGCCCCCCGACTCTGGCGGATCGGAGCGGCCGCAAGGCATGACTCCGAACCGGTGAACCCCGAGAGGGTGAGGCTTCGGTCGAGCTCCCTCGGGGTTCCGCCGCGTCTGGGGCAGAGTTGCTCGGCCTGACGGCCTCGCGTGGAGACGTCAGACGTCAGACGTCAGATCGCTCGGCTCCGCCTCGCTTCCAGATTCCAGATCGCTACGCTTCCAGATTCCCCCTCCCTCTGATTCAAGGGAGGAGAAGCCTCTGACGTCTGAAGTCTGCCTNNCCGATCGGGGTCGATGGCGAACGTCCACACGTCGATCGCCTCATCGCCGTCGACCACGACGTTCGGTGCCCGCTGCTCGAGATCGACGAGCGCCGTTCCCAGCCCGATCCGATCCTTCGTGGTCAGACCGAGCTGCCGCGGGTCGACGCCCGATTCCGCCGACGCATGCGCAAAGCCGTAGCTGTAGGCAAACAGACCGGCCCCTTCGCCGGGGCCGAAGAAGAGGGCGAGGCTGCCCCAGTTGATGACTCGTACATCGCCGGGGCAACGGCCGTAGATTCCGCTCGTCCCGTCGATCCATCCGGTGTCACCGTCGGGGGCTCCGACGACGGGGGTGAAGGTGACGATGGCGTCCTCCGGCGATGCACCGAACACGACATCACCGACTCCGTCGGCGGCGAGGACGAGATCGCCGGCGAGCGGCGGACCCGGCGGCGTGGTCGTCGATGGCGCCACCTCTCTGACGGAGCAGCCCGCCAGGCCGAGGAACACGAGGGCGATGAGAGCGATGGCGGTGCGGTACACGAGCCCTCCGGAGCCGAATCGCGAGTCTGGCAGGGCCGTGCGGGTAACGCGACGACCACCTCGCGAAACAACTTCCTGAGACGCGAAAACCGACCACGGATCTGGCTTGCGGGCACCGCGACGACCGTTGTACCTTGCTCTCGTCGCTGGAGAGGGCAACCGATCCGGCGGTAACTCGGAGGCCTTCGGGTCTCCAGGGTCTGAAGCCTCGCAAGGGGCGGATGACCGGTCCACGCGGACGCCGCCCGCAAGGGCGGACGGGATCTTCGGATTCCGAGCCGTGGCCTTCGGGCCCGTGCCGGACGTGAGGATTGCCGGCCCCGGCTTCGGTTGGGATCGGCGGGCTGGTGGAGCCGCAAGGCGAGACCGGCCGGGAAACCCCGAGAGGGCAGAGGCTTCGGCCGAGCTCCCTCGGGGTTTCCGCTTTTTCCGAGACGTCAGACGTCAGATCGCTCGGCTCCGCCTCGCTTCCAGATTCCAGATCGCTTCGCTTCCAGAGCACCCCTCCCTTTGGGGGAGGGGTGCTCTGCCGTCGGGCGTCTGCCTCCTACTCGCAGCCCGTCGACGTCTCGATGAACAGGACGACATCCTGGAGNNGGCATCTGGCATCTGGCATCTGCCGTCTGGCGTCTCCCTCGTTTTCTCTCGCACCATGCGGCTGCTGGTGTCACAATGTCCCCATGGCATTTCCACGCAAGCTCCTCACCGAGGACGAAGAGATCGTCCGCGAGTTTCGGCCCCACTGGCGGATGCTCGCCGTCCCCGTCCTTTGGACGTTGCTCGCCATCGCCGGCATCGTGCTCGTCTATCAGTGGCTTCCCCCCTCAAGCGGTACGGCCGATCTCATCGTCTCCCTCCTCATCGTCGCCGCCGTCGTGTGGCTTTCGGTGCGGCCGTTCATCAACTGGTGGTTCACCTCCTACGTGCTCACCAGCGAGCGGCTGATCACGAGATCCGGGGTGGTTGCCCGGCAGGGGGTCGAGATACCCCTCGAGAACATCAACAACGTNNCACGGTCCGACCCGACGGAACAGCTCGAGCGGCTCGCCAGGCTGCACCGGGAGGGCGTGCTCACCGACGAGGAGTTCGCCCAGAAGAAGCAGGCGTTGCTCGACCAGATGTGATCCGCGGCCGACGGCCGTGGCTCATGTGCCGCCCGGGATCGTGCCGGTCTCGACCGGCACGAGCCACATCATCTGGTAGGCGTCGAGAGTGAACGACGCGTGAGAGGGCTCCGAGGTGAGGGCGTCACGCCAGGTCCCCTCGACGGGCACCGTGACGTGCTGCAGCTCGCTGGTGAAGTTGGCGACCAGTAGCAACTCCCCCTCACCGATCTCGGCTACGTACACGTGCGTGTTCCCGACATCGTGGGGGAGGTAGCGGCTCCCGGCGGCGAGCGCGGGGAGCGTGCGCCGCACCCGCAGCATGTGCGTCAGCGGGCCGAACACCCTGCCCTCGATGGAGCCGGGGAGGTGGCGACGCTCGGCCCGCAGCCAGTCGAACTGCGGGCGGTGGATCCAGCGCGAGTCGTGCGCCCGAGCAGGGTCGTAGACGTACGTGAGGTCGTTGAGCGTGCCGATCTCGTCGCCCAGGTCGAGCAGCGGCATGCCGGGCGTGGCGATGGCGAGCCCATGGAGCAGGAGGATGCGGCGGATCGCCAGCTCCACCGCACCGTCGTCTGCGCGGAGCAGTGCCTGCTCGAGCCCGGCGAGCGAGGCGGTGGCGCCGGACAGCCGCGCATCTCCGGTCGTTGGGTTGACCTGGAAGGGGACACCCCGGGCGAAGCTGCCAGGCTCTTGGCCCGTGTAGAAGCGGTTGAGAAACGCCCGGTGCCAGAAGCCGTCTATGCCGACGGCGGCGGCGTCCTCGTCGGCGAAACCCCAGCCGATGTCGTCGTGGCTGCGGACGTAGTTCACCCACGCCGTGCGCTGCGGGATGGTGAACCGGGTTGCCATCGACTGGCGAAGGAGGTGGGTGTGGCCGGTGGCGAGCGCCTCCCAACCCTCCACCATGAGGAGCGGGTGATACGACAGCTCGCACTCTCGGCCGTATGGGTCGTCCGTCCCCAGGTAGCTCCGGACGTCGTCGGGGTGGACGATCGCCTCGGACTTGAAGATCGTCGCCGGTGCTGCGATGCGGACGAGCGCATTGAGGGCGCGGATGATGGTATGCGCCTCGGGGAGGTTCTCGCAGCTGGTACCGAGCTCCTTCCAGATGAACGGCACGGCGTCGAGGCGCAGCACGTCGATGCCCACGTTGGCGAGAAACAGCGTCTCGGCCAGCATCCTGCGGAAGACTTCGGGGTTTCGGTAGTCGAGGTCCCACTGGTAGCTGTGGAACGTGGACCACACCCACCGATCGAGGTCCGGCGAGTAGATGAACGATCCGGGCTTCTCGTCGGGGAAGATCTGGCGGAGCAGCCGTTGGTACTCGACCGTCTCCGCCTCGGTGTCGAAGGTGAGGTAGCAGGCGCGGTCGGTCGGGCTGCCCTGCTTGGCGGCGAGCGCCCACGGATGGTCATCGGCGGTGTGGTTGAACACGAGATCGACGGCCAAGGCGATACCGCGCTCGTGGAGGGCGGCGGCGACGTCACGCAGATCGTCCATGGTGCCGAGCCGGGGATGTACACGACGGTAGCTCGACACGGCATACCCACCGTCGTTGGGTCCCGGCGGGCGGGCGAAGAGCGGCATGAGGTGCAGGTAGCCGATGCCGAGCTCGCCCAGGTAGTCCAGGTGCTCGATGAGCCCGGGCAGCGTGTCGCTGAAGCGATCGACGTAGGCCCAGGCGCCGACGACGTGGTGGCTGCGGTACCAGCCGGGATCGACCTCGCGGACGGCGTCACGCTCGATCAGCGCCGGCGAGCGCTCTGCGTGGGCGTCGATCGCCGTGGCGAAGATGGCGGCGACGTCGTCGGCGAATGTCGCCCGTGCGCCGTAGAGGTCTTCCAGGTGGGCGACGGCGATCGGGCCGTGGTCTCGCAGCCTGGCGATGAAGGGGTCGGGCGTGCGGATGCGACGCCGGGCCTGCGTTGCAGTTGCGTCGATGAGCCTCTGAGTGACGCCGGGATCCGCCATGCGGGCGAAGTTACTCGGATACGGCCCAGGTGACAGAAACGGCCGCCAAACGCGCATGGTGGAGCGCCGCATACCGACAGAAAGGGAGTGCCGTCGGTCGTCTCGTGCGCACCGCACACCCTTGGCAGGAGGTCGCCTCCCGTGGTGCTTGCAAACGCGAGCGAAATGCGTACGATAGTAGGAGGGCCATGAGGACTTCATTCGCACCAAACCGGCGTCCCGCCGGTTACCCAGCCGAATTCGAGCAGTGGATCGAGACCGCCGACGGGCGCACCGTCTTCGCACGACCCGTCGTTCCCGACGACGCTCCGATGTTGCAGCGCGAGATCGAGACCGCGGACACCGAGACCATCTACCAGCGCTTCTTCCGGGCGCCGGTGCGGCTCGACGCCGCCCAGCTCGACCGGTTGTGCCGGCTCGACTACGACACCCGGTTCGCCCTCGCCGCATTCTCGACGGACGGTGACGGCGTCGCGATCGTTCGCTACGAGAGCACGGAGCCCGGGGTTGCCGAGGTCGCCGTCGTGGTGCGCAAGGAATGGCGCGGTCTCGGGTTGGGCACCGCCCTCCTCGCCAGCCTGGAGGAGGCGGCCGTCGAGCGGGGAATCCGCCGGTTCACGGCGTACTACCTCCCCGACAACGCGGCGATCGAGGCGTTGCTGTCCGACCGCGGGTTCACCACCGGCATCCGCGATGGTGAGGTCTCCTTCGCAGAGAAGGATCTCTCACCCGACGGGTACGTCGAGATCTGAGGCCGCGCCGCCCCGATGTCCGTCGCAGGCGGCAACTGCGGCTCGGGAGCGCGCCTGCCAGGCGTGGCCGGGGGCTCATCCGGTAGTGTCGCCTCGATGAACGAGGCCCCCGAGCGGGCGGCGCCCGCCCCTGCAGCCGCCGAACGCCACCACCTGCGTCGCGTCATCTCCGTCGTCGGCGTGATCGCCGCCCTCGTGGTGTTGTGGGAGCTCTACAAGGTCGTCGGCAAGGCGCTCGATCTCACCTCACCGGTGCGACCCGACAACGTCACGATGCCCCACTCGTGGGACATCGTGTGGGAACTGTTCCGTCCGGTGCGCCGCGGCGGGAACCTCCTCATCCTCGACCTGCTCGGCCGGTCTTTCTGGACGCTGCGCGAGGCTTTCGTCGGGTTCGCCATCGGCGCCGCCTTCGGGTTTGCGCTTGGTGTGCTGTTCACCAGGTCGGCGCTCGCCGAGCGGGCGTTCATGCCGTACGTGGTGGCCAGCC
Source organism: Acidimicrobiia bacterium UBA6912 (assembly GCA_002450985.1). Classification (GTDB taxonomy): domain Bacteria; phylum Actinomycetota; class Acidimicrobiia; order Spongiisociales; family UBA5794; genus UBA6912. The sequence goes on from DKBA01000264.1 coordinate 6,870, forward strand.
AGACCGTGCCCATCATCGCCATCGCCCCCATGGTCGTGGTGTGGGGCGGCCGCCTCGACATCCCGCAGTGGCTCTCCGTCTCCATCATCTCCGCCTACCTGACCTTCTTCCCCGTGGTCATCAACACGCTGCGGGGGCTGCGCTCGCCCGACCCGACGGCGATGGAGCTGATGCGCTCGTATGCGGCCGCGCCGCGCGAGGTGCTGTGGAAGCTCCAGGTGCCGGCCGCCCTCCCGTACATCTTCACCGCGCTGAAGGTATCGGCGACGGCGAGCGTCATCGGGGCGTTGATCGGCGAGCTGCCCGCCGGCTTTCAGACCGGGCTGGGCCGCGCGCTGCTCACGTTCTCTCAGCAGTTCGGGGCGCGATCGGCCAAGCTCTACGCCACGGTGCTGATCACNNGGTGGGGATCCTGTTCGTCGCCGCCGTCACGCTCGTCGAGCATCGGGTCCTGCACCGGTCACGGGCCACGGACCTCGACACCGTCGGGGCTGCAGCGTGAGCGCCTCGCCGACGCAGCCTGCCCACCTCGTCGTCGAGGCGACGGGTGTCGGAAAGGTGTTCGGCGGTGGCGACGGCAAGGTCGAGGCGCTGCGCAGCATCGATCTCGCCATCGAGCCGAGGGAGTTCATCTCGCTCATCGGCCCGTCCGGATGCGGCAAGAGCACCCTGCTCCGCCTCGTGGGCGACCTGACGAACCCGACGAGCGGCACGCTCCGGGTGAACGGCAAAGACCCCCACCAGGCGCGGCTCGACCGCGACTACGGCATGGTCTTCCAGAAGGCGACCCTCCTCGACTGGCGGACGGTCGCCAAGAACGTGGAGCTGCCGCTCGAGATCATGGACGTCGCCGCGCGGCAGGAGCGAGCCCGCGAGATGCTCCAGCTCGTCCAGCTCGGCGAGTTCGCCGGGCACTATCCGTGGCAGCTCTCCGGTGGCATGCAACAACGGGTGGCCATCGCCAGGGCGCTCGCCTTCCGGCCGTCGCTGTTGCTCATGGACGAGCCGTTCGGCGCCCTCGACGAGATGACCCGCGAGCTCATGCAGCAGGAGGTGCTGCGCATCTGGCGGGAGACCCACACCACCGTGATCTTCGTCACCCACTCGATCCCCGAGGCGGTGTTCTTGTCGACCAGGGTCGTCGTCATGTCGCCGCGGCCCGGCCGGATCAGCGATGTCATCACGACCGGGCTCGCACATCCCCGCAACGAGGACACCCGGGAATCCCGGGATTACTACGACAAGATCACCGAGGTGCGTGAGGCGCTGCGCCGCCAGGAGCGGGGGGCGGGGTGAGCCACCACGACGCGGCCGAGCGCGATCTCGACATCCTCGAGACCCACGACACCGACGTGCTCGCCGCCTTCGAGGGCGACGTCCCGGCGGGCACCCGCACTCCTGCGGCGCTGTCACGACGCCTCCGTCATGCGGGTCCGGCCATCATCGCCTTCCTCGCGGTGGTGGTGGTGTGGGAGGCGCTGACGCGGGCGCTCGACGTGCAATCGTTCATCCTGCCCAGACCGAGCCAGATCATCGAGCGCTTCTTCGCCACGTCGGGGCAGATCTGGGGCGCGGGGTGGAACACGCTGATCGAGGCGCTGGGCGGGCTGGTCGCCGGGACGGTCCTCGGCGTCGGCGTCGCCCTCGCCACCGTGCGGTGGGTGGGGCTTCGCGAGGGGCTGATGCCCTTCGCCATCGCCGCCAACTCGGTGCCGATCATCGCCCTCGCCCCGATCATGAACGCGTGGTTCTCGATCACCAGCCCGGTGTCGAAGATGGCGGTGGTCGCCGTCGTCGTGTTCTTCCCGGTGATGATCAACACCGCCCGCGGACTCATCGAGGTCGAGGCAGGCGAGCTCGAGTTGATGCGCTCCTACGCCGCTCCGCCACGTGAGGTGATGCGCCGGGTGCGGGTGCCGCACGCGCTGCCCTACTTCTTCAGCGCCATGAAGGTGGCGAGCGCCCTGGCCATCATCGCCGCCATCGTCGCCGAGTACTTCGGCGGACCGCAGGACGTGCTCGGGCAGTACATCATCGCCAAGGCGAACCTGTTCGTGTATCCGGATGCCTGGGCGGCGATCCTCGTCGCCTCGATCCTCGGCATCGCCCTCTACGCGGCCGTGCTCCTCGCCGAGCGTCTCGTCATGCCGTGGCACGTGTCGTTTCGGGCATCGGACAGCTCCTGATCGGCGGGACGGCGCGGCCCCGATCAGCCCGGCACCGATCGGATCGAGTAGATAGGCTGACCGACCTACCTGGAGGGAGAGGAGACAGGATGGATCTGAAGCGCGTGTGGCGCGTCTGTGCGCTGCTGGCGGCCGTTGCCTTGGTGGCGGCGGCGTGCGGCGGCGACGACGACTCGACGCTGGGCGGCGGCGACTGCGAGACCGTCGATTCCGTGCGCGTCCAGCTGCAGTGGGTGGCGCAAGCCCAGTTCGCCGGCTACTACGTGGCGAAGGACAAGGGCTTCTACGACGACGAGTGCCTCGACGTCGAGATCCTCGAGGGTGCCGTCGAGATCGTCCCGCAGACCGTGCTCGCCACGGGCGGCGCCGAGTTCGGGCTGGCGTGGGTGCCGAAGGCGCTCGTGTCCCGCACTCAGGGCGCCGACATCGTCAACATCGGGCAGGTGTTCGAGCGGTCCGGCACGCTGATGGTGTCCTTCGCCGACTCCGGGATCACCGCACCGGCCGACTGGGCGGGCAAGACCGTGGGCAACTGGGGCTTCGGCAACGAGTTCGAGCTGACGGCCGCCATCGAGAAGTTCGGCGTCCAGGACGTCAACCTGGTCGGCCAGTCCTTCGACATGCTGGCGCTGCTCAACGGCGAGCTCGACGCCGCCGAGGCGATGATCTACAACGAGTACGCCCAGGTGCTGGAGGCGGAGAACCCGGCGACCGGCGAGCTCTACCAGCCCGAGGACCTCAACGTCATCGACTTCAACGACCCGGCGGTGGGGACGGCCATGCTGCAGGACGCAGTGTGGGTGAACGCCGACTGGATCGCCCAGGAGGGCAACGACGACGTCGCCACCCGGTTCCTCAAGGCGAGCTTCCGCGGCTGGATCCACTGCCTCGACGAGTTCGACGAATGTGTGAGCATCGTGCTCGACAACGGATCGACCCTCGGCGAGTCGCACCAGCAGTGGCAGCTCAACGAGATCCTCGGCCTGATCTTCCCGGCCACGAACGGTATCGGGGTGATGAACCAGGCACTGTGGGACCAGACGGTCGAGGTCGCCACGTCTCAGATCCCCGAGCTCCAGGGCGTCGAGATCTCGGGTGACGCCTTCCGTACCGACCTGGCGCAGGCCGCAGTCGATGCACTGGAGAGCGCGGACCTCGACGTCGCCGGCTCGAGCTACGAACGCCGGGACATCGAGCTGCGACCGGGGGGCGAGTGAGTTTCGCCCTCGGCAGGCCTCGGGCGAGTTGAGAGCGACGGCCTTCGGCCGGCGTATCTCGTCCTGAGAGCGGCTGAGCCNNCAGAACAGAGAGAAGGAGGGCCGCCAGATGGCCAATGTCGTGCGGGCTGCCATCGTCCAGACGGAGTGGACGGGCGACAAGGATTCGATGATCGCCAAGAACGCCGACTACGCCCGGCAGGCGGCCGAGCAGGGCGCCAAGGTGATGTGCTTCCAGGAGCTGTTCTACGGTCCGTACTTCTGCCAGGTGCAGGAGAACGAGCACTTCGACTACGCCGAGCCGATCCCCGACGGGGCGACGACGAAGCTGATGCAAGACCTCGCCAAGGAGACCGAGATGGCGCTCGTCGTCCCGATCTTCGAGAAGGAGGATGACGGCTTCTTCTACAACACTGCCGCGGTCATCGACGCCGACGGCACGTACCTGGGCAAATATCGCAAGCAGCACATCCCGCACGTCAACGGGTTCTGGGAGAAGTTCTACTTCCGGCCGGGGAACGGCGGCTACCCGGTGTTCGACACCCGCACCGCCGGCCGCATCGGCGTGTACATCTGCTACGACCGTCACTTCCCCGAGGGCTGGCGGGCGCTGGGGCTGAAGGGCGCCAAGATCGTCTTCAACCCGTCGGCGACCAGCCGTGGCCTCTCGATGTACCTGTGGAACCTGGAGCAGCCCGCCGCCGCCGTCGCCAACGAGTACTTCATCGGCGCCATCAACCGGGTGGGCTCGGAGCCATACGGCGACAACGACTTCTATGGCTCCTCGTACTTCGTGAACCCGCGGGGCCAGATCGTCGGCGACGCCGCCTCCGACAAGGAGGAGGAGCTGGTGCTGCGCGACCTCGATCTGGACATGGTCGACGAGGTGCGCAAGACCTGGGCGTTCTACCGTGACCGGCGCCCCGATGCGTATCAGGATCTGGTGACGCCGTAGACCGCCTTTCGAGGCCGTCGCTCCATCCGGAACAGGAAGGTGAACCGTTGGGTAAGCACGAAGAGCTGCTGAAGCGGCACCGTGCGGTGCTGCCGTCGTGGATGGCCCTCTACTACGAGGAGCCCATCGCCATCGTCGACGGCGAGGGCCGCCACGTGTGGGACGCCGAGGGCAACCGCTACCTCGACTTCTTCGGCGGCATCCTCACCACCATGTCGGGCTACAAGGTGCCCGAGGTAGTGGAGGCGATCAAGGCGCAGGCCGACAAGATGCTCCACACGTCGACGCTGTACCTGATCGAGTCCCAGATCGCCCTCGCCGAGAAGATCGCCGAGCTGTCCGGCATCCCCGACGCCAAGGTGTTCTTCACCAACTCCGGCACCGAGGCCAACGACACGGCGCTCATGATGGCGACGCAGTACCGCAGGTCGAACCAGGTGCTGGCGATGCGCAACAGCTACCACGGCAAGTCGCACTCGACGGTGGCGATCACCGGCAACCGCGCGTGGTCGGCCACGTCGCTCACCCCGTTCCACACGGTCTACGTCCAGAGCGGGTACCGCTACCGCAGCCCGTTCGGACACCTGCCCGACGATGAGTACATCGAGGCGTGCAAGGAGGATCTACGCGACTTGCTGCGCATCGCCACGGCCGGAGACGTCGCCTGCCTCATCGCCGAGCCGATCCAGGGCGTTGGAGGGTTCGCCACTCCGCCGGACGGCTTCTACGGCGGGCTGAAGGACGTGCTCGACGAGCACGGCATCCTCTACATCACGGACGAGGTGCAGACCGGTTGGGGGAGAACGGGCGAGCACTTCTGGGGCTACCAGGCGCACGGCATCACGCCCGACCTGCTGACCTTCGCCAAGGGGCTCGGCAACGGGCTGGCGATGGCGGGTGTGGTGGGGCGGCGGGAGATCATCGACTGCATCGCCGCCAACTCCATCTCCACGTTCGGCGGCAACCCGCTGTCGACGGCGGGNNTCCGCGGCAAGGGGCTCATGCTCGGCGTCGAGTTCGTCGTCCCGGGAACGAAGGACCCGGATGGCCCGACGACAGCGCGGGTGATGGAGGAGGCGAAGGCCGGCGGGCTGCTCATCGGCAAGGGCGGGCTCCACGGCAACGTGCTGCGGATCGCCCCGCCGCTCAGCATCACCGCCGAGGAAGCCGAGGACGGCCTCGGGCTCCTCGGCGACGCGGTGCGGAGGGCGACGGGAGACTGACGGCGCCCGGCCGGCGCCTCGGACGGGCCGCTCTCAGCGCACGCCGGTGAAGCGAGAGGAGTCGGCTGCCGGCTCGAGCGTTTCGACATGTGCCCCAGGGGGGCGGCCGCGATATGAATGGCTCCCCCTCCAGGGGGAGCTGGCCGGCCGGGCTCTGCCCGCCCGGTCTGAGGGGGTTCTCCGCGGCGGCGCCCTCCGTCCCGAGCCTGCGGCTCGGGCCACCTCCCCCCGATGGGGAGGCATTCGGAGCGACCCGCCCGACTCCCGTACCATGACCGCCATGGCTCGCCGTCCCGTTCAGCCGATGCCGGACGACGTTCGGGCCGAGCTCGCCGAGCACGGTCTGCTCGATGATTACGCGGCGCGGCCGTTCTACCAGCGCAACGACTACCTGGCGTGGATCGGACGGGCCACGCGCATCGAGACGAGGGAGAAGCGCATCGCCCAGATGCTCGACGAACTGGCGACGGGGGGCGTGTACATGGGGATGGACCACCCGCTGAGCCGGAAGCGCTGACCGGCCGCCCTCCAGCGAGGAGGGCGCCCCGGTAGTATCGAAGGTCCGAGAGATCGCCCACCCAGGGAGGAAGCAGCGATGGCGCGAACGCTCATCAAGGGAGGCACGATCGTCACCGCCACGGAGACGATGCAGGCCGACGTCCTGATCGACGGCGAGAAGATCGCCGGCATCGCCGCAGGCGATCACGGGTGGGAGGCCGGCGCCGACCGGGTGATCGACGCCTCTGGGAAGTACGTCATTCCCGGCGCCATCGACGTCCACACCCACTTCGATCTTCCCTTCGGCGGCACCTACGTGTCGGACGATTTCGAGACCGGCACCCGCGCTGCGGCCCACGGCGGAACCACGACGATCATCGACTTCGCCGTGCAGGTGAAGGGCGAGCGCATCATGGACGGCTTCGCCAACTGGATGGCGAAGGCCGAGGGCAACTGCGCCATCGACTACGGCTTCCACATGATCGTCGGCGACGTCAATCCCGATTCGCTCAAGGAGATGGACGCCATCGTGGGGGAGGGGGTCACCAGCTTCAAGCTGTTCATGGCGTACCCGGGCGTGCTCTACTCCGACGACGGCGAGATCTTCCGCGCCATGCAGCAGGCTGCGGAGAGCGGCACCACGATCATGATGCACGCCGAGAACGGCATCGCCATCGACGTGCTGCGCGAGCAGGCGGTGCAGCGGGGCAACACCGACCCGAAGTACCACACCACCACCCGGCCGCCCACGACCGAGTCCGAGGCGGTGCACCGGGCCATCGTGCTCGCCGAGCTCGCCGGCTGCCCGCTCTACATCGTGCACATGTCGGCGAAAGAGGGCGTCGAAGAGCTGACGAGGGCGCGCGACCGCGGCGCCAACGTGTTCGGCGAGACCTGTCCCCACTACATGGTGCTCGACTGGGAGGACCACGTCTCGGCCCCGGGTTTCGAAGGGGCGAAGTACGTGTGCTCCACCCCGATCCGCCCCCGGTCGGAGGGCCACCAGGAGTACCTGTGGAACGCCCTCGCCCGCAACGACCTCCAGATCGTGTCCACCGACCACGCCGGGTTCTTCTACGACGACGACCTCCACGGGCCGCGCAAGCTCGGCCGGCAGAAGCGGCTCGGGGAGGGCAACTTCACGCTCATCCCCAACGGCCTGCCGGGCGTCGAGGAGCGCCTCAACGTGATGTACCAGGCGGGCGTCGTCGAGGGACGGCTCAACCTGAACCGGTGGGTCGAGGTGTGCTGCACCAACCCGGCCAAGATGTTCGGCATGTACCCGCAGAAGGGCGCCATCGCCGTCGGCAGCGACGCCGACATCGTGGTGTACGACCCGAACGCGTCCTTCACCTACGGCGCCGACACCATCCACATGAACGTCGACTACACCGCCTACGAGGGCATGGAGATCTCGGGCAAGCCGGCCATCGTCATGTCCCGAGGCAAGGTCGTCGTCGACGGCGACGACTACGTCGGGACCAAGGGCGATGGCCGCTACCTGAAGCGGGGGCCGAGCCAGATGCTGATCTGAGCAGCAGGTATGGGTTCCGTCCTGTAGGCTCTGGAACGTTCCAACGCTCAGCCACGGAGAGGGAGACGATGAAGCTCATCACCCACTGGATCGGTGGCGCAGCCGCCACGATCGAGCCGGCTCGCAAGGGGCCGGTGTTCAACCCGGCGACCGGCACCCAGGCGGCCGAGGTGGCATTCGCATCCCGTGACGACGTCGATCTCGCCGTTCGTACCGCCAGGCACGCGTTCGAATCGTGGCGGGACGCTCCGCTCACGCGGCGCCAGAACATCATGTTCTCGTTCCGCGAGTTGGTGGTGGAGCACAAGCTCGACTTCGCCGAGATCCTGACCGCAGAGCACGGCAAGACCATCGACGACGCCCTGGGTGAGGTGCAGCGCGGGCTCGAGGTGATCGAGTTCGCCTGCAACATCGCCCATCTGCTCAAGGGCGAGTACTCCGAGCAGGTGTCCACCGGCGTCGACACGTACACGATGCGCCAGCCCCTCGGCGTGGTCGCCGGCATCACGCCCTTCAACTTCCCGGCGATGGTGCCGATGTGGATGTACCCGCTCGCCATCGCGTGCGGCAACACGTTCGTGCNNGCCAAGAACCACATGATCGTGCTGCCCGACGCCGACATGGACCTCGCCGCCGATGCCGCGGTGTCGGCCGGGTACGGGTCGGCGGGGGAGCGGTGTATGGCCATCTCGGTGGTCGTGACGGTGGGTGACGCCGCCGACAAGCTGCTGCCGAAGGTCGAGGAGCGCATCGCGGCGTTGAAGGTGGGTCCCGGCGACGCCGAGGGCGTCGAGATGGGGCCGCTGGTCACCAAGGCCCACCAAGAGCGGGTGCTCGGGTACGTCGACGCCGGTGAGAGGGAAGGCGCCTCGATCGTCGCCGACGGCCGCGGTTTCACGGTCGATGGGTACGAGGACGGGTTCTTCGTGGGGCCCACCCTGCTCGATCACGTCACGCCGGAGATGTCGGTGTACACCGACGAGATCTTCGGGCCCGTGTTGTCGGTGGTGCGTGCCGAGCACTACGAGGACGCGATCAAGCTCATCAACGACAACCCGTACGGGAACGGCACGGCGGTGTTCACCAACGACGGCGGCGCCGCCCGCAAGTTCCAGAACGAGATCCAGGTGGGCATGGTCGGCGTCAACGTCCCCATCCCGGTGCCGTTGTCGTTCTACAGCTTCGGCGGGTGGAAGGACTCGATCTTCGGCAGCCACGCCATCTACGGCCCAGACGGCGTGCACTTCTACACCCGCCAGAAGGTCGTCATCAGCCGCTGGCCGGACCCGATCCACCGGGGGGTCGATCTCGGGTTCCCCCAGCACGGGTAGCAGGCCTGCGCCCGGACGGCGCATCCGCGCCGGGTGAGACCGGTCCCTTCCCGGCGTAGCATGCCGTCGCCGAGTGAGGAGGAGCGAGGATGGCTGCGGTGAGCGTCGTCACGGGGGCCGGGTCGGGCATCGGTGCGGCCACTGCAGCGGTGTTGAGCGCGCGGGGCGACCGCGTCGTGTGTGTGGACATCGACGCCGGCCGAGCCGAGGAGACGGCCGCGCAGCTCGATGGCGCCGTCGCCACCGCCGCCGACGTCACGAGCCCCGAGGAGGTGGCCGGCGTCGTCGCCGAGACCCTGAATCGATTCGGCGACCTGCACCACGTCGTGACCTGCGCCGGCATCGAGACCGGGGGCCACGCCCTCGATGTCGACGTTACGACCTTTCGCCGGATCGTCGACGTCAATCTCACCGGGAGCTTCCTCACGGTGCAGGCGGCGGCGCGGGCCATGCGCGATCTCGGGCATGGGGGCGCCGCCGTCCTCATCGGCTCGATCAACTCTCAGATGGCGCTCCCTGGAGCCTCGGCGTACTGCGCATCCAAAGGCGGCGTGCTCATGTTGGGGCGAGCGCTCGCCGTCGATCTCGCACCGTTGGGGATCCGGGTCAATGTCGTCGGGCCCGGCGTCACCGACACCCCCATGAGCGCGGCGACGCTCGCCGATCCGGAACGAACGGCCGCGTTCATGGCGCGCATCCCGATCGGCCGGCCGGCCGACCCGGTGGAGATTGCCCGCGTCATCGCGTTCCTGACATCCGATGAGGCGAGCTACGTCACCGGCGCGTTCGTGGCGGCCGACGGAGGCTGGCTGGCCGGCTGAGTCTCAGCCGGCACCCATCCCTACGTCGACGACGTACCGCTTGCCACCCGTGCCGTGCTCTGCGATATGAGCGAGCGTCGCGGGAACGTCCTCCAACGCGACCGTCGGCCCGACGAGCGGGCTCACGTCGAGCCGTCCGGCGAGGTAGAGCGCATTGCCCACCAGGAAATCGTGGCGGGTGAACCCGAAGGTCGTCACGAGCGAGACCTCGCGCCGCACGAACTCGGCGAGGTAGCTGTCGAAGGAGATCGCGGTCTGCCCATCGCAGATGCCCATCATCATCGCCCGGCCACCCGGTCGGAGGACCTTGATCGTCGTGGCGACGCTCGACGGGTGACCGGCGGTCTCGAACCCGACGTCGAATCCGTGCTCGACGCCGCCGGCCTCCCGTATCGCAGCATCTGCCTCGGCCGGCGTCATGCCACCGACGTTGACGGTCGCGTCGACCCACGGGGCGACGGCTTCGAGCTGCCCATCGCTCACGTCGGCGGCGACGATCGTCGTGGCCCCGAAAGCCTTGGCGACCTGGCACACCGAGAACCCGATGCTCCCGACCCCGCTCACGGCGACGCGCATGCCGGCGTCGACCCCCACGCGCGACACTGCGTGCACCGTGGCCGGCACCGCCGAGCTCAGCATCACGGCCTCTTCGAGCCTGATGTCGGATGGCAAGGGGAAGATGTTGGCCTCGGGGACGAGGACGTACTCCGCAAACCCGCCGTCGAGATCGATACCGAGGTGGTGCATCCAGGGACAGATGCTGTCCTCGCCGCGAATGCACCACTCACACACGCCGCAGCCGACCACCGCATCGGCCACGACGAGCGTCCCCGGCGACGGGCTGGCCGGCGATCCTGCTTCGACGATCTCGCCGACGATCTCGTGCCCGAGGATGCGCGGCAATCCCCCGGTGTCGAGCATGCCCTTCACCATCTGGGTGTGGAAGAGCCCGGCCGCCGACGCCACGGTGCGGACGAGCGCCCACCCCTCGCGAACGTCGGGCATGGCGATGTCGTCCATCTCCAAGCGACCCTCACCAATCATCAGCAACGCCCGCATGCTCGGCTTCCCTTCTCTCGGTTGATCTCCAACAGCTCTCAGATCGTCGATCCCACGCGAAACCCGCCGGCGACGGCGTCGACGATGAGCCACGGTCGCTCCGTGCTCTCGGGCCCGACGGCGTGCACCTCCGGCGCGATGCCCTCCAGCGCCCGGGCCAGTGCGGTGTTCGGACCCTGGGGGAGCGCAACCACGATGTCGTCGGCCTCGATGGTGCGTTCCTCACCTTCTGGAGTGCGGAAACGCAGGCCCGTACTGGTGATCTCCTCCAGGCGGACACCGGTGTGGATGGGCGTTCCCTTCTCGGCCAACCATGCCCGGAGCCGCATCAGCAACCGCTCCGGCATGCCGTCACCGAACGAATCGGCGGTGTCCACGATCGTGACCGCGCGGCCTCGCTTGATGAGGAACTCGGCGGTCTCGGCGCCTTCGATGCGTCCACCGATCACGATGACCCTCCTGCCGAACGGCAGGTAGAGGTTGGTCAGCGCCCGGGTTCGTTCCGAACCGAGCATGCGCAACGGGAGTCGCGCCCGTCTCGCCAGGTCGGAGGTCGTGGTGACGAGCCGCTCCCTGATGCCGGGAATCTCGGGAACTCGGTACTCGCCCCCGACGGCGACCACGACAACGTCCGGCGCCTCGCGGCGCACCAGCTCGGCGGAGGCGGCCGTGCCGAGGTGGACCTCGACGTCCAGTCGCTCGAGCTGCCGGCACAGGTAATCGAGGTAGGAGAGGATGTCCTCGGTCTCCGTTCCCTTGACCATCACGGCCAGCGGGAGCAACCCGCCGAGCTTCGTGTCCTTCTCGTAGAGCGTCACCCGATGTCCCCGGGAGGCGGCCACGCGGGCCGCTTCCATCCCGGCCGGTCCGCCACCGATCACCATCACTCGCCGCGGGTGATCGGCAGGCCGCAGCTCGTAGTCGTCGACGCTCCCCAATGCGGCGTTCACCCGGCACTTCCGGGGGCTCACCTCGCAGGTGGCGCAGCGGGTGCAGGGACGGATGTCGTCGGCCCGGCCGGCCTTCAGCTTGTTGACGAGGTCGTGGTCGGCCCACAGGGCCCTGCCGAGCGCGACGAGATCGGCCTTGCCCTCCGCGAGGACCCGCTCGGCGCGCTCGGGGGTCAGGCGGCCGACGCAGACGACGGGGGCGCGTACCTCCTGCGTGATCGCCGCAGCCGCGGCGATCAGCAGGCCGTCGCGTTCCATCTCGTCGACGAACGGTCTCATCTCGTTCTGCGGCTCCGGGTAGCGCCAGTAGTCGGGCACGTACTTGAACGGCACCGGGCCGTGTCCATACCCGGTGACGCTGATGTAGGCCACGCCGAGGTCGTCGAGCGCCCTGGCGTTCTCGACTGCCTCCTCGACCGTCAGCGCATCGGGCGCACCCCACTCCCGGCCGTTGATGCGGACGCCGATGGCGAAGTCGTCCCCGGTCCGGGACCGGATTCCTTCGATGATGTTGGCGACGATCCGGGTCCGTGAGGCGGCGGTGTGCGGCCCGTAGTCATCGGTGCGCCGATTCCAGATGCGAGTCAGGAAGCACCCGAGCATGTACGTGTGCGCGGCGTGGACCTCGACGCCGTCGTAGCCCGCGGCCTGTGCCCGCAGGGCGCCGCGAATGTAGGCCTCTTCCACGGCGGCGATCTCATCGAGGTCGAGGCCGCGAACCGGCTTGAAGTGGGGCGCCGGCGAGGGGAGCTCGTGGGCCTCGAGCGTCGATGCCGACCACGCCCGGCCTGTCGGATGGTGGTCGACCTCGGCCGGGCCGCCGTGGTTGAGCTGCACCAGGATCTTCGAGCCGTGGCGATGGACGGCCTCGGCGACCCGGGCGAGACCGGGAATGAACTCGTCGTCCCAGATCGCGATCTGCTGCGCCTCCGGCGCCATCGCGATCGGCGGCACGCTGGCGAGGATGATCAGTCCCACCCCGCCGCGGGCCAGCGCCTCGTACAGTGCCACGACCCGGTGCTCGACGTGACCGTCCGGCCCGACGAAGTGGGTGTCCTGGGGCGCCTTGATGATCCGGTTCGGGAGGCGGATCCCGCCCACTTCGATCGGCGACAGCAGCGTCGGGAAGGCGGCGATCCCGCTCATTCGACGATGCGACGCACAGATCGCTCGCCCCGGGGGTCGGTCATCAATCGATGACGTCGTCGGGGTCGATCTCCCACACCAGCTCCGAGTAGAGGTCCCCGCCCGGAACCCAGTGCTTGCGCGAGTACTTCGCGTTCGGGTTGTACGCCTTGATGATGTACTCGTCGAGGTCGCAGTAATTGGACGAGTAGTCCGTGTCGGGGGCGTTGTCCCGCAGGTAGTCCCCGATCGGGCAGTTGAGGCGGAGCACGTACTTCACCATCGTGCCGTTCTCGTCGTAGTACTTCTCGGTGTCGAGCTTCGGAGACCACTGGAAGTAGGCCCAGAACTCGTTGAAGAAGTTCTGCAGGTTCAGCGGAAGGCCCTTGGCCCGGACCTTCTCGGCCATCATCTTGCCCATCTCCTCGCCCTGACGCCGCCGGGCCCGGTTGACCGCGGCCCGACCTTCCTCGGTGCCGAGCTCGTCCTCGAAGGCGGTGGCCATCACCGAGAAGATCTTGGTCTTGGCGTGGAACTCGGGCTCGTTCTTGTCCCAGCCCTGCTGGATCTCGTCGGTGGCCGAGACTTCGCGGTACTTCTCCATGTAGCGGCGCTGACCCTCGAGATCCTGTTGGATCGTGGTCCTGGCGTGCGAGTCCCCCTTGACGTCCCCGACGGCGTCGGCGAGTTCCTTCAGCTCGGGATGGGCCACCTCGACCCGTGCGTAGTCGGTCACTGTGTGCGAACCTCCGGTCCTCGTCATCGCCGTCACGGCAGGTCGGTACCAGCCAGTACTCAGTCTAGTCGACCGGCAGCGTCGACGTTGCCTCTGAGGAGGCGGGTCGAGTCTCCTTCGCCCGGGCGACGGTCACGGTGGTGACACCGACGATGACCATGACCAGGCCGGCCCACTGCGAGATGGAGAAGACCTCCTGGAAGATCAGGTACGCCCAGAGGATCGTTCCCGCCGGCTGCAGCACGAGGAGCAACGATGTTTCCCACGCCTCGATGTGGGGGAGCGTGGAGGTGATCAGGAGCCATCCGGCCACCTGGGCGCCGAGGGCCAGCAAGATCAGCCACCCGTGCGACGGCCACGACGGAACGAGCGAGAACCCACCGTCGAGCGGCGCCAGCAGCAGGGACGCAACGGCGGCGCCTGCGGTCGCCTCGAGGAGCGACTCGACCGGAGAAGCGCCGGCCGTCCCCGCTCCACGCAGCAGGAGGATGTACGCCGTGTAGAGCACCGCGGTGAGCACGCCGAACATGACCCCGAGCACCGGATTCTCGCCCTGCGCTCCGGCGCTGCCGAAACCCGAGATCAGCACGACGCCGACCAGGACGACCGGGGTCGCGAGAAGGGCGAGCGATGTGGGACGCTGGCGCAAGAGCACCCAGCCGGCAACCATGGTGGTGACGACGTGCACGCTGCCGACCACGGTCGCCAGCCCCGCACCGATGAGCTCGATCGCTACGTGCCATGCCGCCAGGTCGCCGGCGAAGGCGAAGCCGGCGCCAAAGGCAAACCAGCGCTGGGTGCGAGTCCGGTGACTGCTGCGCCGCATCGCAAACGACAGGAGAACGAGCGCGGGGATGGCATAGGCCGTACGGAAGAACGCGACGGTGATGGGCGATGCCTCGGAGAGCCGCACGAGGATCGCGCTGAACGAGATGACGGCGACGCCAAGGCCCATGCGCCACCGCAGCAGCGCGTTGTGGCGCCGGCCGATCGCCCGGGACGCCCCGGGCGCCGTGATCACGTCCAGTCGGTTCCGGTCTGGAACAGCTCCAGGACGAGCCCGCCGATCTCGCGCGTGTCGAAGTAGGCGAAGTGCCCGCCGTCCTCCAGCCACCCCTCCGAGATGACCTCGTACCCGAGACCGGTGAGCTCCGCGATGTCGCGGTCGAGGTCGTCCGTGAATGCGCACAGGTGGACGACGCCCTCGCCGTGACGTTCCAGGAACTCGGCTTGCACGGTGTTCCCCGACACCGGCTGGAGCAGCTCGAATTCGATGTCGCCCATCTTGGCCAGCGTTCCGCGCACCGCGGCGTCAGGCGCGGGCACCCCGTAGATCTCCCGACGTCGCGTGTGCGCCGACGGGCCCTCCTCGAACGGACCGATGCCGAGCCGTTCGTAGAACGCTTTGGCTCGATCGAGATCGCGAACGACGACCCCTATCTGGTAGGTACGATCCCACAGCCCGGAGCGGGCTCGCTGCTCATCGGTCATGACGCTCCTCTCGCGACTCGTCCTGCGCGGCCAGATGCCATGAGGCGCCGACGAAAGCCCCCGCCGTCGGATGCGAGCCCGGATGCAGCCGCACCTCGCAAGTACTCTCGGGTACCCTACTCGATGAACCTCCCGCAACGACGCCGAGACATGCGGTTGCGGGTCGGCATCACCGCCAACGCGAGCCAGCCGAGGGAGCCATGGAGCCGCGACCCCGATCCGAGCCGTTCAGCTACACCCGCGACCGCGTCGACGATCGGCTCGAGATCGCCGATCTGCTCCATCGGTACGCCTACCACTTCGACCGCAATGAACCCGAGCACATCGCGCCGTTGTTCACCGATGACGCCGTGATCGACTACGGACCGGACGTGGCGCCGATTCGGGGTCGGGAGGAGATCGTGGGGCGGATCAGCCCAGGGCTCGAGCACATCTTTGCGGCGACGAGCCATCACGTCAGCAACGTGCTGGTGCGTTTCGTCGCCGCAGACGCAGCAGACGTCGTGGCCTACGTCTACGCCTGGCATCGGTACCACGAACGGTCCGAGGTGGGTCATCTGTGGGGCCAATACCACCTGCGCGCCCGTCGCACGGACACAGGATGGAGGCTCTCGGAGCTGGTGCTTCGGGCGGTCGCCGTGACCGACTTCCACCGGGACCGCATGCATCCGATCGGTCGCCGTGAGACGAATGCCAACCCGTGAATACGTCGTGAACTAGGGTCTGGACGGCATGGCGACGAGTGGCAGCCCAATGGCCGACGCATTCGACGACGAGGCCCGCTCGGGAGTCGAGGAGGTCGACGATCCGGTCAGGACGACGATCCTCGACACGACGTACACCCTGCTGATCGACAAGGGCTACACCGAGGTCACGACCGACGACATCGCGGCGGCCGCCCGGGTGAGCAAGGCGACCATCTACCGCTACTGGCGCACCAAGCAGGAGCTCGTCGTCGCCGCCGCCAGAATGCACTTCGGCGCCGCCGATGCGCCGGATCTCGGGTCGTTCGCCGACGAGATCCGGTGGATCCTGGAACACCGCCTCGAGGACTACCGGGAGCCGGGCACGCTGCGTCTCGTCGGCAGCCTGGTCGGGGCCGCGACCACCGATTCGCAGCTCCAGACCCTGTTCACCGAGTGGGTCGAGCAGCTCAGCCGGGCGATACGCCGGGTGGTGCAACGCGGCATCGCTCGCGGCGACGTCCGTCCGGAGGTCGATCTCCTCGCCCTCGAGACCCTGGTGGCCGGCATCGTCGCCCGCACGGTGGTCGCCCAGCACAGCTTCTCGCTCGCCACCGTGGAGCGCATCGTCGACCTCATCTCGCAGGCGGCCGGCCCCCCGGCTGCCGAGTGACGGCATGCCGGCACGCAGGGTCGTGCCGGGATTCCGGGTCCGAGACCTTCGCAGGCTCGAGATGGGCAGCCGCATCGCTCGTCNNAGACCAAAGCTGATATAGTCACCCAACGGATCATCGCCCATGAGCACACCGTGGCTCGCAGCGCGGAACCCCGGTACTGGCCAGTACCTCGGCCCGTCCCGCAGACTCTGCGGGCCCATCGGCAGAGGAGAGCACAGCGCATGACATCGGCGGCGGAGGCCTCGACGAGCCCGATCGCGATCTCGATCGAGAAGAAGCTGGAGATGTACCGGATGATGCTGGACGCCCGGCTGTTCGAGGAGAAGGCCCACAAGCTCTTCTTCGAGGGCCTCGTCAAGGGAACCTCGCATCTCGCCCTCGGCCAAGAGGCGGTCGCCGCAGGTTTCGCTGCCGCGATGCGAGAGGACGACCTGACGTTCTGCACGTACCGCGGGCACACCCACACGTTGCTCAGGGGTGCGCCGATGGATCGCCTCATGGCCGAGCTCCTCGGTCGGTCCACCGGGATCTGCGGCGGCAAGGGTGGGTCGATGCACCTCACGGATGTGACCGTCGGGGCGATGGGATCGTATGCGATCGTCGGTGCCCACCTCCCCATAGCCGCAGGCGCCGCATGGGCCGCTCAGGCGAGAGGCACCGATCAGGTCGCGGTCGCCTTCTTCGGTGACGGCGCCACCAACATCGGCGCCTTCCACGAGGCGCTGAACCTCGCCGCCGTGTGGAACCTGCCGGTCGTCTTCGTGTGCGAGAACAACCTCTACATGGAGTACACCCCCATCGGCGCCGTGACCGCGGTCCCGCATCCGGCTGCCGATCGTGCCGCTGCGTACGGACTCGAGGGCGTCATCCTCGACGGCAACGACATCGAGGCCGTCTACACCATCGCCATGCGTGCGCTCGAGCACGCCCGTTCCGGCAATGGTCCCGTGCTGATCGAGGCGAAGACCTATCGCCACGGTGGCCACTCCCGGGCCGATCCGGGGAAGTACCGGCCCGACGAGGAGGTGGAGGCGTGGCTGCAGCGGGACCCGATACCGGCCTTCAGGTCCCGCCTCGAGGCGTCCGGAGTCGCCACGGCAACGCTCGATCAGATCGAGGCGGCGTCAGACGCGGCCGTTGAGGCGGCGACCGAAGCGGCCCGCAACGCCCCCTACCCGGACCCGACGACGCTCGAGACCGAGGTGTGGGCAGATGGAGGTTCGGCATGGCGGAACTGACGTATCGACAAGCCGTTGCCCGGGGCATCGCTCAGGAGATGGAGCGCGACCCTCGGGTGTTCTTCATCGGCGAGGACGTGGCTGCTGCCGGCGGCGTCTTCAAGACGACCGAGGGCCTGCAGGAGCGGTTCGGGCCGGAGCGGGTTCGTGACACGCCGATCTCCGAGGAGGCGATCACCGGTGCGGTGATGGGGGCGGCGATGAACGGGCTGCGACCCATCGCCGAGATCATGTTCTCCGACTTCTTCGCCACCTGCTGGGACATCGTCGCCAATCAGATCGCCAAGGCCAGGTACATGACCGACGGCCAGATCACGCTGCCGCTGGTGATTCGATCGGCCAACGGCGGAGGGGCCCGCTTCGGTGCGCAGCATTCCCAGGCGATGGAGAACTGGGCGATGGCGATTCCCGGCCTCAAGGTGGTCGCACCCTCGAACCCCCGCGACGTCGTCGGCCTCCTCGCGGCGTCCGTGCGCGACGACGATCCGGTCATCTTCCTCGAGCAGAAATCGCTCTACGCCTCCAAGGGCGACGTGCCCGACGGTGAGATCGTCGATGAGCTCGGCAAAGCCACGGTCGTCCGCGAGGGCGCCGACATCACCGTCGTGGCGCTCGCCGCCATGGTGCCGCGTGCGTTGCAGGCCGCCGAGATGCTCGCCGGCCGGGGTGTCGACGTCGAGGTCATCGACCTGCGCAGTCTCGTGCCGCTCGACATGACCACGGTGCTCCACTCGGTGGCCAAGACGTCTCGGCTCGCTACCGTCGAGGAGAACCCACGGTTGTGTGGATGGGGCGCGGAGGTGACGTCGATCGTCACCGAGGAGGCGTTCTACGACCTCGACGGCCCGACGCTGCGGATCACCACCCCGCACATCCCTCTCCCGTCGGCCGACACGCTCGAGGATCTCGCGATGCCCTCCGCGGAGCTCATCGCGGCCCGAGTACTGCAAGCGGGCAATGCCTGAGGCAGAGCGGAGGAGTAGCTCGTCTCGATGAGCACCATCCTTCTCTCCGGTGTGGGAGCGCTGGGCAGCTGGGCGCTCGAGCTGCTCGCTCGGGCCGACGGCGTCGATCGCATCATCACGCTGAAGCGCAGGCCCTGGGACGGACCCTCACGCACCAACCTGGCGATGATCGGCGCCGTCTTCCAGGGCCACACCAAAGCCTGGGAGCACCACGAGATCGATCTCGCCGACGTCGATCTCGTCACCAAGCTGATCGCCGCCGCACGACCCGACGCCATCTTGCACTCCGCCACGGTCCAGTCACCCCGCCGACTGATGAACGCCCGGGTCGATCCGGCGATCCGGGCCCTGCTCAAGGAGGCGACATTCGGGATGTGGCTCCCGTGGCACCTGCTGCCGGCGAGCCGCCTCACCCAGGCGATCGACGCCGCCGGCGTCGACACCGTCGTGGTCAACGCGGCGTTCCCGGACGTCGTCAACCCGGCGCTCCTCGGTCGCTACGGCCACGGGCCGATTGCCGGGGCCGGCAACGTCGAGATCTGCGTTGCCCAGATCATCCGGTACATGGTCGACGTCGCCGGCATCGACCTCCACGATCTCGATGTCTCCCTGATCGGCTCCCATGCGTTGTTGAGCTACGGCGCCGAAGTCCCCCACCACCTCCGGCTGACGGTGGGAGGACACGACGTCACGGACGAGCACGATCTGACGGCGATGCTGCACTGGCCGAAGCCGATCGAGTGGAGTCGCGTCGACGAGTTCTCCCTGTTCGCCGCGTCTGCGGTCAAGAACGTGCTCGCGCTCCTCGGCGACGACGAGGTCCGTACCCATGTGTCTGCGCCCGAGGGGCTCCCCGGCGGCTACCCGGTCAGGATCGCGTCCGGCCGCGTCGAGCTCGACCTTCCCGACGGCATCGATCGCAACGCCGCCGTCGATCTCAACACCCGCGCCGCTCGCTGGGACGGCATCGAACGCATCGAGGACGACGGGACCGTGGTGTACACGGACGCCGCAGCCGGCGCGATGGCGGAACTCGGACTCGCGCCCCCAACGGTGCGATTCGACGACCTGCCGGATCGGGCCGCGGCACTCTCGGAACTGTACGAACGACTCACCCATCTGGAGGGCACCCATGCCTGAATTCACCCGCCGTCCACTCGAGGGCCTCTTCCCCCTGGTCCCGCTCAGCCTCGACGCCGACGACGAGATCGACCACGACGGGATCCGTCACAGCATCCGTCTCCTCGCCGCCGGGGGCGTTCCCGGCTGCATCGTCTTCGGATCGATGGGGCAGATGACGAATGTCTTCGAGCGCGAGTTCGACGCCGTGTGCGACACTGCGGTCGCCGCCGCCCACGAGGCCGGGATCGCCGTCGTGATCGGCAGCACGGCGGCGTTCCAGCGTGAAGCCATCCGACGGGCTCGCTATGCCGAACGGGCGGGCGCGGACGGATCGATGCTCGCCGCACCGTATGCCCTCCCGGTGACTCCGGCATGGGCGATGGACTTCTTCATCGAGGTCGCCGAATCCCTCGATGGCGAGATGGCGCTCATGCTCTACAACTACGGACCGCTCAACGGCGTGAACATCACCGCCGACATGTGGGAGCGCCTCCTCGAGGTCGACAACATCAAGTCGATCAAAGAGTCCAACATGGCCCTTCCCCACATGGACCAGGTGCTGCTCACGATCGCGGATCGGGTCAACGTGTTCTCCGGCAACGACCCGGCCTTCTTCCACTCGTCGATGCTCGGCGCCGCCGGAGCCACCGGGATCTTCAGCTGGGCCGGGCTCAAGACCGGGAACCGCTTCATCGAGGAGTGCCGCAAGGGCAATCACGACGACCCATGGGTTCGCAAGGCCTTCGCCGCACTCCAGCAGCTGTCGGCATCCATCCGGCGGCCGGACATGCCGTCCATGCTGTCTCACGAGCACGGGTATCTGAATGCGATCGCCGGGCTCGGAGGGGCTCGAACCGGCGCCCCTCGCAAGCCATACCGGCCGATTCCCGAGAGCGCGGTCGCCGAGGTGCGCAAGGCCGCATCCGACCTCCAGGCGCTCGAGGCCGAGCTGTGAAGCCGGCCGGCCGCGGCCCAGGCGAGATCCTCGTGATCTCCCGCGAGGAGGTCGAGACACTGCTGACGCCGGCGGCGTGCGTTGAGCGCGTCTTCGAGACCTTCCAGTGGGTCGGCGCCGGTGAGGTCGAGCAGACGAATCCGGTGAACCTCTACGTGCACGACCGGCTGGGGCCCGAGCCCGAGTACGGCCATGGCGTCGTTCAGGCGTTCCCGGCGATGATCCGCCCGTTGCAGCGAGCCGCCGTCAAGTGGCTCGGCAGTTACCGGCAGAACCCGCGCCGCGACCTGCCCGCCATCTCTGCGCTCGATGTCGTCACCGACATCGAGACCGGGATGCCCCTGGCCCTCGTGGACGGCACGTCGGTGACGAACATGCGCACCGGCGGCCACTCCGCGGTTGGGGCGAAGCTCATGGCACGGCCGGAGTCCGAGGTGGTCGCGATCATCGGGTGCGGCAACGAGGGTCGCACCCACCTCCGTGCGATCAACGAGCTCTTCCCGGTCGCCCGGGTCGCCGCGTTCGACATCCACGAGGCGGCGGCGGCGAGCTTCGCCGAGGAGATGGGCGACAAGCTCGGCGTGACCGTCGATGTCGCACAGACGGTCGAAGCCGCCGTTGCCGGCGCCGACATCGTGTGTGTCGTCACGACGGCGCCGAAGCCGGTGTTGATGGAGGAATGGGTGGCTCCCGGCACGCACGTGTGCGCCGCCACCGGGTTCCGCGACGTCGACAAGGCGTGCGCCCGCCGCTTCGACAAGTGGGCGGTGGGCTGGTACGGCCGTGATCTCGAGTGGATCGAGGGACCTGAAGTAGGGCGGCTCGGCGGATTGATGCCAGGGGACCTGTGGAAGGACGTGATCTANNGCCGAGATCCGGCCGGCGCTCCAGGCCGACGGCGGCGATCTCATCCTGCGCGGGATCACAGATGAAGGTGTGGTGAGCGTCGAGCTCATGGGCGCCTGCGGGACGTGCCCGCTCTCGATCGTGACGATGGCCGCCGGGATCGAGATGATCGTGAGGAAGCGGGTTCCCGCCGTCGCAGGGGTGATCGCCCATTCGCCGATGCTGCCGGATGTCCTGGATCTGGGGGACGAGTAGGCGCCTGGGCGGCCTCAGGCCGTCACGCTCCCGGCGACCGGCGTGCCACCGCGTCGATCTGGACCTTGGCGCCTTTCCACAGGAAGGCGACGCCGAAGCTGGTTCGTGACGGGTAGGGGGTGGGGAAGCGCTCGGCGTAGATGCGGTTCATCGCATCGAGGTCGTCCTCATCGATGAACTGGACGCACGTGTTGACGACGTCGGCGAGCGAGCACCCGGNNGTGACCCACACGTGGTCCCCGTCGACTCTCACGTGGGGATACGGACCTCTCGGCTCGGGGGCCGACTCGGTCGTGATGGCGTCGGTCATCCGTCCTCCTTTCGGCGTGCGCCGAGACGCATCTGTTCCAGGGTTCGCTCCGGACCATCCGGCAACAGCCAATCGACCTCGACGATCACCTCGTCGATCCCGACGGCGGCGAGCGTCGGGAGCGCCACCGCGGCATCGTCGATCGGCCCGGTGAGCCGGACCACGGCGCGTCCCGCCGGCCTCCCGGCCGCGGCCGCGCTGTCCCGCATCACGGCGAGCCCGGTCTCGAGTGCGGGGACGTCGAGATCGCCGGCCCGCTGGAAGGCGAGCCAACCGTCCCCCAGCCGGCCTGCACGGCGCACGGCTGCCTGCGACATCCCTCCGATCAGGATGGGAATCTCGTGCTCGGGTGTGGGATAGCTGAGCAAGCCGCCGGGCATCTCGTAGTGGACGTACGACCGGGCCTGGGGCCGACCGGTCCACACGTCGTGCATGATCTCGATCCACTCATCCAGTCGTTTCCCCCGCGTCTCGAACGGCACCCCCACCGCATCGAACTCCTCGGCGAGCCATCCGGCTCCGGTGCCGACGATGATGCGTCCGTGGCTGACCACGTCGAGCGTGGCGAGCTGCTTGGCCAGGATCAGCGGGTTGCGAAGCGCGGCGAGCAGGATGGCGACCCCCACGTCGACGCGGGAGGTCGCGGTCGCCGCCATCGTGAGGGCGACGATGGCGTCGAAGCGGGGATGGGCCGCATCCCACGTGATCGCCCCATCCTCCGAGTAGGGATACTTCGAGCGGCTCTCTTGAACCATCACCACGTGGTCGCTCACCCATACGGAGTCGAATCCGGCCTCCTCCGCCCGGCGCGCGGCATCGGCGAGGTGCACCTCGTGGACGATGGGGCCGAAGACGGGGAGCTTGGCTCCGATACGGATGTGATGCATTGCTGCGTGCTCCAGTCTGATGCCGCTACGTGAGCCAGCCACCGTCGACGACCAGCACGTGACCCGTGACGTAGCTCGCGTCGTTCGACGACAGGTAATCCACCGCTGCCGCGATCTCGTCGGCGCCGCCGAGCCGTCCCATCGGGATGTGGGTCGCCGCCAACCGCTCGAGTGCGTCCGGATCATCCGACAGCGAGCGGGTGAGGTCGGTGTCGACCGTACCCGGGGCGACGGCGTTGACCCGAATGCCCATCGGAGCGAGCTCGCGGGCGGCCGCAACGGTGAGCATCCTGACGGCGCCTTTCGACGTGTCGTACGGCACCATCGGCGTCGTCGAGGCGGTGAACGACGACGTGGACGCGAGGTTGACGATCGACCCTGCCCGGCGTGGACGCATCGCCCGGGCGGCCGCCTGGAGGACGAAGAACACACCGCGCAGGTTGACGCGCATCAGTCCGTCGAACTGCTCCGGTGTCACCTCGACCAAGGGCGTGATGAATCCGACTCCCGCGTTGTTGACGACCGTGCCGAGCGGCTGCTCGGCATCGATCCGGGCGATCGTTGTGGCAACGGCGTCTACGTCGCACACGTCGAGCTCGACGGATCGGACGTCGAGGCCACGGGAGACGAGATCGGCGGCCGAGGCCTGCGCTGCGGGGCCGTCGACGTCGGCGAGGTACACGATGTCTCCGCGCCCTGCCAGCCTCTCGACGATCGCCCGGCCGATGCCTCTGGCGCCCCCGGTGACGAGGGCGCCAGAGGCTCGGTTGTGAGCGACGGATGGATCCGCCATCAGGTCATCTGGTCGTTTGGCTCAGCTGCAGGAGGGCAGGCCCTCGGTCGGACCGATGATGTCGGTGTACATCTGGTCGAGCGTGCCGTTGGCGATGTAGTAGCCGAGCCAGCCGTTCACGTACTCCTTCCAGACGACGTCGCCGCGCGGCACGGCCCACGCGCCGTACTCCTGGGCGAACGGGTCGTCGGGGTTGAGCACGGACGTCGTCGGGTTCTCCTGCACGAACGGAATCGCCAGGTACTCCTCCACGACGATGGCGTCTGCGCGACCCGATGCGACCTCGAGGAAGGCCGGGGCCTGTTCGAGCTCGACGAGCTCCGCATCCGGGAACTCGGTCTGGATGAGATTGGCCGCCGTCGAGCCCTGGAGCGCCGTCATCGTGACGTCCCCGCTGTTGAGCTGGTCGAGCGACGTGATGCCGGAGTCGTTGTTGATCACGACCACCTGGCGATACGGCACGTACGGACAGGTGAACCAGAGCTGCTCGAGCCGTGCCGGCCGGCCGACGAGGCCCACCGAGATGAGGTCGAACTGACCGGCCAGCATGCCCGGGATCAGGGCATCGAACTCCAGGTCTTCGATGGTCAGCTCGACCTCGAGGTCTGCGGCGAGCATCTTCACCAGCTCGACGTCGTAGCCGGCCGGCTCGTCGTTGGCGTCCCGATACATCTGTGGTTCGAACTGCAGCGTCATCCCGACGATGAGCTCGCCGCGGTCCTTGATCGCGTCGAGCCGGTTGCCCTCGATCACGGCGGCGGCACCGGTCACCGCCGGGGTGTCACCGTCGCCATTCCCGTCGTCGCTGGCAGCACTGTCATCGTCGCCCGAGCACGCGGCTACGAGCAACGCGATGACGGTGAGCAAGATCGCCCATCTTCTGTGTTTCCTCACGGGTGGGTGCTCCCTTCCTCCTCGTACATGTCCCCTGGAGGTTCGAACTCCAGTGACTCCATCCCTTCGGTGTGTACCGCCAGATCCTCCTCCGTGGTTCCCTTCTCCTTCGCGATCGCGACCGCCTCCTGTAGCGCCCGCAAGCGGGTCACCTTTCGCCGGGCGACGGGTGACCACATACGGGCTTTCGAGGTGAGCACGTCCACGAGCGCATAGCGACGCTCGAGGTACTTGACGCCGAAGTAGACCACCGTCGTGAGGATGAGGTAGATCAACACGACGGCGAGGTAGACCTCGAAGTAACGGAACGTGCGATTGGCGAGCCGGAAACTGACGCGGAACAGCTCGGGAACCCCGATGAGGTAGACCAGCGACGAGTCTTTGATCATCCCGATGAACATGTTTCCCGTTGGCGGGATGACGATGCGCACCGCCTGCGGGAGGATCACCCGGAAGAACGTCTGGACGCGACCCATCCCCACCGAGAGGGCGGCCTCGCGCTGTCCATGCGGGATCGCCTGGATCCCGCTGCGGAAGATCTCGCCCAGCCACGCCGAGTACTGCAGCGTGAGCGCAAAGATCCCGGCCTGGATCGCCGAGATGCTGAGCTCGAATTGGATGGCGATTCCGTAGTACACGAACACGATGAACACGAGCAGCGGGATCGCCCTGAAGATGTTGATGTAGGCGGCCATCACCGGCTGGATGATGCGATTGGTCGACATCCGCAACAGGGCGACGGCGAGCCCGGCCACCGTCGCCAGTGCGAACGCCACGACTGCGATGAAGAGGGTGAGCCACACGCCTTCGATGAAGATCTGCCGGTTGTCCCAGATGAACTCCCATCGGAACGTGGCCTGGGCGATGAGGACCGAGGCGATCACAGGATGGCCCTGATGAATGCTCGGGTGCGCTCTTCCTTGGCGTCCGAGAAGATCCCGGCGTCACCCTGCTCGACGATATTGCCGTCGTCCATGAAGATGTTGAGGTCCCCGACCTCTCTGGCGAAGCCCATCTCGTGGGTG
>DKBA01000088.1 GCA_002450985.1 Acidimicrobiia bacterium UBA6912
GAATCGGGAACTGCGCTGGGAGGGCCGGGGCGGCAGGCAGCCAGATCATCGAATCCGGCGTGACGGGCCAACGGCGGGGTCGGCCCAGTTGGCGTTTGGGGTGGCGGCGGTGCTGGTCGACAGCCGGGCGGTGACCTCGTAGACGTATGTCTCTGCGTTGTACGTGTGGGAGAGGATCTCGAATCCGGCTCTGCTCAGCCGGTCGGTGAGGTCATCGAAGGAAAAGGGGCGGTAGGTGATGTTGGTTCGCCCGAGCGTCATCTCGTGTCCGTCGGTGCCGATCACGGCGATCTCGACTCGGTGGTCGGCGTCCCAGTAGTCGGGCCAATGCCAGGTGTAGACGGCTACGGCAGCATGCCCGCTGCGGAAGATGGGAGGACGGGGAATTTGAAGCAGCGGTCGCTCACCCCGTAGCTTCTCCCAGTTGCGGCTGTCGACCAGCAGCAGCCCTCCCGGTTTGAGCACGCCGCTGATCCCGGTGAGGGCGGCGACCATGCTGTGTTCGTCCCCAGCGTGCATCAACGAATTGCCAGTACAGACGACGGCGTCGAACGGCGCAGCGAACGCTTCTGGGAGTTCCGACCAGGCGCAGTGGCGCAGGTTGACGTGTTCTGGGAGTCTGCGGCGCGCTTCGGTGAGCATGGCTTGGCTGGCGTCTGAGCCGCTGACTGTGAAGCCATGGTGAGCCAGGGCGAGGGCGTTGTAGCCAGTACCGCAGGCGCAATCGAGAACGTGGGCTCCAGATGGCAGCGTGGTGAGCGAATCACCGAACCGGTTCCAGAAAGGCTCACCTGACATGACTTCGTCGTTGGCAAGCCAGTCGTAGAACGGAGCGAAGGCGGCGTATGGATCAGAAGGATCAGATGACCCAGACATGCATTCCAACATACTCGCTGGCATGCAGAGCGAGGATGAGCCCTGCTGACGGCGCACTCAATGAGCTGATGAGGGGCGTGCCTGCCGGTGTGCTCGAGGGTGGAACGTCAGCGGGTCGACCGACCACAGCCCGGAGACCGATCACTCGTCGGTCACCGACCGGCCAGGCTCGACCTCGGTAGGCGTCGAACGCCCCGTAGCAGCAGGACCCGTAGCCGCACCCTCGCCGGGGTTCCCAGTCCGGAGCCCCCAGTGCGGACATCGCCGGACTGAGTCGGACAGCGCCACCGCGACCAGCTCGTCAACTGGGCAGCCATCTCGAGCCAGTCATACCGGCCAGCCCGCCGCCCCCGCCGCGGCTCATCACCACCCCTGCCGTGGCGACCAACCCGCTGTCCAGCCCGGTCGGCTGAATCCGAGACCCACTCCTGCCGCGATCTCTTACCCCCCAACCCGAGCCGCGGCCCCACCCACTCATCTGCCATCGACCATCTCCCCGACCCCCTTGCGGACAGGCACGAACACCTATGGA
This sequence comes from Acidimicrobiia bacterium UBA6912, assembly GCA_002450985.1. GTDB lineage: Bacteria > Actinomycetota > Acidimicrobiia > Spongiisociales > UBA5794 > UBA6912. The sequence continues at coordinate 1,409 of DKBA01000088.1, forward strand.
CCGTTCGGGATTGGGTCCTCGGGGCCCGACGGCCGCGTGCAGGTCGGTGTAGGTTCGGTCGTAGTTTCCGAAGGGAGTGTCACCGTGGAGTTTCAGATGTTTCCGTCGCTTCCTGCCAGCGATCTGGCCAGGGCTGAGAGTTGGTATCGGCAATACCTCGGCATCGAGCCAACTGATCGCACCGAGGACGGGTCGCTGCTGTACGAAGTGGGAGGCACGGCCTTCCTGGTCTACGCGTCGCAGTATGCCGGCACCAACCAGGCGACGGCCGCGGCACTCGCGGTGACGGACTTCGACACTGCGATTAGTGAGTTGCGGGCCAGAGGTGTCGTCTTTGAGGACTACGACTTCGGCGACGAGTTCCGCACGGTCGACGGGATCGCCACTTCGCCAGACGGAAGCAAGGCGGCGTGGTTCAAGGACTCCGAGGGCAACACCCTGGGAGTTGGGACAGACCCGAGACGCTGACCAGCGACCGTGAGTCTGCGTTGACCGCAGCCCTGGACAATGCCTGTGCGCCGGACAAGCCAGGCCGGTACACANNGGGGCGTAGCGCAACGGAGAGGTGGCGTCAGTTGAACACGCTGCCGTGGTCGTAGGAGAACTCGCTCGTCTTGATGAGGTCGCCATCAAAGGTGAAGAGGAACTCCACCTCGGCTGTGAATGGGGTCTGGTCGGCGGCGGCACGCGAGTGATTACTGGACGTTCCGCTCCATCTCCACTCGGTGAGGATCGCGTCACCGGTCTGCACCGCAATCAGCAACGTCATCTCGGTCAGTGTGAGATAGGGGAACGCAGCGCTGAGCCCTCCCTCGATGGCGCCGTGGTGCAGTTCCCGAGCCAAGGCGTGGTCGATCCAGACGCCATCTTCGGCATAGCAGCGGGCGACAGCTGCGGCGTCACCGGCCATCAGTGCGTCCACCCATCGGTCCACCACTTCGGGCAACTCGGATCGGGTCAATGTCGTGGTGATAGAGGTGGAGGTGTTCGGTGCCGTTGTCGAGGTAGAAGTGACCGTCGTGGTGGATGACGTGGATGACGTGGTGCTGGACACGCCGAGTACGGCGGCTTCGTCGACATCTTCGCCGCACGACACCAAGGCCAACGCAACCAGAGAGACGACCAGGAAAACGGCGATGTGCCCCACGCGCCCTGGTGGTCGAGCGTTGTGCCGGTTCGGCGCAGCCGACCACGATCCACGGCCACCCCTCGTCTGCCCTGAGTGCGTCCGACGCTGTGGGCTCGACTGGGTACCGGGGTTGGATCTGTTCATGCGTCACCTCCTCGAGGCAGATGGAGTGTCGCTGTCCTTCAGCGTCGTATCGTCCATCACCTTGGCCATTTGGCTGTCCTCCGCCGGAAGATGGGGCCGCCCACACAATCGGCGTTCTTGCCCATAGCCATTCTCGACTGTCCGGCTGTCCCGGATCTGAGCTGGGCTCGCGTCGGTATAACCCTCGCCATCCGCTCCGACGGCGACCACGGCGGCGTCACCAACCGCGACACCTGTCATGGGTCCGTTCCACTCCCCGGCGAAAGCGGCGTCGTGGTGGGTGCGGGACCGTGTCGTTCCGTCTGGGGAGTACCAGACGCTGATTCCGACCATGACGACCCCCACAGAGCCGAACACCCCTACATGTCCGGCACCACGCGAAACCTCTCAACAAACCCGATCCCAGCCCGATCCGCCGCCGACCATCCAACCGGAACCCTCCGGGGGGTAGTCGACAGGTTGACGGTGACCCTGTCACCCACCGCAACGTTCGCCACGAAGTCGTTGCCTTGATCCGGGAGTACGTCTCCATGTCCGGGCGGCTGGAGAGCGGCAGAAGGGTCAGGAGGCTCAGGACGGCTTGTACACGATCAGGTAGGCGCGCCCGAACTCGTCGAGGGCGAGGATTCGGTCACCTGACGCCGTCAGATCTTGGATGTCCGGCCAGCAACAGGCGTGGTGCCATTCGCGACCATCAGTCGAGACGTAGAGCCCTGCCTGGCTCCATGGTGTCGCCACGTATCCGAACGACGGCGAGTAGGCGGCTTCGGAGGGGCCCCTAGCTCCGGAGTCTGGTTCGGGTGGCTGGACCCAGTCGGTGCCGTTTTCGGAGTACCACAGGCCGTTCCAGACCTCAGCGAGGAGCGTATCGGGCCCGGCCAGAAGCGTGGCAGGCAAGGCCTCTGAACCAGCCGGTGTCGGGTTGTAGGTCCAGGACACCCCATCTGCGGACACGAACCACAGGTCAGCCAAGTTCAGTACCCACTGATCCTTGAACCAGGCAACTGAGCCATAGGATTCCCCACACACCCGACCTCCTGCCACCAATCCTGCCGGCCCGTTCACGTCCTCGTGACCAACCGGGAGAGAGCTTCGTTGGACCTCACCACTTCGAGGGTCGACCAGCCAGGTCACGTACCGAGTCGCCACCACAGACTGGGCTTCGCCACATTCGGCGGGTGCTGCACCGCCGTAGTCGTCTTCGTATCCGACGACGAGCACCTCCGTCTCGTTGGACGCCACCGCCAACAAGCCGATCTCGCCGACCAAGTCCGAAGTGTCGAACTCGATCGCATCCCACGTCTGTGTTTCGAGGTCGCCGATCCTGATACCGAACACGGTACGGTCGAGCACCACCACCTGACCGCCGACTGTGGTCACCACCTGTGGGCGCGAACCCATGAACCCACGGGTCAGCGGCAACACCGTCACCTCCCGCTGGGGGTCGGCGTCGCGCCACTCGATGCCGTCCGGCGACCAGAACACACTCCACTCCCCGACGGCACCAGCCACGCGTTGCCACTCGGTACCATCGGACGACTCAACAGGGGTCCAGGCCCACTCGTCTGTGGCGGCAACCACGAAGCCACCCCGTGGCAACGAGGCGAAATCCACCACAGACCCGACCCACGGCTCGATGATCTTGAACCACTCCCACCCCTCGGTTCCATAGCCACGCGTCGATCCAGCAGCGGCCGCGGCATCGGTGGACGGTGTCGACTGTTCGGGGATAGTGGCCACGGTAGGTGCCGGTGCGTCGGTTACGGGCAGGTCGCGGCCCCTCAGGACCAGGGCAGCGGCGCCAACGACAAGCACGACCAGGACGAATCCGGCGGCGAAGGCCCACACCATCGACCGGCGAGGCCGCAGCGGCGGACCGGTGGGATGCGATGCGGTGTGGGTTGGCGTGGTCGTCATGGTGCGCCTCCGCTGTTGCACCAGGAGCGTCACCGCAGCGGCTTCCTCGCTGTTGATGAGGTCGACAGCGGACGGCACCGGATTGGCGTCACGCACCGCAGCTTCGAGGCGTTCCACCTCATCACGTTTCACGGATCTGCTCCTGTCCCTGCCGAGACCGTTTGGTCTCCTTCACCGATACATGTCCGGCTCCGTCCCAAACGCTCCGGAAACGCCGCAGCGCCCTCGCATATCGCTGCTCGGCGGCATGCCGAGAACACCCAACCACGCACGCGATGTCATCAAACGACGCCTCCTCCCACAACCGCAACGTCAACACCTCCCGATCCGCCGAGCGCAACCGAAGGAGCGCCGCCAGCACGGCATCGTCCTCGGCCCTCCGCACCACCACCGCCTCCGGCTGAGGAGGCGGACCGGGCCGGCCCACCGAGGCGTAACGTCCGATCAAGCGACGCCAACGACGCGAACTGCGGCGTCGGTTGCGTAACACGTGGCGCGCCACCCCAAACAGCCACAGTCGAGCATCCTTGCCGTCCGGGACCTGGTCGAGGCGACGCCACAACGTCACGAACACCTCCGCACACGACTCGACAGCGTCCTCACGGTCCAGACGGCGCAGGAAGTAGGCGAGCACATCGGGCTGCTGCTCCAGATAGAGCACCCGAAACCGGTGGTCGCGATCCATGACGACCCCCACAGAGCCGAACACCCCTACATGTCCGGCACCACGCGGAACCTCTCACCCAATCCTGATCCCACCCGGCGACAACCACCAGAGGACAAAGGCACCAGCACACACTCACGAGCCCAGCCTCGCCAAGAGGAGCTACAGGTCCGAGACATCGAACAGCGTGCCCAGCTCCGCGGTCAACGCCAATCCATCGTGGACCAGCTCAAGACCCTCGCCAAGCAGGCACGCACCCGACTCGCCGACCCGACACCGGAGCTGATGGCACAGGTCTTCGACATCCTTGAACTCGACCTGACCCGCGTCGACTCCAACGTGTTCGAAGGCACCGGATCGATCCCCATCCTCGAGGACGGGACCGGGGATCTGCTCGGTGAGGTTCACGAAGGGGGGCTTCGGCCCAGCAGCTCACGCGGCCGGGAAGAAGAACCCCAGCATCTCGTCCGTCAGGGAGCTCCACTGGGTCCAGTTGTGTCCCTCCTGCACTGGATGAAGCGATGGTCGAAACCCTGCTGCGCGAGCGCGGTGGCGGTCGGCTGCAGATCACCGACGTCCCACTCCGGGATCCCCGACGTCATGAAGATCCTCACGGGCGGGCATGCGACGTCGGTGCCGGGACCGCAGGTCGTCGCCTCCGTCACGACCGCGTTCATCTCGGTGGCCGTCGCCTTCCGCACGGGGTCTGTGTGCGCGTCCGGGAACATCGCCCAGAACGCCGGAGAGAACATGGCCATGTTGCCGAAGGTGTCCCCTTCGAGGAGACCGATGTAGACGGCCGCCAGACCTCCGTAGGAGGTGCCAACGATCACCCGCTGCTCCGGGTCGGGGTCGGTTCGGTAGGCGCCGTCGATCAAGGGGACGAGCTCGTCGGCGAGGAACGAGGCGTAGTCCACCGGTCGCTCGAGGAACTCGACCTCGCGCCGGTTCACGGTGTGCTCGGGGTCCCACGCATCGACGAAGAAGGGTGCATCACCCGCTGCCGACGATCGGAGGGGGTACCGTGGCGAGATGGAACCCGCAGCCCCTCATCTCCCCGAACCCGGAGACGCGTTCGGCGCCGCCCTCCTCGCCGAGCTGACCGAGGGAGGCGCCGGCTTCGTCGAGGAGCGCGAAGACGGCTTTCTCGACACCTCCGAGGCGGCGCCCTACTTCGCCGGTCCCGAGGAATGGGATCCGCTCGACAGGGAGGCCCTCGACCACGCCACCGGCCACATCCTCGACGTGGGCGCCGGTGCGGGTCGCTTCACCCTCGCACTCCAAGAGGCGGGACACCGGCCGGTGGCGCTCGACGTCTCTCCGGGAGCGGTCGAGGTCTGCACGAGACGCGGCATCGAGCGCACGTTCCTCGGCACCGTGGACGACCTCGCCGGCCGGGATCCCGAACCCTTCGACACCATCCTCCTCATGGGATCGAATCTCGCCCTCCTCGAGTCGGCGGAGCGTGCGGGCCCCATGCTCGGTGCGTTGCGCCGCGTCGGCGCTCCGGACGTCAGGGTGATCGGGACGTGCCGTGACCCCTACGTCACCGACTCCCCCGACAACCTGTCGTATCACGAGCTGAATCGTCGACGGGGCAGGATGCCCGGTCAGGTGCGGATGCGCATCAGGTTCGGCCGCCTGGCGACCGATTGGTTCGACTACCTCTTCGTCTCGCCCGCCGAGCTCGAGATCTTGACGCACGCCGCGGGATGGGAGATCGAGAGCGTCACCGAGCCAGACCCCGGGTACCTCGCCGTGCTGCGGCCCGCCTGACGCAGCGCCGGAAACCGGCGCCGGCCGGTCACTAGGGTGGGCCGGCAGCAGGAGGCACGCATGCACGTTCTCATCGCAACCGACGGCGAGCTCGACCCGGCGCTGGGGGCCGATCTCGCGGCGAAGCTCGCCGGCCCGGAAGGGCGGATCACCGTACTGTCGGTGGTCGAGGTGCCGCGGCGGCTGCTCGCCGATCTGCGCAAGGGCTTCTTCGGCGACATCACGGAGCAGGCGGTCACGGTGGACCACGAAACGGTGACGATCCAGGAGACCGTCGACAGCACCTCCGGCTGGCCCGGCGACGATGCGATGATCGAGCGCTACCTCTCCGACCAGGGGAAGACCCGCACGGAGCCGCTCATCGCCGAGTTGCGCACGCATGGCGTCGAGCCCGAGGTCGTCATCCGGGAGGGCGAGTCACCCACGTCGTCCATCCTCGCCGCCATCACCGATCTCGGCGCCGACGTGGTGTGCATCGGATCCCACGGCAAAGGCCTCTTCGAGGGGTTGCTCGGGTCGGTGGGGACGAAGCTCACCCGCCTCGCCCCCGTCCCCGTGCTCCTCATCCGCAAGCGCTGAGCGGGCCGAGGCGGACATGGACCGCATCGCCAGGATCATCGTCGACCACGCTCGCTACGTGCTCGCGGCGACGGCCCTCGTCTCCCTCGTCGCAGTGGCGATGCTGTTCCGAATGGACTTCAACGCCGACGTTGCCTCGTTCGTCCTCGAAGGCAACACCACGGGCGAGACCTTCAAGGAGCTGCAGGAGAAGTACGACGCACCCGATCCGATCAACGTCGTGGCCTCGCTCCCGGCCGGTGCGACGTTCCGCGAGCCGGATGGCATCGCTGCACTGATCCAGGTGCGCGACTCCCTCGCCGCAATCGAGGGAGTCGTCGCCGTTGCGTCCTTCGTGCCGGACACAAACCCGCTCACCGGCGAGGCGCTCACCGCCGACACCCTCGCCCTCGTGCCACCCGCCGCCCTCGTCGCGCTGGTCGAGCAGAGTCCAGTGGCGCCACTGCTCCTCAGCGAGGATGGGCGGCACACGCTCGTGCTGGTGACGCCGGGCGACGATGCGGTGGCTGTCGCCCGCGCCGTCGACGACATCGCCGCGCCCGACGGCGTCGAGCTCACCTTCTCCGGGAACCCCGTGGTCTTCGCATCGGTGTTCGACAAGCTGACCCAGATCCTCCTGCTCATCCCGCCCGCAGTGATCGTGCTGCTCATCCTCGTGTTCACCGCGACGATCGGCGACCGCCGGCTCAGCGCGCTGGCGATGGTGCCCGCAGCCCTCGGCTCACTGTGGACGTTCGGCCTCATCTTCGGGCTCGGACGAGAAGTCGACATCGTCACGGTCATCGTGCCGATCTTCGTGATCGTCATGGGCTCGGCCGACGGGCTGCACTTCGTGACCCACTTCCAGGAGGAATCACTGGAACCCGACCCCGTGGTGAAGGTGCGGTCGGCGCTCGCGCACGTCGGCACTCCCATGATCCTGACCACCATCAGCACGGCGGCAGGTTTCCTGTCGCTCGTCGCCACCCCCGTCGAGCCGATCCAGCAGCTCGGTCTGTTCACCGCCATCGGCATCGTGTTCGCCGGAGTCATCAGCTTCTTCGCCCTGCCGGCGATCATGAGCCGCATCCACGTTGCGCCTCGCCACCACACAGCCCTGCTCGGCCCCCGGATCACCAGGGGCCTTCGCCGGCTCGTGAGCAGCCGTGTCCCCGCCGTCGTCCTCAGCGCTGGGCTGCTGGTCTTCGCGGCCGTGTACGTCCCCCGGCTCGAGGTCAATCCCGACCAGCTCTTCTTCTTCAAGGACGGCGACCCGGTGCGCGAAGCGTTCGACAGGACCGAGGCGTTGTTCGGCGGCGCCACGCCGCTCATGGGCGAGTTCGTCTTCGATCCGGCGCAGGGGACTGCCGCCCTCGTCGCCATCCGCGAGGTCTCGGCCGACCTCGAGGCGCTGCCCGGGATCCGCCGGGTCTTCTCGCTGGCAGACGTCGCCACCGCCGTGCCACCGGAGCAATTGGAGGGCGTGCTTGCGGGGAGCGTCCCGCTTCCGGTGGGGCCGATGGTGAGCGACGACGGGCTCCGCTTCATCGTGTTCCCTGCGGACTTCAGCAACGCCGACCTCCAGGGGTGGCTCGACTTCGCCGACGCTCGCGAGGAAGTGCGGGTGTTGACCGGGATGCCGGTGGTGTGGGACGAGATCGCACGGCTCGTCCTCCGCTCTCAGGTCATCTCACTCGTCGTTGCGTTCGCCCTCGTCACCGCCATGCTGGCGGCTGCGTACCGCAGGTGGCGGCAGACCCTCGTGTCGCTCGTTCCCATCCTGCTCACCGTGCTCACGCTGCTCGGCTTCATCGCCGCATCCGGCATCCAGCTCAACCTGCTCACCGCAGTCGTGTCGAGCATCGTGCTCGGTGTCGGCATCGACTACGCCATTCACTTCGTCGCCGCCATCGACTATGCCAGGCGGGAAGGCGACGGCTACGTGCTCCGGGCCATCGATCGCGCCGGGAGGCCGATCGTCGCCAATGCGCTGGGCATCGCCATCGCGCTGTCGGCGCTGTGGCTGTCACCCCTCAAGATCCATCCTCAGATCTCGATGATCATGTGGGTGGGCATGACCACTGCCGGATCGACGGCGTTGCTGGTCATACCCGCCCTCCTGCCGCGCAGCGGTGTGGTCGCCGCCCCCGTGGCCGAGCACACATCGAGTCGCTGACCAGACCGTCCTCGTCACGGCCGCAGGGACCACTCCACTCCGTCTCGGGTGTCGCTCACCTCGATGCCTGCGGCCAGCAGCCGGTCGCGGATGCGGTCGGCATCCTCGAACCGCCGCTCCCGGCGTGCGGACTCGCGCAGCTCGAGCAGCGCCTCGACGAAAGGAGCGATGCGGACACGGGGGTCGGCGAGTCCCGAGCGCGCCGCCTCCCCGAGCTCGACGATCATCGAACGCAGCGGGCCGCGACCCTCGTCGGCGGCTGCCGCCAATGCCTCTGCGGCGAGCACCGCCTCGACCGCCCCATCGGCGTCGCCTGCGGCGAGCGCCGCGGCCAGATCGGCGAGCGCCCCGGTAGGCGCCGCCGGCGCTGCCTCCGCCGAGCCGGGCGGGACGGCGAGCAGGGCGGCGACCTCGTCCAGGGCCATCGCGGCGCCGGAGGCGATGCGGGTTTCTGCCTCGCCGCGCAACACGACCCCACCGACCCCCGTAGCCCGCAAGCATCCCTCCCCGAGGTCGATGGTGGCGGCCGAGTGCTCGTCGACGCCGAGGATGCCGGCATCGAGATCGGCGGACAGCACACGAAGGCGGCGTTCCCCGATGTAGCAGCGACTCGTGTCGTGGTTGCCGCCCTCGGCGTTGTTCCAGTGCGGCACGACGGTGACCGGGAGCCCGAAGCGCGCCACGATCCCGAGACCGTCGAGCCAGTGCGGCTCCTCCCCCACCTTGTAGATCTCGTACACCGGGATCGTCTTCAGGCCGAGGGTGAGGGCAGCTGCGGAGGCGAAGGTGACGGTGCCGCCCGCGACCACCACGTCGGTGAGGGCATCGGCCACCCCGCTGTCCCGCCACACCCGCAGCGCATAGCTCGGCGACCCCGGCCCGGCGAACACGTAGCGGGAGCGTCGAATCGCGGCGAGGAACTGCTCCGTCTCGAGCGTCGATGCGGCAGGGCGCCGCAGCGACGCGACCTCCACGTCGATCTGGAGGCTCGTGCGGAAGAAGTCGACGAGCTTGGCGGTGAGCTGATCGACGTTCTCCTGGAAACCGAAGGGCGTGTCGAGGATGGTGACCCGATCGGCCCCGGCCCGCTGGATACCGGCACGGTGGGTCGCCACCAGCGCAGGCGCCACCTCTCCCGAGCCCATCACGATGATCCGACCCGTCATGTGCCCGCCCCCGCCACCGAACCGGCGAACTCGACGAGGAGCTGCGCCACGGCCTCGGGATGCTGGGCGTGGACGTCGTGGTGGGCGTCCATCCACACGGCCGACCCCCTGGTCAGCCGCCCGGTGAACGTGGCCACCCGGCCGTCCTTCCCCGGCATGCCGCCCTCGGTGGCGATGACGAGCACCGGCTGGGTGACGCGGTCGGCGAGGGCGTCCGGATCGTGCTCCCAGAGGAAGCGCAGGATCGTCATGTGGCGGTCGCGGCTGAGCCGGGCCCGCACCGTGCCGTCGGGCAGGTCCTCGAAGTTGGCGAGCTGCGCGGCGATTCCGGTTTCGGGGAAGTCGGCGAGCCCGTCGCGAATGACGGAGGCGAGCTGGTCCCTCGTCATTCCCGCAACCGACGGCGGAGCCAGCGTTCGCTGCGCCGTCTCCCACTCCGGGAACGCCTCGGCCACCTTGATGAAGCCGCCGTCGACGCACACGACACCCGCCACCAGGTCGGGCCGTCTGGCGGCGAGCTCGAGCACGACGTTGCCTCCCCAGGACTGGCCGGCTGCGATGACGGGACCGCCGACGGTTGCCGCGATGACGGCGGCGAGGTCACCGCACAGGGTGGCGAAGTCGAAGCCGTCCACCTTGTCGGACTCCCCGTGACCGCGCTGATCCACCGCGACGCTCGGGTGCCCTGCGGCGGCAAGACCGTCGCCGACGCCGTCCCACAGCCTGGCGTTCGAGGCGAGCCCATGGACGAGCAGGAATGGCAGGCAGCCGGCCCGCCCCGGTCGTGCCAGCGCCCGCAGGGTGACGCCATCCTCGGTGCGCACGGAGACGGGCCGAGGCGAAGGAGCGTCGAAGTGGGGACTGCGAGAGTTCACGGCACGGCGAGGTCGGGGAGACGGTGGAGACGCAGCGTACGCCGATCCGACCGGCTACCTCCACCCCACGTCGGTTCGGTGCGAGATCCCGGACTGCGGCGGACGAAATCGCCGCCGGAACACCTCCGGTAGGGACCAATGCCCCTAGCGGTGCGGGACGGAACGTGGTGTTCTCTTGGCGACACCGGGGTCTGGAACCGGCGCTGCCAGGAGAGGTGCGGGAATCGAAGGCATCTCCCTGCGACCGCCCTTTCCAGACCCCTTCCTTCGTGCCACGGCCGCACCCGCCGGTAGGGCTGTCGCGGCCGCCGTGGCTGTACGCGATCATCCGGGTCCGCCGTAGGCTCCGTAACGGGGAGAGACACAGACCGACGACACCGAGCTGGGACGGATGACCTTCGGCACTCGCATCGATGCGCTTCGTGATCGGATCGTGGGAACCACCACGGGGCTGTTCGCCCATGCTCCGTATCCCCTCGACAACACGCTCGCCTACCCGGGCGACCCCGGCCTCTTCGGTCCCGACTCGGCGACGTGGCCCATCATCGGCGACGCCGCCGCCTTCATCGGCGGGATTCGGGCGCTCGTGGTCCAGGCCGCCCACCCCGAGGTCGTGGCAGGTGTCCACGACCACTCCCGGTACCGGGAGGATCCGCTCGGGAGGCTGTCCCGGACCTCGGCCTACGTCACCGCCACCGCCTTTGGGGCGATGCCCGAGGTGGAGGCGGCGGTGGCGATGGTGCGCCGACGCCACAAGCCGGTGGCGGGCACGTCGCACCGCGGCCTCGCCTACTCGGCGCAGGAACCGGAGATGGCCGCCTGGGTGCACAACGCCCTCACCGATTCGTTCCTCGTCGCCTACCAGGTGTTCGGGCCGAAGCCGATCGACACGGCAGAGGCCGACCGGTTCGTAGCGGAGCAGACGAGGGTGGGAGAGCTGCTCGACGCGGCCCCGCTTCCGGAGACGGCCGCCGGACTCGCGGCCTGGATCGGCGACCATCCCGAGGCCGGGCGCTCTCCGGGGATGGCGGAGGCGATGGAGTTCCTCCGCCGACCGCCCCTCCCGCTCAAGGTGCACATTCCCTACCGGCTCATGTTCGCCGCTGCGGCGGCGACGATGCCCCCGCGGCTGCGCCGGATCCTCGGTGTGCGCAAGTGGCCGGGAGCGATCCTCGTCGGCAAGGCGATGATCGGGTTTCTGCGCTGGGCCCTTGGCTCGTCCCCGTCATGGCACGTGGCGCTGCTGCGGGTCGACGCACCGGTGCCCGAGGGGATCTTCCGGCAGCCGCTGCGGGCCGCCGCCCCTCCTGCCTCGAACCCGGCGGCCTGAGCCCCCGGATCAGCCTCCGCTCCTCGTCGGCGTCGATGGTCCTTCACCGGTTCGGCGGCGACGCCGGCCCGAGCTCGACGACGGGGATCTCTCGATCGGTCCGTCCCTGGTACGTGGCATACCCGTCGTACGCAGCGAGCGCCCGCCGCCACCACACCTCGCGTTCGACACCTCCCACGGTGTGGGCGACCACGCGGCGACGCTCGCCGGGCAGCTCAACCTCTGCTTCGGGTGAGGCGAGGAGATTGAGGTACCACTCGGGGTGGACGTCCCGGCCGCCCCACGACGCAAAGACGACGAGACGGTTGCCATCGCGCAGGTAGAGGAGCGGCACCGTGTGTGGCCGTCCGGAACGGCGTCCCGTGGTCGTCAGCAGCAACATGTCGTTGGCCACCAACCGCTTGCCGACCTTCCCCCCGGTGGCCCGGAACAGGATGGTGTGAAGCCGGGAGAGCCTGCGGGCGGTGCCGTCCCTCACGTCTGCTTCTTGGCGGCCAGCTTGCGCTCGCTCTCGGTGAGGTAGCGCTTGCGTACCCGGATCGCCTTCGGGGTGACCTCGACCAGCTCGTCGTCGGCGATCCACTCGATCGCCGACTCGAGGGTCACCTCCCGGGGTGGCTTCAGCTTGATCGCCTCGTCGGCCTGGTGGGTACGGATGTTGGTGAGCTGCTTGCCCTTCGCCGGGTTCACCACCATCTCCTCGGGCCGCGACGCCTCGCCGATGATCATGCCCTCGTACACGTCGACGCCGGGGCCGATGAACAGCTCGCCGCGCTTCTGGAGGTTGTCGAGGGCGAAACCGGTGGATGTTCCCTGACGGTCAGCCGTCATCGCCCCACCGGTGCGCTGCGGCAGCGCCCCGGCCCACGGCATCCACCCGGCGTGGTGCTGATGGATGAGCGCGGTGCCCCTGGTGGCGGTCATCAGCAGCGACCGGAATCCGATGAGGCCGCGGGCTGGGGCCTCGACCGTGACGATGGTGCGGCCAGGGTCGCCGGGGCGCAGATCGGTGACCTTCCCCTTGCGTGGCGCCACCGCCTGGGTGACCGTGCCCACGTGGTCGTCTGGCACGTCGACGACGGCTCGTTCCAGCGGCTCGTGCGGGGTGCCGTCGATCTCCCGGATGATCACCTCGGGCCGGCTCACCTGGAGCTCGTAGCCCTCGCGGCGCATCGCCTCGATGAGCACGGCGAGCTGGAGCTCGCCGCGGCCCGCAACTTCGATCACCTCGGGCGATGACGTGGCCCCGATGCGGATGGAGACGTTGCCGAGCACCTCCCGCTCCAGCCGCTCGCGGATCTGGCGAGACGTGACGAAACGCCCGTCCTTCCCGGCGAGCGGCGACGTGTTGACCCCGAAGGTCATGCGGAGCACCGGCTCGTCGACCTCGATGCGCGGTAGCGGCTTGGGGTTGACGGCGTCGGCGAGCGTGTCGCCGATCTCGACCTCGGGAAAGCCGGCGACGACGAAGAGATCACCCGCCGTACGCTCGGCGACGTCGACGCGCTGGAGACCGGTGAAACCCAGCAGCTGGGTCAGCCGCCGCCGCAACGGCGGCTCGTCCTCGCTGGCGTGGCACAGCGCCACCTGCTCGCCGCTGCGCAACGTCCCCTCCACCACCCGGCCGATGGCGAGACGCCCCAGGTAGTCGGAGGCGTCGAGGTTGGTGACGAGCGCCTGCAGCGGCGCCGCGGAGTCGCCGGCGGGGGCGGGAATGGTGGCGACGATGGTGTCGAGGAGCGGCGAGAGGTCGGCATCGGGTTCCGGCACGCCGATCCCGACGACGGCCCGCCCCTCGCGGGCGATGGACGAGACGATGGGGAACTCGATGTGCTCGTCTGCGGCCTCGAGGTCGAAGAAGAGTTGGTAGATCTCGTCCACGACGGCTTCGGTACGAGCTTCGGCACGGTCGACCTTGTTGACGACGACGACGGCAGGCAGGTGGCGGGCCAGCGCCTTCGACAGCACGTAACGGGTCTGCGGCATCGGGCCTTCGGCGGCGTCGACGAGGAGCAGCACCCCGTCGACGAGGGTCAATGCCCGCTCCACCTCTCCACCGAAGTCGGCGTGGCCGGGCGTNNACCAGCGTCGTCTTGCCGTGGTCGACGTGCGCGATCAGCGCCACGTTGCGAAAGGGAGCGCCCGACATGGGACCGTGATGGTACCCGTGCCCGGAGTGGTCAGGATCGATCCCGAGCCAGCGCGCTCACGACGATCGAGACCACCACCGTGAGGATCAGGCTGCCGGCGATCGAGACCGGAACGGCGAGGAAGCGCCGCAACAGGATCAGCACGAGCACGAAGATCACCAGGTGCCGGAGCGAGGGCATGGCGCCGAGCGTAGCGAGGCTGCGGTTCGCACGGCGCCAGCGCTGCGGAGCGCCGAGCATCCGCAGGCGGAACCGGGCACGTACTCCCTCTGAGCAACCGCACAGAGAGGGAGTCACCATGAGCGTCTCGGTCCCTACCGATTCCATCGACACACCGCGGTCCCGTCCCCAGATCACGTCGTTCCACAAGGTGAAGCTCGCCTTCCTGGCCGCAGCCTTCATCTCGTTCGTCCTGTCGGTGGTGCTCTGGTTCACCGTCGATCGTGAGATCGGGCTGTTCGTAGGACTGTGGGTTCCGGCGATCCATTCCTTGGGCACCCTGGTGCTGACCGGCGAGGACACGTCGTCATGAGTGAGGCACTTCTCTTCGGCATCGGGTTCGTCCTGTTCGTCGTCACCTCGACGGCCACGCTCCTGTTCGGCTACCTCCAGTTCCACCGCATCTACCGCGCCGACCAGGCCCAGTCCGGCGGTCCTGAGATCGTCATGGAAGGCAACACCGAGGTCTTCGTCACCCTGGACCGTCTGCCCGAACGGAGCGGCTGAAGCCGCCGCTCACCCGAGCCGGGCGAGCATTGCGGCGCCGGCGGCTTCACCGGACAGGTACGCCCCCTCGACCCGAGCCCCGGCGAACACCTCCCCGGCGAGAACGACCGGCCCCGGGCCGTCGATGACGGCGCAGCCGGAGTCGAGGGTCGCCGCCGGCTGGGCATACCGCCACCGGTGCCCGGTTGCCGAGACGACACCGGCCGCCACGTGGTCTGCGGCACCGGCGAGCAGCGCCTCCACCCACTGCGCCGGGTCCTCGTCGAGGTGGGTTGCCGAGAAGCGCGGCGCTCCGTGGATCGTCACCGCCGGCCGCCTGGAGATGCCCTTGTGCTGGTTGTCGGCGATCCAGGCGACGACCTCGCCATTCACCGCGAGGTGACCGTCCTCCAGCCCGCTCGGCCCGTCGAGCGCCGCCATCACGGCGAGACACGGGTCGTAGCGAACGGTGCGGAAGCGATCTGCCAGCTCGTCCGGGAGATCGACGTGCGAGGCTTCGAGGAGACGCAGGCTTTGCGGCAGCGGCGGGGTGAGCACCAGCGCCCGCCCAACCACCTCGGAGCCACCTGCGGTTGCGACCACGTTCCCCTCCTGGAAGCGAAACCGCTCGACCGTGACGCCGGTGCGCACGTCGAGACCCTCGGCGAGGTGGGTCACGATGCCCCGCATCCCGTCGACGCCGGCGTGGCGGACCTCGACGCCGCGTTCGGGGCGGGTGAGGCTCGCCGAGCGAAACCATTCGCGCACCACGCCGTCGCGCACGAGATCGTCGACCAGGGAGCGGAACGACCCGGACCGCACGCTGAAGTGCTGCGCCCCGTGGTCGAAGCGGGCCCCGTCGATACGGCGCGTGGCCATCCGCCCGCCGGGGGCGCGGCCCTTGTCGAGCACGATCACGCTGCGCCCGGCAGCCCGGATCGCACGGGCGGCGGCGATCCCGGCCATGCCCGCCCCGACGATGACGGCGTCGGCCGGTCCGGACGAGGCCGTGGAACCGTGCGTCACAGTTCGTTGCCGGAGGTGCGTCCCTCGGCGAACGCCGTGATGTTGGCGATCGTGGTCGCGGCGATCGCCTGTAGGGCCTCGGCGGTGAAGAACGCCTGATGCCCGGTGATCAGCACGTTGGGAAACGTGAGCAATCGTGAGAACACGTCGTCCTGGATGACCTTGTCGGACAGGTCCTCGAAAAAGAGGTCGCCCTCCTCCTCGTAGACGTCGAGCCCGAGGTTGCCGATCTTGCCCGTCTTCAAGCCTTCGATGACCGCCGTGGTGTCGATGAGGGCACCCCGGCTGGTGTTGATCAGCATCACCCCCGGCTTCATCGTCGCGATGGCGAACGCGTCGACCATGTGGTGGGTCTCCGGGGTGAGCGGGGCATGGAGCGTGATCACGTCAGACTCGGCCCACAGCTCCTTGAGCGGCACGTACTCGATGCCGACGGCGATCGCATCGGGGTTCTCCTGCACGTCGGAGCCGATCATCCGGCAGCCGAAGCCGCCCAGCACGGNNTCGAGGGCGAGGATCATCGCCACGGTGTGCTCGGCGACCGAGCGCGGCGAGTAGGCGGGCACCCGCACCACGGTGAGCCCGAGGCTCTTGGCGGCGTCGAGGTCGACGTGGTTGAAACCTGCGCTGCGCAGCGCGATGAGCCTCACCCCGGCGTCACGCAGCCGCAGGAGCACGCCGGCGCCGAGGTCGTCGTTGACGAAGGCGCACACGGCGTCGTAGCCGGCGGCGAGCGCCGCAGTGGAACGGGTGAGCCTGGCTTCGAGGAACTCGAGCTCGTGGCCGCTGCCCGCAGCGGCCTGATCGAGGAACCGCTCGTCGTAGGGCTTGGTGCTGAACACGGCGACACGCATGACGCAAGTGTATGGAAACCCGTCGGGCAATCCGCGCGGCGGGGCGGGTCCGAAGGACAGGTGATTCACGGAAAGGCGGCCGTCCATGCCCGCAATCGACCTCGACGGAGCTCGTGTCCTCGTCCTCGGAGGATCAGGACAGCTCGGTCGGCGCATCGCCGCCCGGCTCTCCGAGCGCGGCGCCCTGGTGTCGCTGGCGGGGCGCAACGCCGAGCGGCTGGTGGCGGCGGCGGGAGCGATCGGTCCCGAGGTGCCCTCCATCCTCTTCGACCTCAGGACACCCGGCCACGCAGCGCACGTGATCGACACGGCCGCGCAGCAGCTCGGTGGGCTCGACGGGGTGGTCAACGCCGCAGGCGTGGTGGGGTTCGGCGACCTCGCCGACCTCGACGACGGCTCCCTCGACGAGCTCGTCGCCACCGACATGGTCGGCCCGCTCCGCGTGATGCGCGAAGCGCTGCGCCACATGGACGGAGGCTTCTTCGTCACCATCTCCGGCGTCGTCGCCGAGCAGCCGGTCGCCGGTATGGCCGCCTACTCGGCGGCGAAGGCGGGGGTGTCGGCGGCCTCTCGCGCCCTCGCACGAGAGTTGCGGCGGCGTGGCATCCACGTCCTCGACGCCCGGCCCCCACATACCGAGACCGGCCTCGCGTCTCGCCCGATCACCGGCGAGGCACCGCGCTTCCCGGCGGGCCTCGACCCCGATCTCGTCGCCCATCGCATCGTCGACGGCCTCGCCGCCGGCGAGCGGGAGCTGCCGGCCGCTTCGTTCGCCACCGGCTGACGGGCGCACGGGGTCCCGGTGCGCCCGGCGGCCTTACGCCGGCGTTATGGCCGCTGCGATACGTTCGAGGTGAAGGGACGCAACCCCCGAGTCCGAAGGAGGCGACTCCACGATGGAGCTCCACGAAACCACCCAGAGCGCCGTCGCCACGCTCGGGCCGGCCGAGACGGCGACCGAGGAATCGCTCCCCTCCGTCCCTCCGGCGTCAGAGCCTCCCTCGCGTCGCCACTGGGGCCGCAACCTCGGGATCGTGGTCGTCGTGCTTGCGCTGCTGGTCGGCTCGTTCCTGTTCGGTCGTGCCACCAGCACGGACGAGTCACCGGCGGCCGCCACGGCCGCGGCGCCCCAGGCGAGCGGGCAGACGACGGCGACGCTGCCTGCGACCGCCGAGCCCATCGCCCAGGTCGCCGCGATCCTGGCGCCCTCGGTGGTGCAGATCGAGACGGCGGCCGGTCTCGGATCGGGCGTGATCTACGACGACGCAGGCCACATGCTGACCGCCGCCCACGTCGTGTCGGGCGCATCGACGGTGCAGGTGACCCTGTCCGACGGCACCCGGCTCGACGGGACGGTGGTCGGCACCGATGACCGCACCGATGTGGGCGTCGTGATGATCGATCACGTCGGGCTGACCCCGGCAACGCTCGCCCTCGGCGAGGAGCTCGAGGTCGGGCAGACAGCCATCGCCATCGGCAGCCCGTACGGGCTCGACCAGACGGTCACCGCCGGTGTCGTGAGTGCAACTGCCCGCGATCTCCTCACGTCGGACGGCCGGGTCCGCGTCGCCATCCAGACCGATGCCGCCATCAACCCGGGCAACTCGGGTGGCGCGCTCGCCGACGGCTCGGCGCGCGTCATCGGCATCAACGACGTGATCTTCTCGCAATCGGGCGGGAACGAGGGCGTCGGGTTCGCCATCCCGATCGACGTCGCCAAGAAGGTGGCGGATCAACTCGTGGCCGGCACGCCGGTCCAGACCGCCTTCCTCGGGGTGACCGGGTCGGACACCACGTCGGGCGAACCGGGCGCACTCATCACCGAGGTGACCACCGGGTCGGCCGCCGCCACCGCAGGCCTCCAGCAGGGTGACGTCGTCACCGCCTTCAACGGTCAGGCGGTCACGTCCTTCGCCGACCTGGCGGGCGACATCAGCGCCGCCCAGCCCGGCGACGTGGTGACGCTGACGATCCAGCGATCGGGTCAGGAGCTCAGCTTGACCGCCACGCTCGGCACTGCGTCCTGAAGCAGCGCGCCGCCGCGGCCACCGACCCGTGGGTTCCCCCACACGGGCGGGAGCGACCGCAGGCGGCCCACTCTGGCCCGACATGAGCACCTCCCCGGGGCAGGATTCCGCCCCGGGGAGGCCTCGTGTCCTCGTCAGCTGTTGGGCAAGAAGTCCTGGTTCTGCACCTTGAAGTTGCCCTTGCCCTTCTCCCCGTTGACGACTTCGGTGTTCATGCCGAATGTGAGCACCGACGCCGCGACGGCATCCGAGTTCACGTCGAACGCCTCGAGGCTGATGTTGGCGAACGTGTCGCAGGCGAGGTGGTAGCACGGGTCGTACTGGTCACCCGCAGTGCCGCCCCAAATGGCCGCCTCCTCGTCGGTCTTCACGCCCTCGGCACCCGTGAAGAGGCCGCCGGCGGGGATACCGACTGCGATGAACGGCCCATAGTCGGACCGTCCCGAGAAGTCGGTGCCTTTATAGGGCAGTCCACGTGCCTCGTAGAAGGCCTCGTAGAACGCCTCGATCTGCGCCGAACCCTCGGGACCGGGCCCGGCCCCGACGCCGTCGGAGTCATCGCCGTCGTAGATGAAGTACACGAAGTTCGGTGAGCCGATCATGTCGAAGTTCAGATACAGCGCAATGTCGTCGATCTCCTCCTGACTCAGCCCGTTCACGTAGGCCGTTGAGCCGACGAGACCGGACTCTTCGGCGCCCCACCAGGCGAACCGCACCGTGTTGAAGGGCTTGACCTTCGCCATCTGAACGGCGGTCTCGAGAATCGCGGCGGAACCCGACCCGTTGTCCTGGACGCCGGGGCCCTGCTGCACGCTGTCGAGATGCGCCCCGGCCATCACGACGTTGTCGTGGTTCTTGCCGGGCAGCTCGGCGATCACGTTGTACTGGATCGTCTCCACCGGGGGATCGACGTTGACTCGCGCCTGGGACCCGGCTTGCGAGAGGGCGACGCCGGCGGCAAAACCGGCCCCGACCATCGGGATCCCGATGTTGGACGGGGACCCATCAGGCAGCGCGGTGGCGTTGCCGCTCACCGGACCCAGCCGGGTCGGGCTGTTGCCCTGGTTGAAGATG
>DKBA01000257.1 GCA_002450985.1 Acidimicrobiia bacterium UBA6912
CGGCAACATGGAGCTGCGGCTCGATCGCAAGCTCGCCGACAAGCGGATCTACCCGGCCATCGACATCGAGGCCTCCGGCACCCGCCGCGAGGAGCTGCTCTTCCACAAGGACGAGCTCGTCGAGGTGTGGAAGCTGCGTCGGGTGTTGCTCGCCCTCGAGCCGGGAGCGGCCCTGGAGCTGCTCATCGACCGGCTCAAGAGCACGAAGTCGAACGCCGAGTTCCTCGCCAGCGTTGCCAAGAGCGGGCAGTAGGCAGCCGCCACGCAACCGCTACAGTTCCGTGTCAGCTCAGGAGTGACCCCGTGAAAAGCGACATCCATCCCGAATACCGTTACGTCGTCTTCCAGGACACGTCGTCGGACCTCAGGTTCCTCACCCGTTCCACGATCGATACCAGGGAGACGGTGGAGTGGGAAGACGGCAAGACGTACCCGCTCGCCAAGGTCGAGATCTCGAGCGAGAGCCATCCCTTCTACACCGGCAAGCAGATCCTGGTGGACTCGGGCGGCCGCGTGGAGCGCTTCCGCCGCCGCTACGCAAAGGTCGGCTCCAGCGAGACGAAGAAGGCGCCGAAGCCAACCAGCGAAGCGTGAACGGCGGAGGTATCCGGTATCCGGTATCCGGTATCCGGACTCTTTGCCATCGCCCCCTTTTCGTCGCGTGTGATGTAGCTACCGGCTACCGGCTACGGGCTACGGGCTACGGACGAGTTCCGAAGGAGCTCGGCGTCACGGCCCACGATGGGGGTGGGGCCCCATCTGTGGGAGGAGGGCCGACCAGCGTCGATTCGGTGCCCAGGGCACCGACGTCGCCCCGGGTGAGAATATGAGCCGTCCGCCGGGGGCTTCGGTCGGGGGGCAGGCGGTCCTCGAGGGCGTGATGATGCGGGCTCCGAATCGGTGGGCCGTCGCCGTTCGCCGTCCCGACGGGGTCATCGAGGCGATCCGCCACGAGCTGCCGCGCCTCACGGCGCGCTCGCGTCTCGCCAAGCTCCCGTTCGTGCGCGGCGTCATGGTGCTCGTCGAGTCGCTCCAGCTCGGGTTCCGGGCCCTCTCGTGGTCGGCTCAGAAGGCCGGTGACGAGGAAGAGGAGCTCACCCGCGGCCAGATCATCGGCACGATGGTCTTCGCCATCGCCCTCGCCCTGGTGATCTTCGTCGGCGCTCCCGTGTTCGCCGCCGACTTCCTCAAGCGCTACCTGAGCGATTCGAGCCTCGGCTTCGTCGTCCTCGACGGTCTCATCAGGATCGTGCTCATCGTCGGCTACATCTGGGCGATCTCGCGCTCCAAGGAGATCCAGCGCGTGTTCGAGTACCACGGCGCAGAGCACATGACGATCCATGCGTACGAGAACGGTGACCCCCTGTCCGTGGAGGCGATCTCCGGCTACAGCCCGCGGCATCCCCGGTGCGGGACGTCGTTCATCATCATCGTCGCCCTCGTCGCGTTCGTGTTCTTCCTCTTCCTCGCCCCGTTGCCGTTCGTGTGGCAGGTGGTCGCCAGGATCGTCATGATCCCGGTCATCGCAGGAGTCTCCTACGAGGTCCTGAAGGCAGCCGCCGGGCAACCCTGGCTGGCGTGGGCGAGCCAGCCCGGCATCTGGCTGCAGCGCATCACCACCCGCAGGCCCGACGAGGCCCAGATCGAGGTTGCCGTGGCCAGCCTGCTCGCCGCCCTCACCGACGAGGAGCGGCGAGACGTGGATGGCCGCGGGCCCATCGCGGCGGGCGCACTGGATACCGTCTTCGATCCCGAGTCGGCGTGATGGAAGCCTCGCTGGAGGCCAAGCTCAGCGAGCTCAAGGCCGCATACGAGCAGACCCTCGTCCAGCTGGCCGATCCCGTCGTGCTCGGCGACCAGGACCGGTACCGAGAGGTGTCGATTCGCCACGCCGAGCTGAAGCCGGTGGTCGATGCCTTCGCGCGGCATGCGGCGGCGATGGAGGAGCTCGGCGAGGCCGAGGAGCTCGTCGTCGAGGAATCCGAACCCGACATGCGGACCTACCTCGAGGGCGTCGCCAAGGAGCGGCGAGAGGAGATCGAACACCTGGAGGGCGAGCTGCGGCGGCTGCTCGTGCCGAAGGACCCGAACGACGAGAAGGACGTGATCGTCGAGATCCGCGCCGCCGCCGGTGGCGACGAGGCGGCGTTGTGGGCTGGGGACCTCTACCGGATGTACTCCCGCTTTGCCGAGCGCCAGGGCTGGGCGATCGACCCCATCGACACCTCGGCGTCCGATGGCGGCGGCATCAAGGAGGCGACCTTCGCCGTGAAGGGCCGCGGCGCCTACTCCCGGTTCAAGTTCGAGGCCGGTCCCCACCGGGTGCAGCGCGTGCCGAAGACGGAATCGCAGGGTCGCATCCACACGTCGATCGCCACCGTCGCCGTGCTGCCCGAAGCCGAGGACGTGGAGGTCGACATCCACGACAACGACCTCGAGATCGAGACGTTCCGTTCCACCGGTCCCGGCGGGCAGTCCGTGAACACCACGGACTCGGCGGTGCGGATCCGCCACAAGCCGACCGGGATCGTGGTGTCGTGCCAGGACGAGAAGTCCCAGCTCCAGAACAAGCTGAAGGCGATGCGAGTGCTGCGCGCCCGTCTCTACCAGGCGCAGCTCGCCGAGCAGCTCGGGGAGCGGGCGACGGCGCGGCGATCGCAGGTGGGAACCGGGGAGCGGGCCGAGAAGATCCGCACCTACAACTTCAAGGAGAACCGCGTCACCGACCAC
>DKBA01000159.1 GCA_002450985.1 Acidimicrobiia bacterium UBA6912
CACGGCCACGCGCTTGCCGGTGCGCGTTGCCGGCCCGCTCACGGTCATCAGCCCGTGCTCCCGCTCGTAGTCGGCGACGAAGCGCTCCAGCGCCCCGATGGCGACGGGCTCGTGCTTGCGGCCCATCACGCAGGCACCCTCGCACTGGTACTCCTGCGGGCACACCCGCCCGCAGATGGCGGGGAGTGAGTTGTCGATCTTCACGACTTTTGCGGCCTCGTCGAACCTACCCTCGGCGACCAGCCCGACGAACTCGTCGATGCGGACACCGACCGGGCACCCCTCGACGCACTTCGGGCGAGGGCAGCGCAGGCAGCGCTCGGCCTCGAGGATGGCGAGCCCCGACGTGAAGCCGAGGTTGACCTCGGAGAAGTTGTGGGTGCGCTCGTCGGGTCCCTGCGCCGGGATCACCTGGCGGGGACGGGCCATGCGCTCCTTGCGGGTGAGCTCGGCCATCACGCCCTCCCCGTCGGCGCCGCCGCCCGGCACTCGTACTCGTCGTTGCGCTCCTGCTCGAAGCCGAGGTAGGCGCGGTTGCGGCGCGCGAGGAGATCGAAGTCGACGAGGTGGGCGTCGAACTCGGGGCCGTCGACGCAGGCGAACTTGGTCTCGCCCCCGACGCTCACCCGGCAGCCGCCGCACATCCCCGTGCCGTCCACCATGATCGGATTGAGGCTCACCACGGTGTGGATGCCGTGGGGCCGGGTGACCTCGGCGACTGCCCGCATCATCGGGATCGGGCCGATGGCGATGACGAGGTCGAGCGTCCGGCCTTCGTCGATGAGGGTTTGGAGCTGCTGGGTCACGAACCCGTGGAACCCGTAGGAGCCGTCGTCGGTGGTGGGGTACACCTCGTCACACACGGCACGCAGCTCATCCTCGAGGATCACGTACTCCTTGGTGCGACCGCCGACGATGGCGATGACGTGGTTGCCGGCCTCCCCGAGGGCTACCGCCGTCGGATAGGCGATGGCGGTCCCGACCCCACCGCCGATGACCACGACCGTCCCGTAACGTCGGATGTCGGACGGCATGCCGAGCGGGCCGGCCACGTCGGCGACCACGCCTCCCCCGCCCAGGTCGTTGAGCATGCGGGTGGTCTTGCCGACGCCTTGCACGATCAGCGTGATCGTCCCGGCCTCCAGGTCGGCCTCGGCGATGGTGAGCGGGATGCGCTCCCCCGTCTCCGTCACGCGGACGATGACGAACTGGCCTGCGCGGTGCTTGCGGGCGATCCGCGGCGCCTCGATGCAGAACCGCTTCACGCTCGGGGCGATGAAGGCGGCGTCGATTATCCGGAACATCACACCTCCGGTTCCGTCCCCCAGTGTCGGCGGGGGCAGGGGCAGCACCAAGGTGCGAAAGCCCCGACGAGAGGGGAAGGGTGGGGCGCCAGGGGCCGGATGCGGGAACCGATGGCCGTAGCAACGCGTCTCAGCCCCATGACCACCACCGACATCGACCGGGCGGGCCGCTACGAGGCGCTCGTTGCCGAGGTGTACGAGCCACTGGTTCGCTACCTGCGCCGCCGCACGCCGCCGCACGACGCCGACGACGTGATGGGTGACGTGCTCCTCACGCTGTGGCGCAGGCTGGACGCCGTGCCGGAGTCGCAGCCACTGCCGTGGTGCTACGGCGTCGCCCGGCGGACGCTCGCCAACCACCGCCGCGGCACCCGGCGCCGGCTCCAGCTCGTCGCCAAGCTCGAAGCGCAGCCGCCCGTCACCGTCGATCCGGGAGGGGCGGACGACCATCCCGAGCTCGCCGCCGCCCTCGCCGAGCTCTCAGCGGCCGACCGCGAGCTCGTTGCGCTGTGGGCCTGGGAGGGTCTCGAGCCGCGGGAGATCGCCGTCGTCCTCGACCTGTCCGCAAACGCCGTCTCACTGCGGCTCACTCGGATCAAGAGGAAGCTCGCTCGCACCCTCGAGCGACAGAGTGCGGCGTCATCCGGACACAAGAGGAGCGAACGGACCGGGAGCACGGACCATGACTGACGAACTCCGCAACCAGATTCGCAGGCTCGATCCGATGCATCCCGACGTTCCGATCACATCGCCATCCCGCTCACGTCTGGAGGACATCATGGCGAGCACAGAGACCCCGACCGCACCAACCCGGCCCGGCGCGAGGCGCTGGTACCTCGTCACCGCCGCCGCCGTCGCCGTCGCGGTCGCCATCAGCATCCCCGCCCTCGTCGGCGGCAGCCCGGGGACGACCGTCGCCGGATCCCCGCTCGAGCTGTCGCTCGGTGAGGGTCCCGGNNGGCCTTCGAGGGCACCGTGACCGCCGTCGACGGGGAGCAGGTGACGCTCACGGTCGACCGTTGGTTCCGCGGCGGTGATGCCGCAACGGTCGAGCTCCACGCCCCCGCCGGGATGCAGGCCCTGATCGGCGGCATCGACTTCGTCGAGGGTGGGCAGTACCTCGTGTCGGCGACCGAGGGCAACGTCAACTACTGCGGCTACACCGATGCGTCGACTCCCGAGTTGCGGGCGGCCTTCGAGCGGGCATTCGGAGGCTGACCGGGCCGACCGCCACAGCGAGCCCCGCCCGGACCCCGGGCGGGGCTCGTTGCGTCAGGCCGCCTCGAGCACGTAGACGCCGAGGTTGCCGCCACCGACGATCCGTTCCTGGGAGATGGCGAGCGGAGCGCCCTCCACCAACGCCGGGATGCCCCCCGCCCGCATGAACGACAGGTAGCCGCGGAAGTGGGTGCGGCCGGCGAGCCGCTCGGCGACGAGCGACAGCACTCGCGTCGGCCACCCCTTCGGATGGTGGAGCACGCCCGGCACGTAGTCGACGATCAGCACCGAGCCGTCCGGCCGCACCATCCGCGCGGCTTCCTCGACAACGGCACAGCGATGCTCAGGACTCAGCTCGTGGAGCACGGAGGTGACGAGGACGACATCGAAGGTGCCGTCGGGATACGGCAGGTCCGTGCCCTCGCCGAGTTCCAGATGCGCCTCGTCGCCAAGACGACGCCGAGCCTGCCCCAGCATGGCGGGCGACGCATCGATCCCGTACACCTCGCAGTCCGCCTCGGCGTAGAGGGCGAGGAGGTTCCCGGTCCCACAGCCGATGTCGAGCACCCGCATTCCGGTCGATCCGGGGCACATGCGGAAGGCAACCGCATGCAAGGGTGCGGTGAAGCGCCGCAGCACGGGGTCATACCAGCGGGCAATCCGGGCGTAGGCGTCGCCGGGCACGCTCACCGACTTCGCTCGACCGCAACCATGCCCCGACGGTACCCCCGGGAGCGACCGACCGCCATCGGTCGAATCGTCGACGGTCAGACGAGGAGCTGGGGAACCGGGATGGAGCGAGCGCTCGAGGCGCAGGCACTCTGCCCCTGACGACGACGGGGAGGGCGAGCGGCCGTCCGCGCACAATCGAGATCAGATTCGCCCACGCCGTAGGGACCACCTGCTTCCTCGCCGGCGACGGCTGCCGCGCCGATTGGGTCCGCAACCTCGCTGCGTCACCGTTCGTGTTGGTTCGCGTCGGAGCCCATACGCTCCTCGGGGTGGGGCTGATCGTTGCGGACGCCTCCGCAGCGCGTGTGGCGCGGGACCCCGTCTTCGGCACGTACCAAAGCGGGTGTCCCGGGGGATCTCTCGCAATGGCGGGAATGGGCCCTCCCGGTCACAGTCGATCTACGCCGGCATACCAAACGGGGCGGCGGCTACGTGCGCCTCAGGCGGAGACGACGATGATCGCGGCGACGAAGTAGGCGACGAGCAGCATGAAGCCGGCCCATCGCAACACCGGCGTGCACAGCTCGAGCCGCCGCCCGAGGTCGCCGAGTCGTTGGGCGGCTGCTCGACGAACCGCCCACGTGGCGCGCAACGACCGGTAGGCCTGCGTGAGATGCCAGCGATCCGACCACATCCGCGTCCTGCTCCGCGACCGCCGACCGTGTGCGTGGTCGGTCGGCGAGCTCCACCTCGTCAGGGGATAGGCGAGAAGCAGCGAAAGGCCCGCCGCCAGGAAGCGGAGCCCGAAGGCGGCGAAGATGACGACGAGCGGGGACAAGAGCGCAGCCACGACTTCGCCGACCGTTCTGAAGCCGGTGACATAGCCGTTGATGCCCCCAGCCGCATCGATGTCCTCGACGCGGCCGCTCGTCGTGGCGAAGATCATCCCGAGCCAGAAGAGCGGGAAGAAGGCCTTCCGCATGCACCACACGACGAGGACTGCGATCGGGTCGAACCTGCCGGGACGGAGGGCCAGCTGCGGGTCGAGCTTCGGGGCCGGTAGGAGCCGTTTCACGGCGGATTCACGGCGAGCCGAGGCGCCTCGGCGCCGACCCCGACGGGCAATCCGGTCCGGAGGCGTCTCGATGCGTGCGATGGGGCTCGATGAGTGCGGGTGCGGGCCATGACCCGGGATTATGCCCCAGTGCCGGGCGACAGGTTCCTACCGGCCCCGACGCCGTGGGAGCCGCCTGGCCCTCGAGTGCGTGGACAGTCGTAGGGTCGGCCACATGGTGCCCCTCGACGACCTCACCGATCGACTTCGCGTGCTCGCCGATCCGGCGAAGAAGGCGTGGTGGGAGCGGTACCTGAAAGGCGAGATCGAGTTCCTCGGGGTGCCCATGGCCGGCATCAGGTCCGCAGTGCACGGCTGGGTCGACGATGCCGGCCTCG
>DKBA01000289.1 GCA_002450985.1 Acidimicrobiia bacterium UBA6912
GCGCCGGAAGGTGGCAGGCTGAGGGCGTGCTCGCCAGGACCGTCTTCCCCAGGATCGGCGCCATCGCCGTGCTGTCGCTCGCACTCGGTGCGCTGCCGGCCACCCCGGCGCACCCCCAGACGACGGACGTCATTCGAGTCGAGCTCGTGCCGGCTCCCGGCACCGAGTTCGCCGTCGACGGCCGCACCTACGGTGGCACCCTGTCGCTGTCCTGGCACCGCAACGGCTTGGCGCTCGTCGAGGATGTGGCGCTCGACGACTACCTCGCCGGAATCCGCGAAGTGCCGCTGTCGTGGCCGATGGAGACGCTCGAGGCGCAGGCGGTGGCCGCCCGCACCTACCTGGCCTGGACCCTGTCGAGGGGGCGCAGCGCAGACGGCCGCACGTACGGATTCGACATCTGTGCGACCACCCAATGCCAGGTCTACGCAGGAACCGGGGTCGTTCGTGACCCGGACGGAGAGCGCTGGCTCGACGCGATCGCCGCAACGCAGAACGAGATCCTCGTCTACGGGGGCGAACCGGCGCAGACCTTGTACTCGTCGAGCGCCGGAAGCCGTACCCGTCCGGTCCAGGACATCTGGGGCGGTGAGGGGAAGCCGTACCTGGTCGCCGTGGACTCTCCCGAGGCCGGCGTCACCCCGTTCGAGTCGTGGACCCTGACGGTCGACATGGAGGTGATGCGGCGGATCTTCGCCGCCGGGGGCATCTTCATCGGCTCCGACGTGCGCTCCATCGAGCTCGACCAGCCGCCTGAAGGCCAGGGCCCTTCGTCTGTGGTCGTCGAGAGCGACACGGGAAGGGTGGCGATCCCGGCGACCACGGTTCGGGCGCGCTTCAACAACTCCGGGCCGCGGCTCTATCCCGGGCTGTTCCCGGCGCTCCGCCCCGACGGCAGGCGCTGGCCGCAGGCGTTCCTGTCCTACACCTTCGACGTCGCCTTCGAGCCCGGCACGGACACCGCACGGACCGGGCCGCTCCCGCCAGAGGATCTCCCGGGTGTCGGCACCGTGACCTTCACCGGCGAGGGATGGGGACACGGCGTGGGGATGAGTCAGTGGGGGGCGAAGGCGATGGGCGACCGCGGCTCCACGTACGCCGAGATCCTCGGCCACTACTACGGCGGGCTCACCCCNNCTGCGGGTCAACGGGATTCCCGCAGGCGTGTACGGACCGGGTGAGTGGTCGTTCCGCCTCCACCTCGGCGGTATCGAGATCATCCCACCGGCGAGCGTACGCGACGACCTGGCCTGGGTGCGGGAGCGCCCGTGGCCCCGGTGACGGGCGGATTTCTCCTACACTCGTAGTGGGAATAGGCTGATCCTTCCGGCGTTGCGTGAGGCGTGCACTCCATGACCGACGAATCCGTCCAGAGCTCAATCATCGAGGTCGCCTCGCCGACCGACCGCGCCACGCCCTCGGGCGTCGACGACAGCCTCATCGACCTCCCGATGCTCGAGGAGACGCTCGAGTACATCCGCCCTGCGCTGCAGGCCGACGGCGGTGATCTCGTCCTGCTGGGCACGGAGGGCGGCAAGGTGACCCTCCAGCTCGTCGGCGCATGCGGCGGTTGCCCCATGTCGACCATGACCCTCACCGCCGGCATCGAGCGCATCCTCCGCGACCGAGTCCCCGGCGTCACCGAAGTCGTCGCGATCTAGCTCGCTGCGCTCGCAGATCGCTCGCTGCGCTCGCTTCCAGACCTCAGACCTCAAATCGGGGCGCTCTGAATGGCTCCCCCATCGNNGGGGAGCTGGCGGGCCCGCAGGGTCCGTCTGAGGGGGCTTTCGGCGCCCACGTTCCGTGCCGCACAGCTCGCCGCCTGCGAGCCCTCCACGCTTCGAGCGCCGTCCAGAGCATCGCCGAGAGGACTATGCATCCTCTGTCGCCGAGTCAACCGACTCCGTCACCATCGAGATGCGAGTCGAGACCAAGCAAGGCGACTGCGGCTTCGAGGCCGACGTCGAGCTCTCTGCGCCACTCGGCACCCGCCGACTCATCGACGCCTACGACCAGGAGACGATCCCGCTGGCGCCAGACTTCTGACGTCTGACGTCTGACGTCTTCCCCGATCTACCCTGCGGGCGTGGCTCGTATCACCGATCCGGACGTGCTCATCATGCGGGCGCAGCAGGGCGACCGGCGCTCGCTGGCGCGCCTCATCACGCTCGTCGAGAACGGCGGAGAGATCGGGGAGCGCGTGCTCGCCGAGCTGTACCCGAAGACGGGCAAGGCGTGGACGACGGGGCTCACCGGAGCGCCGGGGGCGGGCAAGTCCACGCTCACCGACAGACTGATCACCCAGGCCCGTTCGGCAGGCGCTGCGGTTGCGGTGCTGGCCGTCGACCCGTCGAGCCCATTCTCGGGCGGGGCGATCCTCGGCGACCGGGTGCGGATGCAGGACCACGTCGACGATCCGGACGTCTACATCAGGTCGATGGCGAGCCGGGGCCACCTCGGCGGCATCTCCGAGGCGACGCCGCGGGCGCTCACCGTGCTCGATGCGATCGGGTTTCCCGAGATCCTCGTCGAGACGGTGGGTGTCGGGCAGGCAGAGGTCGACATCGCCGGCAAGGCGGACACCACGCTCGTCGTGGTGAACCCGCGCTGGGGAGACTCCGTGCAGGCAGCCAAGGCGGGCCTGCTCGAGATCGGTGACGTGTTCGTGGTGAACAAGGCCGACCGTCCGGGTGTCGACGACACCATCCGCGACCTGCGCCAGATGCTCGAGCTCGGTGGGGAACGGGCGTGGTGGCCGCCGATCGTGCCCTCCATCGCCAACACCGGGGAGGGTGTGGACGATGTGTGGCAGGCCGTGCAAGACCACAGGCGGTATCTCATCGAATCGACCCGGCTCGAAGCCGAGCGCCGCTCTCGCCTCGTCGACGAGATCAGGGAGGCGGTCGGCTACGCAGTGCGCCGTCGGGTCCGCGATCGCCTCGACGACGACGAGTGGAACCAGCTCATCGAGGAGGTCTGGTCCCGCGCGCTCGACCCATGGGCGGCGGCCCGCAGGATCACGGCCCTGCTCGCCGGGTAACGTTCAGCTCGGCACCGAGCACGCTCACCTGGAGGGTTTCCGTGGATCTCGTCGAGTACGAAGTCGTAGGCGCCGTCGCCCGCATCACGCTCAACCGGCCACCCGTGAACGCCCTCAACGGGGAGCTCATCGCCGACATCGACGAGGCCATCGGCATGGCGGAGGACGATGCGGTACGCGCCGTCGTCATCACGGGACACAAGCACTTCGCCGCCGGAGCCGACATCAAGCGCTTCGTCGACTCGTTCGAGAGCGACGCCAACGAACCGCAGGCGTCGGGTCTGGCGGCGGTCGTGCGCCGGCTGGAGAACCTCGAGAAGCCGACGATCGCCGCCATTCCCGGCTACGCCCTGGGCGGCGGCCTGGAGCTGGCGATGGGCGCCGACTTCCGGTACATGGCCGATGACGCCAAGGTCGGCCAGCCCGAGATCCTGCTCGGCATCATTCCCGGTGCGGGCGGCACGCAGCGCCTGCAGCGGCTCATCGGCTACCAGGCCGCCAAACACCTCAACATGAGCGGGCGCCACGTGCCGGCAGACGAGGCGCTCGCCCTCGGCATCGCCGACAAGGTGGTTCCCGCCGGCGATCTCGTCGCCACGGCCATGGCCGATGCCGCCGAATGGGCGAGCGGCCCCACCAAGGGCTACGCCGCCGTGAAGCGAGCGATGGGGGAGGGTTTCGGCAGGCCCATCGACGCCGCCATGGAGGTCGAGCGCGACGCCTTCAGCTGGGTGTTCGGCACCGACGACGCCAAGACCGGCATCCTCGCCTTCGTCAACAAGGAGAAGCCCGACTTCACCGGCCGCTGACGGCGCCGGTCCCCGTCAGAACCGGGCGGCGAGCCGTTTCAGGTTTCGTTTCCAGATCAGCTTCAGCACCGGGGCGGCGAAGAAGGCGGTGAGGCCGCCGCCCAGATACCAGGGGAACGTGAGCGTCTCCGCCCACACGAAGCGTGTGGCGTCGCCGACAGACTGCAAGCTGAAGGCCCCCTCGCCCTTGACGAGCCCGCGATGGCGGATCGCCATCCGGTGCGGCGGTTCCCACTCGGTGAACTCCATGACGTCGGTCGTCTTGAGCGGTCCGACCTTGGTGAGCACCTCCATGCGGGTGCCCGCGCCCGATCGCTGCTCGGTGAGGAACCTGATCGATTCCGCATCGGCCATCCACTCGACATGGCTGGCGATGTCGGCGACGTCGTCCCACACCGTTTGGATCGGGGCGCCGATGGATTGCTCGATGCGGATCCGGGCGGCCATCAGCCCTCTCCCGAATCCCGCTCGCGCAGGAACCGTTCGATCTCGGAGGCGAGTTGCTCGCCGGAGACGACCCCCTGTTGGTCGACCAGCGTCTCGAGCTGCTCGACCATCGTGGCGATCTCCGGCCGTCCCGCAGCGACGGTGGCGAGCTGCTCCGCCTGCTCTGCCGCGGCCGCAGGGAGGTCGCCCAGAGGGAGGTGCACGCCGAGGTGCAGCGACGCCCGCTCGATCAGGGCGATCGCCGCGGCGTGATATGCGGCGCCGATGTAGTGCGGGACGCGGGCCCAGAAGCCGATGGTGGGGATGCCGGCCGCAGCGGCGGTGTGCTCGACGATGCTCACCGCAGAGCCGGGAACGCGCAGGAGACCGTCGGGATGCTCGTCGGTCGGGTCGAGCCGGCTTGAGTCGGAGGCGGTCACGATCGTGGTGATCGGTCGGGTGTGCGGCGTGGCCCAAGGGATGCCGCCGAGGGAGATGTGCTCGATGACCCCGAGCCGGCCGGCGAGCTCGGCGACGTCGCGTCCGAGCTGTTGCCAGTGCCAGTTGGGTTCGGTGCCGGTGAGCACGAGCAGGCTCCGTTCTCCGTGGTGAGCCAGCGTCATCGTCATCTCCGGCCAGGCGACCTCCATCATCACCCCCTCGGAGAACTCGAGCGTCGGCCGGGTCGCCCGGTAGTCGTAGAGGGCGTCGGCATCGAAGCGGGCGATGACATCGCCGCCCGCGGCGAGGGTGGCGGCGGCTTGCGTGCCGGCTTCGCCGGCGTTGACCCAGCCGTCGAAGGCCACGACGAGCACAGGGTCGTCGAGGGTGCCGGGGTCGTCGAGCTCGTACAGCGCCATGCGCAAAGGGTAGGCGGCGCCGTCGAGGTGAGCCGACTCGGCTGCGCCGGACGAGCCGATACGCGGCGGGCCGCATCCCTGGGTAGCCGTAGCTGCGAGACTTGGTTCTCGATGTTGTACCTGGATCACGCCGCAACGACGCCCGTGCGCCCGGAGGTGCGAGAGGCAATGGCGCCCTTTCTCGCCGAGCGCTTCGGCAATCCGTCGGGCGTCCACGCCGTTTCGCGTACGGCGAAGAACGCGCTCGAGGCGGCGCGGGAACGCGCCGCCGAGCTGATCGGTGCCAGGCATCCGCTCGAGATCGTGTTCACCGGCGGTGGGACCGAGGCCGACAACCTCGCGGTGGCGGGTGTTGCGCTCGCCGGTGGAGGCCGCCGCGGTGTGGTCACCCCGGCGACCGAGCACGAGGCAGTGCTGGAGACGGCCCGATTCCTCGGGCGGTTGGGGTGCCCGCTCACCATCCTCCCGGTCGACGCCTCAGGCCGGGTCGCCCCCGCAGACGTCGTCGCCGCCGTGACCGCTGACACCGCCGTCGTGTCGGTGATGGCCGCCAACAACGAGACGGGCGTGCTCCAGCCGATCGCCGCCGTCGCTGCAGCCGTGCACGAGGCGCACCCTGAGGTGGCCGTGCACACCGATGCGGTGCAGGCCTTCATCGCCGAGGAGGTGACGGTCGACGCCACCGGCGCCGACCTCATCGCGCTGGCGAGCCACAAGCTCGGTGGGCCGAAGGGGGTCGGGCTGTTGTGGGTGCGGGACGGGATCACGCTGGAGCCTGTGCTCCACGGCGGCGGGCAAGAGCTCGGCAGGCGCTCGGGCACCCACGACGTCGCCGGCATCGTCGGCATGGTCACGGCGATGGAGCTCGCCGCCGCCGACCGCACGAGCTTTCGGGGGCGGGTGGCTGCCGCCCGGGACGGGTTCGAGGAGCGCCTCCGCTCGCACCTCGGGGACCTGGAGGTGAACGCCCCGCTCGACGCTCGTCTCCCGCAGCACGCCCATGTCCGCATTCCCGGGGTGAAGGCCGAGACGCTGCTCATCCGCCTCGACCAGGAGGGCATCGCCGCCGCCGCCGGCTCGGCGTGCCACAGCGGGGCGATGGAGATCTCGCACGTGCTGGCGGCGATGGGGCTGAACGACGAAGCGGCGGCCGAGTGCGTGCGATTCACCTTCGGGTGGACGAGCCGGCCCGAGGACGGGCCGGATGCCGCCGACGTGGTCGCCAAGGTGGCGGAGGACCTGCGGTGAAGGCGCTCGTGGCGATGTCGGGCGGCGTCGACAGCTCGGTGGCTGCGGCACTGATGCAGGCCGAGGGCTACGACGTCGTCGGGGTGACGCTGAAGCAGTGGGCCGGCGCCGGTGGCGAGATGCCGGTCGCCGGGTGCTGCACGGTGGGCGACGCCGAGGACGCCCGGCGCGTCGCCGCCCAGCTCGACATCCCGTACTACGTGCTCGACTACGTCGACGAGTTCCGTGCCGGCGTGGTCGAGCGATTCGGCGCCGCCTACATGGAGGGGCGTACCCCCAACCCGTGCATCGAGTGCAACCGCACCGTCCGCTTCCGCGCCCTCCTCGAGCGCACCGTCGCGCTCGGCTGCGATGTGCTGGTGACCGGCCACCACGCCCGGATCCGGCACGATGCCGGCGGCTATCACCTCCTCACTGCCACGGACCCCGGGAAGGACCAGTCGTACGTCCTGCACATGCTCGGCCAGGACGAGCTGGCCCGGATCCGGCTGCCGGTCGGCGAGCTCACGAAGGCCGAGGTCAGAGCGATCGCCGCCGAGCTCGGATTGCGGACGGCCGGCAAGCCGGACAGCCAGGACCTGTGTTTCGTCGGCGCCGGCGACTATCGCGACTTCCTGCGCCGTGAGTTCCCCGAGGCGGCACGCCCCGGGCCGGTCGTCGACACCGCAGGCGCCGAGGTGGGCCGCCACGAAGGCACCGTGGACTTCACGATCGGCCAGCGCAAGGGTCTCGGAGTGGCGATGGGTGAGCCCCGATTCGTCGTCGACATCCAGCCGGCGACGGCGACGGTCGTGATCGGCCGCAAGACGGACCTGGAGGTCGCCGGTTGCGAGCTGCGTGATGTGTCCTTCGTGGCGGGGACGCCCCCTCCCGGTGAGGGGCTCGCCGCCAAGCTCCGGTACCGGAGCGCCCCCGTCTCCGCCGCGCTCGAGCGCCACGGCGACAACTGGCGCCTTCGCTTCTCTTCACTCCAGGTCGGGGTGGCGCCCGGGCAGGCGGCCGTCATGTATCGCGGTGACGAGGTGATCGGCGGCGGCACCATCGCTCGCACCTTCCGTCCCGCCCCACATCCGGCATACTGAGGCTGTGGACCGCCAGCGCAGAGAACGGCCATCGCAACGACATGAGTTGAGCGACGACGCCAAGCGGGTCGCCGACCGGCTCCAGGAGCTGACCGCCGACGAAGCCGAACGCGTCCTCCAGCGGGCCATCGAGCTCCAGACCCGCGCCCCCGGCCCGAATCCGGCAGGCACCCTCGACACCGAGATGCTGGGGCAGATCGCCGACGAGCTCGACATCGATCGCACCCACTTGCAGCAAGCACTGCTCGAGGAGCTGTTTCGCGTCGAGACCGAGGACCCGACGTGGCTCGATCGCCTCATCGTGGACGATGCGATCTCGGGGCACGGCGTCGCCCCCGGCGACGTCCGCGCCGTGCGGGAGGTCGTCGATGCCTGGATGACCAACGAGGAGGGGATGCGCAAGCGCGCCGAGAGCTCGTCCCGCACCCTCTGGGAGAAGGACCGTGGGTTCGGTGCGGTCGCCAGGAAGTTCCTTCGGCTGTCCCGTGGTTCCCAGGCCCTGCGCACGGCGTCGTCGGTGACGACGGCGGTGCGGCCGGCCACCGACGACCAGCAGGTGGTGGTGATCGAGGCCGACACCCGCAACCTGCGCCGGCTCGCCCTCGGGCTGCTCGCCGCCGCCGGGGGCATCGGAGTGGCTGTGGCCGGATCGAGCGGGGCGATCGACGCCAACGGGTTCGGGCTCGACAACGTCGCCGCCGGCGCCGTGACCACCGCCGTGCTCGGAGGCGGGGTGCTCATCGGCGTCAAGATGTGGGCGCAGCGCATCCGCGACGGTGTCGCTCGGGCCATCGACGCCATCCGCAGCCCGCACCTCGTCGACCGAGGCACGTCGCTGCCCTCTGCCCTCCGCCGCTTCGTCGACCAGTTCCGCCGTGTCGGTGTCGACGTCCGCGACGAGTGGAGGGGCGATCCCCGGGGACCGTTTTGAAGGCGGGCGGTGCGGCGTAACGTGGGTGCAGCCCACACGAGCGAGGAGCCGGGCATGAGGCACTTCAGCCAGGAAGAGGCCATGGCCGTGCTGCTCCCTGCCATCGAGCTCGCAGGAGCGGACTACGAGAAGCACGGCGAGATCGAGGCGACGGAGGCCGAGGGTGGCGAGTACATCGTCACGACCACCGATGACGGGAGGGAGACCGACAACACGGCGGGCCCCGGCGACTACATCGTGACCAATGCAACGCAAGCCCGTGAGCAGTACATCGTGCCCCGGGAGAAGTTCCTCGCCCGTCACGAGCAGGTCGAGGGCGGGCGGTGGCGGCCGACGGCGCGTATCAGGGCACTGCGAATCACCGGGGACGAGCCGTTCACGCTCCAGGCCCGGTGGGGGAGCGACATGCCCGTGAAACCGGGCGACTACGTCGCCACCCCGCTCCCCGCCAAAGACGAGGTCTACCGCATCGCCGCAGCCGAGTTCGGCGAGGTGTACCAGCCGTGCGCCGACGACGACGAGCCGCCCGCCGGGCACTCCTGATCGAGCAGAATGCCGTCCGTGAGCAACGTCGCCGAGCGCGCCGCCGAGCTGCGGGAGCTGATCAACCACCACAACTACCGCTACTACGTGCTCGACGATCCCGAGATCGCCGACGCCGAGTTCGACGCCCTGTTGCGCGAGCTGCAAACGATCGAGGCCGAGCATCCCGAGATCGTCACCCCCGAGTCGCCGACGCAACGAGTCGGCGCACCGGTCGGGGATGCCTTCGCCCCGGTCACCCACCGCCAGCGGATGTTCTCGCTCGACAACGTCGTGTCGCTCGAGGAGCTCGAGGCATGGCAGGCGCGGCTCACCCGCGTTCTCGAGCGTGAGCCATCTGGCTACGCCTGCGAGTTGAAGATCGACGGGCTCGCCGTCTCGATCACCTACGAGAACGGCCGGATGGTGCAAGCCGCGACTCGGGGCGACGGGGTGACCGGAGAGGACGTCACCGCCAACGTACGTACCATCGAGGCCGTGCCCCTCGTGCTGCGGGGCGCGGCGCCCGCGCTGATGGAGGTGCGCGGGGAGATCTACATGCCGGTGTCGGCGTTCGAGGAGCTCAACGCCCGGCAGGCCGAGCTGGGGGAGCGGCCCTACGTGAACCCGCGCAACACCGCCGCCGGGTCGGTGCGCCAGAAGGACCCGGCCAAGACCGCCGAGCGCAATCTCAGCATCTGGGTGTACCAGCTCGGCCACATCGAGGGCGGACCCGACCTCGCCACCCACACCGAGACGATGGGCTGGCTGCACGACCTCGGCCTGCGGGTGAATCCGGCCAACCGGCTCGTTGCCGACCTGGCCGGCATCGAGGCGTACGTCGCCGAGGCGCTGGCGCAGCGGCACGCCAACGACTACGAGACCGACGGCGTCGTCGTCAAGGTCGACTCGCTCGCCGACCAGCGAGCGGCGGGTTTCACCGCCAAGAGCCCCCGGTGGGCGGTCGCCTACAAGATGCCGCCCGAGGA
This sequence comes from Acidimicrobiia bacterium UBA6912, assembly GCA_002450985.1. Classification (GTDB taxonomy): domain Bacteria; phylum Actinomycetota; class Acidimicrobiia; order Spongiisociales; family UBA5794; genus UBA6912. Next base: position 9,908 of record DKBA01000289.1, read on the forward strand.
GAAGACGACGCTGCTGCGTGACATCCAGATCAACGTGGGCCGCACCGGGGCGGTCACGCCGTATGCGGTGCTCGAGCCGGTGTTCGTCGGCGGCGTCTCGGTGACGACGGCGACGCTGCACAACGAGGGCGAGGTGCAGCGCAAGGACGTGCGCATCGGCGACACGGTGATCGTGCGGCGGGCCGGCGACGTGATCCCGGAGGTGGTGGGCCCGGTCGAGTCGCTGCGGCCCGCCGGCGCCGAGGTGTGGCACATGCCCGCCACCTGCCCGTTCTGCGGCAATACGATCGTGCTGCCCGAGGGGGAGGCGAAGGCCCGCTGCACCGGGGGCTTCGCCTGCCCGAGCCGGCTGCGGGAGTACCTGTTCCACTTCGCCTCACGCGGGGCGATGGACATCGAAGGGCTCGGCTACAAGACCGTCGACCTGCTGCTCCGGGAGGGGCTGATCGCCGACCCTGCCGACATATTCACCCTCGATCGGGAGGCCCTCCTCGGCTTCGAGGGCTGGGGCGACGTCTCGGTCGGGAATCTCATGGCCGCCATCGACGCCGCCCGCGACCGTCCGGTGGCCCGCCTCGTCACCGCCCTCGGCATCCCGCTGGTGGGCGGCACCGTCGCTCGCACACTGGCGAGGGTGTTCCGGTCGCTGCCTGCGCTCATGGCGGCGTCGGAGGACGAGATCGTGGCGATCGAAGGCGTCGGCCCCGAGATCGCCCGCTCGATCGCCGGCTGGAGCGCCGACCCCGAGAACGTGCGGCTGGTCGAGAAGCTCGCGGCGGCCGGAGTGCGGTTGGTGGACCCGGAGCCCGAAGGCGGTCCGGCGAGCGACCTGCTGGCAGGCGTCACGATGGTCATCACCGGCACACTCGACGGCTTCAGCCGGGACGGGGCAAAGGCGGCCGTCGAAGCACGCGGCGGCAAGGTGGTCGGGTCCGTGTCGCGCAAGACCACCGCCGTGGTGGCCGGGGCCAACCCCGGCTCGAAGCTCCAGAGAGCGGAGGAGCTCGGCGTCCCGGTCCTCGACGAACCAGCCTTCTCCACCCTCCTGGAGCGGGGAGCGGACGCCCTGCCGCCCGGTTGACCCGGCCCGGGTCCGCCGAGCGACGGGATACTGGATACCGGATACTGGATACGGGCCGGCTCAGGATCCCCGGCCGACCGTGAATCCGCTCGCGGCGTGTTTCAGACCAGGTCCTCCAGCGCCCTGAGCTGGTCGACCGTGCCCATGGCGACCAGGGTCTCTCCGGGGGTCAGCAGCATGTCGGCCGGCGGGTTCGTCGTCACCGATCCGTCCGTGTGGCGGATGGCGAGCACCGAGGCGCCGGTCTCGCTCCTGACCCTGGCAGAGGCCAGTGTGACGCCGGCCAGCGCCGCGGCGGGATTCACCGTCATCTCCTCCACCCGGAACTCGAAGAGCGTGCCTCCGGCGGCGATGTCGACGAACTCGGTGAGGCCGGGGTGGAGCACCAGGGCGGCGAGCCGCTCGGCGCCCACCTCGGGAGGCGTGATCACCCGGTCCGCACCCGCAAGACGCAGCCTCCGCTCGGCCTCCCGTTCCGAGGCCCTGGCGAGGATGTAGAGGTCGGGCTCGCGGGCGCGAGCCGACAGCACGATCGAGAGGTTGTCAGAGTCGCTGTGCACGCACGCGATGAGGACGCGGGCTCGGTCCAGGCCCGCGGCGCTGAGGACGTCCTCGTGGGTGGCGTTGCCGCGTACGACGGCGTAGCCGCTGGCCCGGGCGGTCTCGATGCGGGGCTCGTCGCCGTCGACCACCACGAGGTCGATGCCGCGCGACGCCAGCCGGGTCGCCACGCTGGAACCGACTCGCCCGTAGCCGCACACGATGGCGTGCCCCTTCAGCCTTGCGATCATCCGTGCCTCCCGTCGCTGCCTGCGGCGCCCACCGACCAGCTCCTCGATACCCATCTCCAGCGCGGTCACCGCCGTGAAGAAGGCGGCGCCCACGCCAAGGACGATGACCCCGATCGTGAAGGCCTCACCCGCCCGGCTGTAGCCGCCGTCCGGCTCGGAGTATCCCACCGAGGTGATGGTGATGACCGTCTGGAAGAGCGAGTCGAGAAACGTGAGCCCCTCGATCATCATGTAGCCGATCGTGCCGAGCACGACAACGGCCGCCACCACGGCTGCGCCCCAGGCCACCCGCTGGCGTTCGGTCATCTCCCGCTTCCGATCCTGCGCACGGTGGCATGATCGCGGATCGTTCCCCCTCGTGCTGCTCAGGTCGCGTCGTGTGGCGTCGTCGGGCGCCGCAGCTCAGCTCGCACCGGTACGCTCGCGCCCGCACTTCCAGGAGCTTCGTGACGCAGACCACCCCACCGCCGCCCGGCGTCGACTACTCGCGCAAATGGCTCGTGTTCTCGGCGATCGCCATGGGCATCTTCCTCGGCACCATCGACGGCAGCATCGTGAACGCGGCGCTGCCCACCCTGGTTGCCGAGCTCGACGCCTCGTTCACGGCCGTGCAGTGGGTGATCCTGGCGTACCTCCTCACGCTCGCCACCCTCACCCTCAGCATCGGGCGCCTCGGCGACATGATCGGCAAGAAGCCCATCTACACCGCCGGATTCGCGCTGTTCACCGTGGGATCGACCCTGTGCGGCATCGCACCCGATGAGCTGTGGCTCGTCGGCTTCCGCGTCGTGCAGGGGCTCGGCGCCGCCATGATCTTCGCGCTCGGCTTCGCCATCTTGACCGAGGCGTTTCCGCCGCAGGAACGGGGCAGGGCGCTCGGCATCGGCGGCTCCATCGTGTCGGTGGGCATCGCCATCGGGCCGGCGCTGGGCGGCCTCATCATCGACAGCCTGTCGTGGCGATGGATCTTCCTCGTCAACCTCCCTGTCGGGATCATCGGCACCTTGACGGCCCACCGCTTCGTGCCGGCGGTGCGCCCACCCGGCGGCGAGCGCTTCGACTACCCGGGGGCGGCCGCCTTCTTCGTGACATTGCTCTGTCTCATGCTCGGTCTCACCTTCGCCCAGGACTACGGATTCTCCAGCCCGGCTTCGTGGGGCCTGCTCCTCATCGGGGTGGTCGCCACCGTGGTGTTCGTCGCGATCGAGCGGCGGGCGGCGAACCCGATGCTCGATCTCGGACTGTTCACCAACCGGCTGCTCAGCGTCAACCTCGTGACCGGGTGGATCAGCTTCATCGCCATCGCCGGGCTGTTCGTGCTCGCCCCCTTCTACCTCCAGGACGTGCTCGGCTACGACACCCGGACGATGGGACTGCTCCTGATCGGTGCCCCGGTGGCCCTGGGCGTGGTCGCCCCGCTGAGCGGCTGGCTGTCGGATCGGGTTGGGCCGCGTCCCGTGCTCGTCGTCGGCCTCGCCGTGATGGTGGCGGGCTACCTCGGGTTGATGACCCTCGACGTCGACACCAGCGGGTTCCACTACATCGCGGCGACGATCCCGATCGGTGTCGGCATCGGCATCTTCCAATCGCCGAACAACTCCGCAGTGATGGGCTCGGTGCCCCGGCAGCGCCTCGGCGTGACCTCGGGCATGCTCACCATCACGCGCATCACGGGGCAGATCACCGGCATCGCGGTGCTCGCCACGGTGTGGTCCGCGCGGGTCGCCGTTCGATCCGGCGTGTCGGGTGATCCGACGAACGCACCGGCGCCCGACCAAGTGGGCGCGTTTCGGGATGCGATGGTGGTGGTGGCCGCCATGCTCGCCGTTGCGCTCTCGCTGGCGGTGTGGGGCCTCGTCACCGAGCGGCGTTCGCTGCGGGTGCGAGCCGAAGTGGCGTGACGAGCCGCGTCATTGCACCCGGAAGCGCCAGCGCAGCGATCCGGGATCGGGGAGACCGATCACCCGGTCCCATGTCACCTCGATGACGTGGAAGCCCGGCGCCCACTCCTCGAACGTCTTCCCGGGGCCGGGTTCCCAGGTGAAACGGCCCGTCTCGGAGACGACGTCGAGCTCCGAGTCGGGGATGGCCGTGCCATCGACGACGAGGTCGATGTCGTAGTCGGGGGCGAGGTCGATGACCACCCGGGTCTGGCGAAGCACGGTCGCTCCGTCGAGCGGCGAGTACGAGTCGAGNNCCCCGGATGTTACGGGTGACACCGACGCTTCCCGCAGCCGGGAGCCGCTCCGTGGGCGCGCCGACGGCTCGGAGCGAGCCACTACCGTTGCGGCGATGCGGATCAACCCCGTGCTCGCCCAGCTCGGCGCCTATCCCATCGCCACGGTGCACGAGCGTGCCCGGGCGCTGCGGGAGACAGGAACCCGCGTCATCGATTTCTCGATCGGCGACCCGCGGGAACCGACGCCACCGTTCATCCCGGCGGCGTTGCGAGCCGCCGTGCCCGAGGTGTCTCAGTACCCCACGACCGCCGGCCTGCGGGAATTGCGAGTGGCGATCGCCGACTACGTGGCGCGCCGCTTCGGCGTGACCGTCGACCCCGACACCCAGATCATCCCGACATCGGGCTCGAAGGAAGCGGTGTTCTCGACCCCGCTGGCCTTCGTCGACCGCGAGGCAGCCGATGTGGTGGTGTACGGGACGCCGGGATACCCCATCTACGAGCGGGGTGCGCGCTTCGCCGGAGCCGTCGCCTACCCGGTGGTGCTCTCCGGCGATTTCGTGCTGCGGCCTACCGACATCCCCGACGAGATATGGGAGCGGGCGGCGCTGGTGTGGACGTGCACGCCGCACAACCCGACGGGATCGGTGACCGATGCGGAGACGCTGTCTGGTTTCGTGACCCGGGCCAGGGATACCGGGGCGTTGTTCCTCTCCGACGAGTGCTACGCCGACGTGTACGAGCCCGACGCCTTTCCGGAGGGCCCCGCCTCGGTGCTCCAGGTGGCGGGAGTGGGGGCACAGGGAGTGCTCGCCTACCTCTCGTGCTCCAAACGGTCGGGCATGACCGGCTACCGGTCGGGCGCCATGGTCGGCGATGCCGAGGCCATCGACGCCCTGAAAAAGCTGCGCACCGCAACCGGTACCGCCTCGCCCGAGTTCGTACAGGCGGCGGCGATCGCCGCATGGTCGGACGACACCCATGCCGCGGAGCGGCGTGAGATCTTCGCCGCCAAGCGGGCGGTGTTGCGCACGGCATTCGCCGACCTCGGGTATCCGACCGTCGCCTCGGCGGCGGGGCTCTACCTGTGGGTCGAGGTGGGCGACGACCTCGCCGTCACCGAGCGGCTGCTCCAGTCCGGCGTCGTCGTGTCACCGGGCCGGTTCTTCGGCGCCGGGGGAGAGGGATACCTCCGGCTGGCGCTCGTCCCCACGCTCGAGGAGTGCGAAGCAGCCGTCGAGGTGGTGAGCGCATGCCTGACGTGAGCGAGGACCGCCGCGTCATCGAGGCGGCCTACGCCGACCGGTCCTTGCGGCCCGGGGCCGCGTCTGCGGTCGAGCGCACCATCGCCGCGCTCGACCGCGGTGAGCTGCGGGTCGCCGAGAAGGTCGACGGAGAATGGGTCGTCAACGACTGGGTGAAGGAGGCCATCCTCCTCTACTTCCGGATGGCGAAGCTGGAGACCACCGAGGTGGGGCCGTTCGAGTACCACGACAAGATCCCGACGAAGACCCACCTCGCCGCGGCCGGCATCAGGGTCGTCCCGCCAGGGACGGTGCGCTACGGGGCCTACTGCGAGCCGGGCGTCGTGATCATGCCGGGGTATGTCAACATCGGGGCCAGGGTCGGCGCCGGCACGATGGTCGACACGTGGGCGACGGTCGGGTCGTGCGCCCAGATCGGCAAGGACGTGCATCTGAGTGGCGGTGTCGGCATCGGTGGCGTGCTCGAGCCCCCATCGGCCCGTCCGGTGATCATCGAGGACGGCGCCTTCATCGGTAGCCGGTCGATCGTGGTGGAAGGAGTCATCGTGGAGCAAGGAGCCGTGCTCGGCGCCCATACCGTCATCAGCGCGTCGATTCCCATCATCGACGTCACCGGTCCCGAGCCGCGAGAGGTCAGGGGCCGGGTCCCCGCAAACGCCGTCGTCGTCCCCGGCGCCCGCCCTCGGACGTTTCCGGCGGGCACGTACTACCTCCAGACGCCACTCATCATCGGATGGCGCAACGAGAACACCGACCGGAAGACCTCGCTCAACGAGGCGCTGCGAGTGTTCGGGGTGGAGGTGTGAACCCGCTCCACCAGACCCTCGCCGACCTCGTGGAGACCTCGTCGGTCACCGGCAACGAAGGGCGGATCTGCACGGCGATCGCCGAGCGGATGATGCGCACCTGGCAGCTCGACGGCGTGGTGCGGGTCGGCAACAGCCTCGTCGTGGGCGCCCGTACCGGGCGTCCGCTCGTCACCCTGTACGGACACATCGACACGGTGCCCGAGCAGGGCAACGGGGAGGTCCGGATCGAGGGCGACACGATGTTCGGGTTGGGGACCTCCGACATGAAGGCCGGTCTCGCGGTGATGATCCACCTCCTCGAGGACGATGGGGTGCGCAACGGTCCGTTCGATCTCATCGGCGTCTTCTACGACAAGGAAGAGGGCCCGGCCGACGAGAACGGTCTCGAAGAGGTCCTCAACCGGACGCCGTGGCTGGCGGCGGCCGACCTCGCCATCGTGATGGAGCCGACGGCCAACAAGCTCGAACTGGGCTGCAACGGGGTGATCAACGCCGATGTGACCTTCACCGGCATGGCCGCCCACAGCGCCCGGCCCTGGATGGGGGAGAACGCCGTCACCAAGGCGGGCGCCTGGCTCGCCGGGCTCCACTCCCGAGAGCCGGCGGTCGTGACGGTGCACGGGCTCGAGTACCGCGAGGTGTTCTCGGTGACGACGGCCCACGGCGGCGTCGCCACCAACATCCTGCCCGCCCGCTTCACCGTCAACCTCAACCATCGCTTCCCCCCGGTCTACAGCGTGGAGGAAGCCGAGTCTCGGCTGCGCGAGGTGGCATCGTCTGCCGACGAGATCGTCATCAAGGACCGGGCGCCGGCCGGCGGCATCCCGGAAGGCAACCCGCTGCTCGATGCCCTCGAGGCGGCGCTCGCCACCGAACTGGCGGCGAAGCAGGGCTGGACCGACGTCGCTCGGCTCAGTGCCCGTGGCATCCCCGCCGTGAACTACGGCCCGGGCATCCCCGAGGTGGCCCACCAGGCGGGTGAGTACGTTCCGCTCCCCAACCTCGACGAGTCGTTTCATAAGCTCGAGGGGTTCCTGACCGCGGGGTGAAGGGCCGGCCATGAAGCACGACGGCGACCGCATCGCGCTGCTCGTCTCCGCATGGGTGTTGATGACCGTTGGGCCCCTCCTCGTGTGGCTCGTCGGCTATCCGGACCATCCGTGGGGTGCCCCTGCCCTCTCGATCGTGGTCGCCATCGGGCTCGTCGGCGGCGCCGTCTCCGTGGCTCGTCAGGGCCGGACGGTCGATCCGCCGTTGCCGAGGCGTCTCACGATGGCGACCGTGACCGTGGCCGTCGGTGCCTTGCTCGTCGCCGCGCTCTGGTACCTCCTCTAGGGCATCACCGTCGCACGAACGGGTGGGTACGCGGCTCCCACTATGTTGCCGCACATGGAGCACGATCTCGACCGCACCGCACTGCTCGTCGTCGACGTCCAGGTGGGGATGGAGGATCCGTGGTGGGGCCCGCGCAACAACCCGGAGTGCGAGCCCAACATCGCCCGGCTGATCGCCGCATGGCGGGCTGCGGGGAGACCCCTCGTGTTCGTACGCCACGATTCGGTGAATCCCGACTCACCACTCCGCCCCGGTGAGCCAGGGAATGCTTTGAAGCCCGTGGTCGAAGGCACGCCAGATCTCCTCGTCGTGAAACAGGTCAACTCGGCGTTCCACGGCCGGCCCGACCTGCATGGGTGGCTGCGGGAGCGAGGCATCACGGGGGTTGCGGTGACCGGGATCCAGACCAATTTCTGCTGTGAGACCACCGCACGCATGGCGGGCAATCTCGGGTACGACACGCTGTTCGTGCTCGACGCCACCCACACCTTCGATCTCCCGGCCCACGGCGGAGGCACCATCCCCGCCGACGAGGTTGCCCGGATGACGGCATCGAACCTCCACGGGGAGTTCGCCGACGTGGTGATGACCGCAGACCTCGTGTAACGGGTCCGCCGAGCGGAACGACCCGTTGCGCCACCACGTCGCCACGACGATGATGCGGGCACGGTGCGAGCTGTCCTCATCGGCGTTGGAGGCGCCGCGGGAGCCGCCCTCGCCTTTGGTGTCAGCCAGGCGGTCGACGGCTTCGTTGGAGCGGCAGCGTTCGAGCTCGCGCTCTTCGCCATTCCGGTCACGCTCGGGATCGTGATCGCGCAGCGGGCCAATGCCACACGTCGCACCCCTCGCAGCATCATCCGGCGATCCGTGACGGCGGAGGTCTTCCCCGATCTCGAGAGCGCAGCCGCGGTGCGGTGCCGGACGTGCGGCGGCAGACGGTCCGTCCGCGGCGCCGTGTGGGTCTGCGCCGTGTGCGACCACGTCTGACGGCGGCCGGCCGTCCCGGGGATAACCGGCACTAACCTCGCCGGTCATGCCCGTCCACGTCGACATCGCCAAGGTCGCCAAGCTCGCCCGCATCGCCCTCACCGACGAGCAGCTCGCCGAGTACGGGGCGCAGCTCGACTCGATCCTCGGCTACGCCGAGCGGGTGCAGGCACTGCCCACCGAGGGGGTGCCGCCGACGTCGCACCCGATGCCGATGACGAACTCGTTCCGGCCCGACGAGCTGGAGCCGTCGCTCAGGCGCGACGAGGTGATCGCCCAGGCCCCGGATGCGGTCGATGGGTACTTCCGCGTGCCGCGCATCCTCGACGAGGCGTGACGTTGAGCGATCTCGCCGACCTCACGATCGCCGCAGCCGGTGCGGCGCTGCGCAGTGGCGAGATCAGCGCCGTCGATCTGCTCGACGCAGTGCTCCAGCGCGCCACGATGACGGAGGCGCATCTCCACGCCTACCTGACCCTCGATCAGGAGGGCGCCCGCGCCGCCGCCGGGCAGGCCGACCGCGAGCTCGCCGCCGGCGACGATCGCGGCCCGCTCCACGGCATCCCTATCGCTCTCAAGGACAACTTGTGCACGCGCGGCACCGAGACGACGGCGGCATCCAAGATCCTCGCCGGCTACCTCCCGCCCTACGACGCCACGGTGGTGACCAGCCTTCGTGAGAGTGGTGCCGTGCTCACCGGCAAGACCAACCTCGACGAGTTCGNNCCCGGCGGCTCCTCGGGCGGGGCGGCCGCCGCCGTCGCCGCCGGCTCGGCGCTCGGGGCCCTCGGCAGCGACACCGGCGGCTCGGTGCGCCAGCCGGCCGCGCTGTGCGGGCTGGTCGGGGTGAAGCCCACCTACGGGCTGGTCAGCCGCTACGGGCTCATCGCCTTTGCGTCGTCGCTCGACCAGATCGGTCCGCTGGCTCGCACCGTCGACGATGCGGCGACGCTGCTCGTGGCGATCGCCGGCTGGGACCGCCACGATGCGACCAGCATCCGGGGTGAGGTACCTCCCATCTCGAGGAGCCTCGACGCCGGCGTCACCGGGCTGCGCATCGGGGTGATCGGGGAGCTGGCCGGGGAGGGAATCGACCCCGAGGTGCTGGGTGCCTTCCGGCGCACCCTCGATGGGCTCGCCGGCGCCGGCGCCGAGATCGTCGAGGTGTCGTTGCCTGCCGTCGCCCACGCCATCCCCACCTATTACCTGATCGCCCC
>DKBA01000230.1 GCA_002450985.1 Acidimicrobiia bacterium UBA6912
TAGGTGGAGAACTTGAAGCCCTTCCGCCAATCGAACTTCTCGACCGCACGGATGAGCCCGAGATTGCCTTCCTGGATGAGGTCGAGCAGATCCAGCCCGCGTCCGGTGTACCGCTTGGCGATCGAGATCACGAGTCGCAGGTTCGCCCGGATGAAGGCCGCCTTGGCCTCGTCGCCGGCGTCGACGGCCTGCTCCAGCAGGCGTCGCTCCTCGGCGATGAGCTGGGATCCTTCGCTCTCGAGACGGCGAGCGGCTCTGCGCCCCGCTTCGATGGTGCGGGCGAGGCGAACTTCGTCCTCTGCCTCGAGGAGGCCGTGTGACGACACCTCATCGAGGTACATGCCAATCGGATCCGAAGCGGAAACATCCTTCGCGCTTCGTGCCATAGGTCAGTCCCCCCATTCGACGAATCGATGGTCTCTCCCAAGGGACCGGCGGAAGTTATCACCGATACCTCATATTGGCAACGGGTTTGCGACGTGTGGGGGGATCACGTTCATGGGTATGAGATGGATCACGGCTAGCCTGACGCATGCACACCCCCTGGTGCCCGTGGTGCGCCCAAAGGGCGGCGGGCCGGAGAACCATGCGACGTATCTCACCCCTCATCATCGCCGCCGCTCTCGCCACCTCGGCATGTGCGAGCTCCGCCGTGCTCGTCGCCGGCGACGCCGCGCTGAACCCGGATCCGCCGGCACCCGTGCTCCGTCTCGAGGTCGTCGCCGCCGACGATCAGTCGGTGGTTGCGGGCGCCTCCGTCACCGTCGGCCGCGAGGCTTTGACTACCGACGAGGCCGGGGCCGTCGAGATCGAATGGAAGGACGAGCCGATCCAGTTCGCAGCGTCGGCGCCCGGCTTCGAGACGTCGGCGGGCACTGTGTCGGTGTACCCGGAGGAGACGGGGCAGGTCGCCGTGGTCCTCGACCCGCTCGTGCTGGAGGGAAGCGTGGTCGGCCCTGACGGCCGGGCCTTGTCCCAGACCACGGTGACGCTCAATGGCAGAACCGCCGTCACCGACGACACGGGCACGTTCACGGTGTCGCGGGCCCTTGCCGGCGAGGTGAGCGCCGAACGCCCGGCGTGGGAGCCCACCTCCGTGGCGTGGGACGGCGAGACGCCTGGACTCGTCATTCAGATGGCGCCGCGGGACATCAAGGCGCTGCGCGTGAGTGGCGACAAGGCGGCGGATCCGGCCGTGTGGGAGCAGCTCCTCGAGCTGGCCGACTCCTCCGAGGTCAACGCCTTCGTCGTCGACACCAAGGACGAGACCGGGTGGGTGTTCCGCGAGACCGAGGTGCCGCTCGTCGAGGAGATCGGTGCCCTCAACACGAACTTCCTCTACGACGTCGACAAGGTGATCGCCGACATGGACGCCCACGGGCTCTACAAGATCACCCGGGTGACCACGTTCCAGGACAACTTCCTCGCCAGGGCGAAACCGGAGCTGGCGATCCGCAACGAGGTCACCGGAGGTCTCTGGCAGAACGACAAGGGCATCCGGTGGCTCGATCCCACCGACCGCAACTCCTGGGAGTACCCGCTGTCGCTGGCCGTCGAATCGTGTGAGCTCGGCTTCGACGAGATCCAGTTCGACTACATCCGGTTCCCGTCCGACGGTCCCGTGGCGGAAGCGGACACCGACGGCGACTACGCCGAGTCGAACCGCACTGCAACCATCCGGGCCTTCCTCGAGGAGGCGCGCAGCAGGCTCAACCCGCTCGGCTGCGCCGTCGCCGCCGACATCTTCGCCATCACGCTGACCAGCGACTGGGACGAGGGCATCGGTCAGCGGCCCGAGGTCCTGTCGCCGGTCGTCGACGTCCTCAGCCCGATGATCTACACGTACACCTTCGGGAGGGGGTGGGGCGGATTCGACGACCCGAACGAGCATGCGGTCGAGCTCGTCTCGCTGACGCTCGACGAGGGCGCCCAGTTCCTCCAGGGCTCGGCCATCTACCGGCCGTGGATCCAGACGTGGCAACTGAACGCCGAAGAGATCATGTCGGTGCAGCAGGTCGCCGAGGACCGCGGTCTCGGCTGGATGATCTGGAGCGCCAACACCGTCTACGACTCCAGCTTCCTCCGGCCGTAGTGAGCGACGCGCTCGTCGAGATCGCCGCACGCATCACGACGTGCCGGCGCTGCCCGCGGCTCGTCGCATGGCGGGAGGAGGTGGCGTCCGTCAAGCGGGCCGCATTCGTCGACGAGGAGTACTGGGGCCGTCCGGTGCCCGGATTCGGGGATCCCGCAGCGCGGCTCGTCATCGTGGGGCTCGCCCCGGCAGCGCACGGCGCCAACCGGACCGGGCGGATGTTCACAGGTGACCGCAGCGGCGACTGGCTCTTCAGGGCGCTCCACCGGGCCGGGTTTGCCAGCCAGCCCGCCTCCACAGCCCGCGGTGACGGGCTCGAGCTGCGCAATGCGTGGGTGACGGCGTCGGTGCGGTGTGCACCGCCGCAGAACCGCCCGACCGCCGAGGAGCGCGAGGCGTGTGCGAGCTGGCTCGACACCGAGCTCGCCCTCTTGCCGAACACCCGGGTGCTGCTGGCGCTGGGGCAGCTCGCCTACGTCGCCGTGTGGAGCCACCTCGCCCGAACGGGCCGTGCGCTGCCAAAGCCGCGGCCGGCGTTTCGGCACGGGGCTCGCATCGAGCTCGCCGACCGAGTGGTGCTAGCGAGCTTTCACCCCAGTCAACAGAACACCTTCACCGGGAAGCTCACCGAAGACATGCTCGATGGCGTTCTGGTAGGCGCTCGAGAGGCAGTTGACGCCGCCTGAGGCGAGGAGCTCGCCCCAGACGGGCCCGCGATCGATCTGCAGCTCCTGCCCATAGGGCGGTGGCGCAACGACGAGCGGGGTCGCGATCTCGTAGAGGCGATCGACGCGGGCGGCGACGTCGACGAGGAATGGGTAGGGGTTGACGGCCCCCCCGTCGATGTGCAGCTCGAAGTGGGTGTGGGAACCCGCCCACTCGGCGTTGCCCGAGTCGCCGACGTAACCGATCACATCGCCGGCCCGCACCCGATCGCCGATCTCGAGGCTCGGGGCGAAGGCGGTCTCTGGCCCACCGCGGCCGTCGTCCGTCCCCGGGGTGTCATTGGCCAGGTGCATGTACCAGCTCTCCCAGCCGCCGTCGTGGACGAGGCGGACGTAGTAGCCCGAGCGGGGCCCGTTCTCGAGGCCGGCGACCGTACCGTCCGCGACGGCGAGCACCTCGAGCCCCTTGGGGCTCATGATGTCCGTGCCCTTGTGGCCGCGGCCACCGGAGCGCGTCGCGCCCCAGGTGTTGTCGAACCGGAGGTCGCCGGTCGGGGCGTGGGGGAAGCAGGTGAGCGAGACATCGCCTTCCTGTGCGTGCACCGGCGGGGTGGAGAGGGTCGCTGCGGCCACGTTCAGCGCAACGACACCGGCGACGAGCGCGACCGCAATCGATCGAGTGTTCATGTGAGGTCCTCGGCCTTTCGCGAGGGGCACCGTCCGCCATTCCTACCCGGCGGACGGGTTGAGCAGCGGAACCTTATCCGTACTTTTGTGGCATGCAAAACCCGCAGCGCCCGCCTTTGGGCTGCCGCGACGGGGAGGGGTATCCTCTCCACGTTCCCACCACGGAGCCCGATCCCTTGACAGCACTCGACACCACTGCCGTCGACCGCGCCGCCGCCGGCGAGCCGCAATGGCGCCGCGACGACCGAAGGTCCGCATTCGCCCTCTACGAGAAGCTCGGCATGCCCAGCTCCACCGAGGAGATGTGGCGGTACGTCGACCTCGACTTCGACCTCGCCGACTTCACGCTCCCCGACGGCCCCGGGACCCCGAGCGATGGGGCGCTTCCCGGCTTCCCGGCCGGCGGCGGCGTGCTCGTCGTGGACGGAACCGCCGTGTCCGATCCGATCGAGACGGATCTCGCCTGGGTCGGGCCGCTCGCCGAAGCGATCGGGCCTCACGAACGAGCGCTCGAGTCGGCGGCCGCCCGCGGCGTGCCGGCGGACACCGACAAGTTCGCCGCCGCCCATCGGGCGTTCGGCGGGGATGGCGCCTTCGTCCACGTCGGTCGCGGGAAGGTCGGCGAGCCGGTGCTCGTTCAGGTGCATGCCGCGACCTCGGGAGTGGTGACGTTCCCCCGCGTGGTGGTCGTTGCCGACGAGACGGCGCAGGCTTCGGTCGTCGTCCACATGGTCTCCGCCGCCGACGTCGATGCCCTCGTCGTACCGCAGATCGAGGTGATCGCGGCCCCGGGCGCCAACGTCGACATCTCGGTCATCCAGAACTTCGGCCGCAAGATTCGCTCGATCGGGCACACCCGGTCCGTCCTCGACCGGGACGCGTCGCTCGTGCTCGCAGAAGCCGGGCTCGGCGCCGCCCTCTCCCGCCTCCACCTGGAGGTCGACCTGGAGGGTCGCGGCTCGTCGGCGAACATCGTCGGGGCGTACTTCGGCGACCAGCGGCAGGTGCTCGACTACCGCTACTTCATGCATCACGCCGGCACCAACACCCGGTCCGACATGTTCCTCAAGGGTGCGGTCGAGGACGATGCCCTGAGCGTCTTCACCGGCATGATCCGGATCGACGAGTCCGCGCAACGCACCGACGCCTTCCAGACCAACCGCAACCTCATCCTGTCTGAAGGCGCCGCGGCCCAGTCGGTGCCCAACCTCGAGATCCTCGCCAACGACGTCCGGTGCGGGCACGGTTCGACGGTCGGCCCCCTCGACGAGGAGCAGCGCTACTACCTGATGAGCCGCGGCCTCGACCCGCAACGCGCCGATCGGCTCCAGGTGCGCGGCTTCTTCGAGGAGGCGCTCGCCAAGTTCCCCCACGAGGCGGCGGCCGGCCCCGTGCGGGAGTGGATCAACGCCAAGTTCGTCGAGGCCCAGGAGGAGGGTCGGCTGTGAGCGCCACGGTGAGGATCGCCGCACTCGACGAGCTGCCCGATGGCCGCGGCGTGCGTGTCGATGTCGGGGAGCACCGCATCGCCGTGTTCCGCATCGGCGAATCCGTGTACGCCATCGGTGATCGGTGCAGCCACGCAGAGGCCTCGCTGTCCGAGGGGGAGGTGTTCGACACCGACGTCGAATGCCCCCGTCACGGCTCCGAGTTCGACCTCGTGACCGGCGTGCCCGATTCGCTGCCCGCGACGCGGCCGGTGCCGGTGTACCGGGTGAGCGTGGTCGACGGAGACGTCTACCTGGCGCTCGATGCCTCCGCCGAGCAGAAGGAGTCGATATGAAGGGCATCGCCCTGTCGGTGCGCGATGTGCGGGCCCGTCTGGGCGACCTCGAGATTCTCCGCGGCGTCGACCTCGAGGTCCCTTTCGGAGAGATCCATGCGCTGATGGGCCCCAACGGATCGGGCAAGTCCACCCTGTCGCACGTGCTGATGGGCAAAGACGAGTACCAGGCGACCGGTGTCGCCGAGGTCGGCGGGGTGCCCATCCTCGGGCTCCCGGTCCACGAGCGGGCCCGGCTCGGACTGTTCGAGGCGTTCCAGTATCCCGTCGAGGTGCCGGGTGTGTCGCTCGACGAGCTCGTGGCCGAGATGGGAGAAGCGGCCGGCAACGGGAGCTTTGCGACGAAGGTCGAGGCGGCATCGGAGCGGCTGCGCATGGCGCCGTTCCGCAGCCGGCCCATCAACCTCGGGCTCTCCGGCGGCGAGAAGAAGCGCTCTGAGATGTTCCAGCTCGCCGTCGCCGACCCGAAGGTGGCGATCCTGGACGAGATCGACTCGGGTCTCGACATCGATGCGGTACGCGAGGTGGCGGAGCTCGTCGAGTCGCTGCGCAGCGCCTCGCTCGGCGTGGTGATCATCACCCACTACTCCCGCATCCTGCGCTACATGAGCCCGGACCGCATCCATGTCATGCTGCGGGGCCGCATCGTCCGCTCCGGCGGCCGCGAGCTCGCCGACGAGCTCGAGGACCGCGGCTACGACGAGCTGCGCAAAGAGCTCGGTCTCCCCGCCACCGCGACCACAGACTCGCTCGCCGACCTGTGATCGAGGCCGGCTCGAGAGACTCGTCCACGGTCTCCTCGCGCTGTTGAGCGAAGACGTCCCGCATCTCCCGAACCAGCCGCGGATGGAGCATTGCCTCTGATCCGAGGGAACGGAGACTCCCCCAGGGAACCCCCGACGCCATACACGGCACTTCCCCCATGGCCGTGGCTCGCCGCATCCTCCATGGTCTGCGTCAGGCACGACAGACCGAAGGAGGTAGCCGATGGGGGACATGACACGACCGCCGGGCCGACGAGCCTGGGTGAAGTGGCTGCTGGTGGGGGCTGCGGCGGCGGGTGGGCTGTACGTGCTCACGCTGATGGCCATCGTGGCGTCGCTCACGTTCTACGGGATCTGACGTGGCGGCCACCCTCTACTCGGTCAAGCCGGCCTTCCAGCGCATGCTGGAGCCGGTGGTCGGGGCGCTGGAGAGGAGGCGTGTCCGGCCGGATACGGTGACGTGGGCCGGTCTCGGGTGTGCGGCCGCAGCGGGAGCTGCGGTTCTCGCAGCCGTCCGGGTCCCCGTCCTACTGGCGATGGTCCCGCTCCTGCTCGGCCTGCGCATGGCAGCGAACGCGATCGACGGCCAGCTCGCCCGCCGGACGGCGACGAGCGTGCGCGGTGCGCTCCTCAACGAGGTGTGCGACGTTGCCGGCGATGCGGTGTCATACCTTCCCTTCTCCCTGCTCCTCGCAGGCGAGGCCGCATGGCTGGTCGTAGGTGTCGTCGTGACCGCGCTGATCGCCGAGGTTGCCGCGATTGCCGGGCCTGCCGAGGTGCGGAGGAATGCCGGACCGCTCGGCAAGGCGGACCGAGCGCTGGCCTTCTCGATCATCGCCGCATTGCTCGTCACCGGTGCCCCGGCGGGCGCCGTCGTGGGCGGTCTCGCCCTCATGCTCGGGCTCGCCGTGCTCACCGTCCGCAACCGGATGGGCAGCGGGAGGGCGGCGTGATGGAGGCGGCTGCCCAGCTCCAGTGGGCGGTTGGCGGAGTGTTTGCGACCCTCGTCACGGCGAGCGCGACCACCGGCACGCTGCGCAGGCTGCGTCCGCGGATGGACCTGACCGAGGTGCGGCTGCGGGTGCGTTCATGGTGGATCATGGCCGCGGTGTTCGTTCTGGCCCTGGCCGTGCACCGGGCCGTCACCGTCGCCTTCCTGGCCACCGTCGGTGTGACGGCCGTGTGGGAGCTGGCCCGCATGACGAGGACGGCGTTGATCTCCGTGGCCCTCCCGGCGACCGTCATCGCCTATGCCGGCGCCTCTGCGGGCCGCACCGACCTCGTGCTCGCCGCCATCCTTGGTGCCCCCGTTGCTGCAGCCGTGGTCATGGTCGGCCGCGGTGCCACCGCGGGGTTCGTTGCCCGGGTCGGCGGGACCTTCGTGGCGGCAGCCGTGGGTGGGGCGCTGGCGCAGATGGCGGGGCTCCTGGCCTTGCCCGTGTCCGACATGTACGTTGCCGGTGGGACAGGGCTGCTGCTCTGGCTGGTCATCGTCACCCAGGCCGGCGACGTTGCCCAGTTCCTCTCCGGCAAAGCCTTCGGGGTGGCGAAGCTCGCCCCGGCCGTGTCGCCCGGAAAGACCGTCGCCGGCGCCGTCGGTGGCATAGCCGCCGCCGCGGCGCTCGGATCGGGGCTCGGGGTGCTCCTGACCGGTCACACCTGGGTGTGGGGGTGCGGGCTGGGTGCTGCGGTTGGCGCGAGCGGCGTGATCGGCGACCTCATCGTCTCGGCGGTGAAGCGCGACTGCGGCGTGAAGGACGCCGGTGCGCTCATTCCCGGTCATGGCGGCGTGCTCGACCGAGTTGACAGCCTTCTGCTGGCAGCGCCGCTCGTGCTTGTGCTGGTGACCGGATGAGGCCCCTGCTCCACCGTCTCGTTCTGCGTCCGGCCGCGCGGTGGCTCACCGAGCTCCGCGTCGAGCACCGGGAACGACTGCCAGAGCGCGGCCCTGCGATCGTGGTGGCCAATCACAACAGCCACATCGACACCGGGCTGCTGCTCGCCGCCTTCCCGAGCCCGACCGTCGCCCGAGTGCGCCCCGTGGCCGCCGCCGACTACTGGTTCCGGAATCGGGTGATGCGGTGGTTCTCGCGCCGAGTGCTCGGTGCCGTGCCGATCGATCGCAGCGGTGCGACGGGCGCCCCGCTGGCCGAGGCGGCGGCGGCNNCTCGACGGCTGCGCCGACGTGTTGCCCCGCCACGGGCGGTTTCCGCGGCGGGGCGCGTGCGCGGTCCGCGTGGGCGAGGCCGTGCGGATCGGAGGTGCCGACCCCCGGACCGAAGCCGCCGATCTGCGACACCGGGTCGCCTCCCTGGCATGAGACGGCGCGATGACTCGATCGCAGGACTATGGGGCGTGTCGGAGGCCCTGATCTTCTTCGTCGTTCCCGACGTCTTTCTCACCTGGGTGGCCGTGCGCCGCGGCGTGCGGCCGGCGCTGCGGGCGACACTGTTCGCCGTCGGTGGCGCCGTCGTCGGCGGAATGCTCGCCTACGCCTGGGGAGCCGTGTGGCCGAATGCCGCCCACGCAGTGATGGCCGGCTTGCCCGGCGTCGATGCGGCGATGATCGAGCGCGTGGCGAACGAAACGGCGGCCAAGGGGAGCGCGGCGCTGCTCGACGGCCCCCGGCAGACGCAGCCGTACAAGCTCTATGCGGCGGCAGCAGGCGACCAGGGGGCGAGCCTTCTCGCCCTCATGCTGTGGACGGTCCCCGGTCGGGCGATGCGATTCTTGCTGTCGAGCCTCATCGCCGCCGTCGCGGCAGCCGTCGGGCGGCGTTTCGTCAGCGATGGGATGGTGGTGGCGGCGTGGGCGATCGTGTGGATCGGCGTCTACGCCGTGCTCTGGTCGTGAGTGTGGCCGCCATGTTCGTCCGGGCGCGGGCGACCGGGAGGGCATTACGCTCGGGCGCATGGAGACCGAACGGGATTGGGGCTTCGCCGGTGCCGCCGACGCATCGGCCTATCTCCGTCAGGTAGGCGTGCTCTGGGCGACCTGGGTGGTAGCCCTCGTGGCCCTCATCGTGAGCCGCGGGTGGCTGGTCCTCGTGCTGGGAGTCGCCGTCATCGCGGCCCTCATCTTCGCGGCGCGGCCCCTCCAGGCGAGGGCGGCGAAGCTCGTGCCGGAGGACTCGGTCGTGGGCGGAAGACGCTCGTTTCTCGTCGGGAGGAGCACCGAGCGTGATCTCGTGCTTCGGCAGCTCGCCTACGGAGAGGCGCCCCTGAACGCCGCCGTCGAGCTGAGCGGCTCGGGACGGTGGTGGCTCGCCGGCCGCGTGGCCGTGGTCGGGCTCACGGTCGTTGGGTTCGTGTGGGTGCTGGTGACGCTCGTCTTCGCCCCGGCGTCGGCATGACGACGGTGCAGCTCGACATCCTCACCGACCTGATTGCGGGCGCGAGGCGCATCCTCGTGTTCACCGGGGCCGGTATCTCGACCGCGTCGGGCATTCCCGACTATCGCGGGCCGCAGGGGGTGTGGAAGACACGGCGCCCGGTCTTCTACCAGGACTTCATGCGCTCTGCGGAGGCGCGCCGCACCTACTGGCGGCAGAAGTGGGAAGACCATGCCGACTTCGGTGCCGCCCAGCCGAACGCAGTGCACCGTGCGGTCGTCGACCTCGAGCGGGCGAACAAGGTGGAGATGGTGGTGACGCAGAACGTGGACGGCCTCCACGCCGCGGCCGGGACGTCGTCCAACAAGCTCGTCGAGATCCACGGTACGGCCCGCCTCGTCGAGTGTCAGCAGTGCGGCGCCCGGTCGGACCCGGAGCCGCACTTCGCCACCTTCCACGAGACGGGAGAGTGCCCGCGGTGTGTGTGTGGTGGCTACCTGAAGTCGGCGACGATCAGCTTCGGGCAGAACCTGCGCAGCGTGGACCTGGGGCGGGCACATGCCGCGGCCGAGAACGCCGATCTGGCGCTGGCCCTGGGCTCGTCACTCGTCGTCTACCCGGCGGCCGACATCCCGCTGCGGGCGGCGGCGACGGGGGCGAGCTACGTCATCGTCAACAGCGGGGAGACCGACCATGACCGCCATCCATTGGTGACGCTGCGGATCGAGGGTGACGTCGGCGAGGTCGTTCCCGAGGCCGTGCGTCGGGCGCTGGAGTAGGGGCGGCCGTCACGCCGTCCCGTAGCGGGTCGCGGCTCTCGCCCGCGCCTTGGCGGCCTCGACCTCGCGGTCCTTGGGAGGGGCGGCGGTGACCAGCGAGTCGAGCAGGTCGTGCGTGGCGCTCGCGATGGCGGCCACCGCCTGGTCGAACGCCTCCTGGTTTGCGACCGATGGCCGGCTGTACCCGCTCACCTTGCGCACGAACTGGAGTGCGGCGTCACGCACCTCGTCGTCGGTGGCAGGAGGCTCGAAGTTGTGGAGAGGGCGGATGTTGCGGCACATGAAGCCGATCGTACCGAGGTCAGGACCAACCGTGTCCCCGCCGGTCGCGCGACCGGCGGGGACACAGGAGGCAACCCTCAGGGGAGCGGCGCGACGCCGGTGAGCATGACGAAGGCCTCCCCCAGGCTGGCATCGTCGTTCGGCAACGTGCGGCTCGGCCGGACGTGCTCGGGGTGCAGTCCCCAGGCGATCACGTCGGCGGCGTGCTCCGATGCCGACCGCGACCACTCGTCCGCCCTCCACGCATCGGCTCTGCGAGTGCGGGTGAAGGCGTCCCGCTCGGCGTCGGACAGGTGCTCGTTGACGAACACGTGGCCGAGCTCGTGCAGGAGGGTGAACCGGGTGCCGCAGGAGTACACGACCCGCCGATCGGAGCGCACGGTGGTGTAGCCGACCACCAGACTCCCGTCGTTGCTGCGACATCCGCTCAGGTCGTCGTGCATCCACACCTCGACGTGCGGCAGGGCCAGGCCCGCATCCTCGAAACGATCGAGCGCCCACCGCACCTCGGCGACGGCGTCCGCTCCATCGGCGTAGATACGTGCCCCGTCGATGTCGCTGGCCGCCGGGTAGTCGGCGTACCAGGCTCGCAGCTCGCTCGGGGCAGGAAGGACCGGAGCGGCGGACGCCGGCAGGTTCTCCGCCGCCTCCGCCGGGCCGGCTTCGCGTGGGGTCCCCAGTGCATACCCGAGGGCTGCCAGCAGGACGGTGATGGTGAGGGCAGTGCGTGAAGAGCGCATGCCGGCACCGTCTGCGCCGGCTGTCGGCGACCTGCGTCAGCCCCGACAAAGCGGTGTCAAGACTGCCAAGCGAATGTCAAAGCACAGAACGGGGCCGGTGACGTGTCACGGTGGCGGCCTGGACCGTGGTCCACCGCAAGCTGTTGTGGAACAGGGGTTCTCGACGCGCGGTGCCGTCTTGACAAGTCTTTGACGAGGCTCACCTACACATCGTCCTGTGACCTTCGAATCGCAGATGCTGCGGAAGGCCCTGTGCGGCGACGGAGGCGGGCGTGCCGCCCTTCACGCCCGCCTCTGCTGCGCGCCGCCTATGTTGGGTGGAGGGAGGCGAGGTCGCAGATGACCGGTACCGAGACGCATGCGGGCACGAGCAAGGGGATCGCGTTCGGCGTCCTCGGCCCCCTCGAGGCGCATCGCACAGACGCGGCGTGTGACCTCGGGGGCCCGAAGCAACGCACGGTGCTTGCCGTGCTCCTGGCCAATGCCGGGCGTCACGTGTCGACGAGTGAGCTCATCGATGCGGTCTACGGCGAAGAGGCTCCTGACGGAGCACGACGCTCGGTGCAGACGTACGTGTCCAACCTCCGATCGGAACTCGGCGAGGTCATCGTCGGAACGAGGAACGGTTACGTTGCCGAGATCGCGCGCTCCGACCTCGATGCGACGCGGTTCCAGGATGCGGTCGCTGCGGCGCACCGCGTCCTCGACCACGATCCGGAGGTCGCAGCCGATCGGCTCCGCGAAGCGCTTGGTCTGTGGCGGGGCCATCCCTACACAGACGTCGACGGCGGTGCCACGATCGCCACCGAGATCACGAGGCTCGAGGAGCTGAGACTCGTGGCTCTGGAGGCCCGCATCGACGCCGACCTCGCGCTCGGTCACCACGAGCTCTTGATCCCCGAGCTCGATGCGCTGACCGGCGAGTACCCGTACCGTGAGCGGCTGAGGGCACAACACATGCTGGCTCTGTATCGCTCGGGTCGTCAGGCCGAGGCGCTCCGGGCGTTTCAGATCACCAGGAGGGCCTTGACGGAAGAGCTCGGGATCGAGCCGGCGCCCGATCTCCGAGCACTCGAGCAACAGATCCTGGAACACGATGAACGACTGAGCTATCGACCACCTCCCTCTGTGGGTCGCCGGGCGCTGCTTGCGGTCGACGTCGACGCGGGCACGCTGGATCGGGTGGTGCCGCCACCCGACCGGGTGGAGTACCTCGTCGCCACCGATGCGGTGGTACGCGACGCCATTCGAGACGGTGGCGGAGAGGTATTCGCCCAGCGGCTCAACGCCACGTTCGCCTCGTTTGCGGACCTCGACGGTGCCCTGGCCGCCGTCGACGGACTGGTGCGCCGCGCGCCGCAGATCGGCGGCGGAGCTCATCGAGCCCTGCTTCGAGTCGCCGTCGACGTGGGCGACGTCGTGTCCGGTGATGCGGGAGTGCTGGCCGGCCCGGTGGTCACCCGAATCGCCGGCTTGGTGAGCATGGCTCACCCTGGGCAGGTCCTGGTCTCCCGCGATGCGCATTCCGACGCAACAGCGGGCCGCGGCCGTACCTTCAAGGGCCTCGGAGCGCACCCCATACCTCGGCTGGACCGCACCGAGGCTGTGTTCCAACTCGTTCTCGACGGCGTCTCGCCGGATTTCCCGGCGCTGCGGATCGATCGCAGCGCGGCGATCTCGGGCGGGATGCGCAGCATGCCCGGGTATGAGCTGAGGGAGCAGGTCGCCCGCGGCCCGGCGGGGTCGGTGTGGCGTGCGTACCAGCCGTCGGTGGGGCGCGAGGTCGCAATCAAGGTCATTTCACCAGAGCTGGCCAACACGCCCGAGTTCGTCAGACGTTTCGAGCTCGAAGCCCTGACGGTCGCCCGTCTCGAGCATCCCCACATCGTGCCGCTGTTCGACTACTGGCGGGACCTGACCGGCGCCTACCTCGTGAGCCGTTGGATCGCAGGCGGCAGCCTCGCCGCCCGGATGGCCGTGCGTTCCCTGGACCTCGGCGAAGCGTCACGGCTCGTCGCCGAGGTGGGTTCGGCGCTCGAGGCGGCCCACCGGTCGGCCGTGGCCCACGGCGAGGTGAGTGCCGACACGATCCTCGTGGATCCCGACGGCTCGTTCTACATCGCCGACTTTGGGGTCGCACTCGCCGACAGGACGTCCTCCAGTGATGACCTCGTGGCCCGGGACGTCGCCGGCCTCATCGGGACGCTGACCGCCGCCGTCGGTGAGGCGGGACCCGCAGCGGACGCGATTCGGCGGTTGCTGTCGTCCGGACAGACGCCGACGACGATCTCCGACCTGCGCGCCGCGTGGCGGGCGGTGGCCGGAGGTGCCGGCGCAGGAGATGTGGGCTTCACGCCGAGCCGCAATCCCTACCGCGGGCTGGAGGCCTTCAGCTACGCAGATTCCGAGGACTTCTACGGACGTGATGCAGTGATCGGGCAGATCCTCGACGCAGTGGACTCTCATCGCTTGGTCGCCGTGGTGGGACCGTCAGGGGTGGGGAAGTCCTCCGTCGTGCACGCCGGCGTTCTGCCTGCCGTGGTGAGTGGCGAGATCGTAGGTGCGGAGGGTTGGTTCATCGCTCAGATGACACCTGGGTCACACCCCTTCGAGGCGTGTGCTTCTGCGCTGCTGCGGGTGTCCCCCGCGCCGGTGCCGTACGTAGACGAAGAGCTCGCCGAAGGCGACAGGGGTCTGCTGCGGGCGATGGCGCGCATGTTCCCGGAGAACGCGCAAGTGCTGATAGTCATCGACCAGTTCGAGGAGTTGTTCACGCTCACCGCCGATGCTGAGAAACGTCACCACTTCCTGCGCAGCCTTGCCACCCTGGTCACCGACGACGCGAGCAACGCTCGTGTCGTGGCCACCATCCGTGCCGACTTCTTCGACCAGCCGTTGATGCACCCGCAGTTCGGAGCGATCCTGCGCCGGGCCACCGTCCCCCTGTCGGCGCCGACGGCAGACGAGCTACGAGAGATCATCGAGCGTCCGGCAGCCGGTGTGGGCGTCGCCTTCGAAGCGGGGCTGGTCGACCGCATGGTCGCGGAGGTTGGTGAGGAGCCGGGTCGGCTCCCACTGCTGGAGTACGCCCTCGCCGAGATGTTCGCTCGCCGGAGCTCGGACCTCATCGCCGCTGACACTTACGCCGCGATAGGCGGTGTGCTCGGCGCCCTCGGTCGTCGCGCCGAGAGCATCTTCTCGGAACTCGGCGTCACGGCGCGAACCGGGGCTCGGCAGATGTTCCTCAGACTGGCCACTATCACGGATGCCGAGAGGATCGCTCGCAGACGTGTGCGGCGGTCCGAGCTGGAGCGGCTCGAAGGGGAAGAGGCGACGATCGGTACGGTCATCGACTTGTTTGCCCGACACCGGCTGCTGACGCTCGACCGCGACCCGCTGACGCACGGTCCGTCCGTGGAGGTGGCTCACGAGGCGATGTTCACGGAGTGGGGGCGGTTGAGCGGCTGGATCGACGAGCGACGGAGCGACCTCGCGATACGCCGCCGCCTCGTCGACGCCACCGATGCGTGGGACGCCGCTGGGCGAGACCCGAGCATGCTGGCCGGGACCGGTCTCCTCGCCCACTTTGCGGAGTGGGCGGCATCCACAGATCTGTCGCTCACGCAGTCCGAGCGCGCGTTCCTCGACGCGAGCCGGGACCAACTCGACGCGGGCACGCGCCGTGCCTTGCGCCGGCGGCGCGTTGCGGTGGGCGCCGTCGTGCTGGCCGCACTGGTGGCCATCGTGTTCGCCTTTGCTGCGCGGGCGGCGACCCACAGGGCTCAGTTGCTGGCTGCAGAGGCCATGATCGGCGACGCTCAGGGCTTGCTGGCTACGGGCGAATACGAGGAAGCCGCGATAGGCGTAGTCGAGTCGCACCGCCTGAACGAGACACTCGCACCGCTGCGGCTGATGGGTGACATCCTGAACGGCAACGAGGTGTGGGGGACCGCGCTCGGCCCAACGGGCGGCACGGCCGCNNCCCCAGGAATCGAGCTGCTCAACCTGAGCGACGGGGCATCCCTCGGTACGCTCGAAACCCCGAGCCCGGTGACGGCGCTCGACTTCATCGCACCGGGACGACTGGTCACGGGCGACGAGCTGGGCAACGTGGTCGCCTGGACGATCGAAGATGGATCATCGGAGAGAGTGGCCGATCTCGGGGTGAGGATCTCGGCGGTGATCGGAATGGGTGACGGCATCGTCGTCGCCACCCAGAGCGGCGGAATCGACACGCCGAGCCGGCTGCTTCTGTACCGGCCGGCCACCCAGCAGCGGGTCGAGACCACGACGTTCCGTGTCGGAGATCTCCCTACGGACACGCTCCCGAGTCCGAATACCTTCGTCGGCGTGAACGTGACCCGGCTCGTAGCGGCCGAGAACGGGGAGCGGCTCATCGCCGTGGGCGATCCGATGTTCGTCGCCGCGTTCTCGGTGCAGTCCGGAGCACTCCTCG
The DNA here is from genome assembly GCA_002450985.1 of Acidimicrobiia bacterium UBA6912. Taxonomy (GTDB): domain Bacteria; phylum Actinomycetota; class Acidimicrobiia; order Spongiisociales; family UBA5794; genus UBA6912. The sequence goes on from DKBA01000230.1 coordinate 15,580, forward strand.
GTCATCACTACGCCCTCCCGTCCGGCGCAGTGTGGGGCGTCGCCGTGTCGCCGGATGGCGAGACGTTGGTGACGACCCACCAGGACCGTACGGTGTGGGTTCGCGATGCGAGCACGCTCGAGCCCCTTGATACGCCGCCGGCTCAGGTCGATGCCATTCAGCGCCGCGCCACGTTCCTCCCGGATGGCGCGGTGGTGACATCGGGGCAGACCGGGCTTCTCATCTGGCGCATCGATGACGGCCGGCTGGCCACGAGCCCACAGTTCGTGGGGGCCACGACGGGACTGTTCACCCATTCCCACGATCTGTCTCCGGACGGCCGTCGTGCGATCGCCGCGGTCGGCGATCGAGTCAGGCTCTACCGGATGGATCGCGGACTCTCCGAGCACCCAGTCGACACCGACGACCCCTACCGCGCGATCGCCGCTGATCGTGAGGTCGCGTGGCTCGCCGGCAAGGATGGTGGCATCTACAGGGTCGATCTGGCATCGGGCGAGTCGACCGTGGTGCAGGTGGACGCACCGGTCACGGCGGTCGCATTCGGCGGCCCGGTCGAGACCGCCCTGTTCGGGACCTTCGACGGAAGGATCGGTCGTACTGATGGCGTGTCGGTGTACGACTTCAGTCCTGCCCACGATGGAATCGTGTGGGCGCTCGAATGGAGCCCGGCGGGGGACTTCGTCGCGTCCGCGGGCGATGACGGCACGATCGTCGTGAGAGATCCATCGACACTCGCTCCCGTCATCCAACCGTTCGGCGTTGCGCCGGCAGAGACGCCAAACGGGTTCAAGGCTATGGCCTTTCTCGACGAGGACACGCTGGCAACCGCCGGTCGCGACGGCATGTTGCGGATCTGGA
>DKBA01000310.1 GCA_002450985.1 Acidimicrobiia bacterium UBA6912
CGTCTTGCCGGTACCGGCAAGACGTTCACGATCGCTGCGCTGGTGGCCCGACTGGTGGCCGTCGAAGGTGTGCTCGTCGACGAGATCCTCGTGATCACCTTCACCCGGGCGGCGACGGCGGAGGTCCGCGGGCGGGTGTGGCGCCGGATGGTGGACACGCTCGCCGCGCTCGAGCGCGGCGACGCGCCCGGCGGCGCAGACCCCCATCTCGATGTCCTGCTCGATGTGTCTCCTGAGGACCGGGTGCGCGCTCAGCGGCACCTCGCCGAGGCGCTGGCCCACTTCGATCGGGCTCAGGTCTTCACCATCCACGGTTTCGCCCACCGGCTCCTGGGCCAGCTGGGTTTCGCCGCTCGGCTGTCACCCGAGGTGGAGCCCGGCGAGGTCGACGACGAGGTGCTCGCACAGGCGGCGGGCGACCTCCTCGTCGGACGATTCTCCGACGATGCGACCGGGATGATCGATTCGAGAACGGCGCAGCGGATCGGCGAGGTCGTCGTGGCGACGCCGGATGCGCGCATCGTGCCCGAGCCGAGCGACGTGGCGGGCGCCCCGCGCGTCCGCGTCGAGGTCGCGCATGCGATGCGGCGTGAGGTGAAGCGGCGGCTCCGGTCGCTGGGCGCCACCACCTTCGATGATGCGTTGCTCGAGGTGCGCAGCGCCCTCGAGGACCCGGTGGTAGGCAGGGCTGCACGTGAACTGCTGCGCCGCCGCTATGCGGTGGGGCTGGTGGACGAGTCCCAGGACACCGATCCGATCCAGTGGCAGGTGATCCGAGCGGTGTTCGACGGGTTGCGTCTCGTCGTCATCGGCGACCCCAAGCAATCGATCTACAGCTTTCGCGGCGCAGACGTCGAGTCCTACTTGTCGGCCGTTGCCGGCGCCGCAGCTCACCGGACGCTCGAGGTCAACTGGCGCAGCGACGCCTCGCTGATCACGGCGCTCGACACGCTCATGAGCGGGGCGACCTTCGGCGACGAGCGCATCGCGTACCACCACGTCGATCCGCCGGAGGGCCGCGAGCCAACCCGTATCCACGGCGTGGGGGCGCCCCTGTCGATTCGCCGGTTCGACGACGATATCGACATCCGGCGCTGGCGCAACGGACGGTTCTTCCTCGTCACCGAGGCTCGCAGGGTGGTGGCGGCCGACGCCGCCGCCGAGGTCGTCAGGCTGCTGTCCGGCGGTGTCAACCTGGTGAGGGACGGCGTGACGAGGCAATTGGGACCCGAGGACATCGCGGTTCTCTGCCGCACTCGCCGGCAGGTGGACATGGTGCGCACCGAGCTGAGCCGTCGCCGGGTGCCGTCGGTTGCGGCGCGCACCGGTGGCGTGTTCGCCGCCGAGGCTGCGGAGCAGTGGCGCCGGTTCCTCGTCGCCATCGAACGGCCGGACAGGGGCGACATGGCGCGGCTGGCGGCGACGACCCTGTTCGTCGGCAAGGCGGCGCACGAGGTGGCCGCCATGGACGACACGGAGGTGCTGGCGCTCCAGGCGCAGATGCGGGAGTGGCAGGCACGATTGCACGACGAAGGGGTGCCGGGGTTGATCGCCGCCATCAACCGGCGCACCGACCTGGCGTCTCGGGTCCTCGCCATGCCGGATGGTGAGCGCATCATGACCGACCTCGTTCACGTCGCCGAGGAGATGCACGCCACGTGGCGCCGCCGGCGGGCAGGGTCGCTGGTCGCCTGGATCGAGGGCGCGATGGCCGAGGCCGTGTCGCGCGAAGCGCGCAGCCGGGAGGAGCCCGAGTCCAGACAGCGCCGGTTGGAGACCGACGCCGCGGCGGTCCACGTGCAGACCGTCCACGGCGCCAAGGGTCTCGAGTATCCGGTCGTTCTCGTGCCCTTTGCATGGGATGTGCCGAAGTTCAGTGCCGAGTTGCCGGTCTTCCACGATCCCGACGCACCGAGCGGACCGGAGCCGCGCCCCCGCCTCATCGACGTGGGCGGCCCGGACTGGCCCGGGTTCGAGGCGCACGTGAAGCAGCAAGCGGACGAGGACGAGGCCGAGGAGGGCAGGCAGCTGTACGTGGCGCTGACCCGTGCCGCCCACCACCTGGTGGTGTGGTGGCTGCCCTGCGCGGCGGGCGCCGCCGACACCAAGCTCGGCGAGCTGGTCACCCGGCGGGGGGCGGATCCCGTGACCCTCGAGGCGGCGAGTGGGGGCACCATCGAGGTTCCGATCGTGCGTGAGCTTCCGCCGGTTCTCGAGTACCGGCCCCCGGCGGCGGCGCCACAGCCGCTCGAGCGGGCGCGGTTCACCCGCCCGCTCGACTACGAGTGGCGTCGCGCCTCGTTCACGTCGCTGTCGCCCGAGCATCCCATCGCCGGCGTGGCCGAGACGTCGGAGCAACCGCTGCGCAGCGACGAGATCGGCCTGGAGGACGCGGAGCCCGAATCCACGGAAGGACCTGCGGTGGTCTTGCCGATGGCCGACCTTCCCCGCGGCGCCAGATTCGGCACCCTCGTACACGAGCTCTTCGAGGCGGTCGCCTTCGACGCTCCCGACCTGCCGGCGGAGCTCCGTGGGCACGTCGAAGCGGCGCTGCGCCGCTCGGCGTGGGAGCTCGATCCCGACGCGCTGGTCGCTGCCCTCGTCGCCGCCATCGAGACGCCCCTCGGCCCTCACCCAGACACCATGCGGCTGCGCGACCTCCCAGGGCGCGACGTGCTCAAGGAACTGACCTTCGAGTTTCCCGTCCGCACCGGAGGACGCTCGGTATCGCTGCACGACATCGCCAGGGTCATGCTCGATCACCTGGACGCGGCGGACCCCTACCGTCCCTACGCAGTCGACCTCGTCGCCACGCCGCCCGTGCGTTTCCACGGGTACCTCACCGGCGCCATCGATCTCACCGCAATCGTCGACGGCAAGTACGAGGTCATGGACTTCAAGACGAACCCGATGCCCGTCGAGGGGGAGGTCGCCGCTCCCGAGGACTATGGGCCGGCGGCCCTCGCCCACGCGATGATCGGCGGCAACTATGTGCTCCAGGCAACGCTGTACCAGGTTGCGCTCCACCGGTATCTCCAGTGGCGGCTTCCCGGCTACGACCCGGCGCAGCACCTCGGCGGCGCTCGCTACCTGTTCGTGCGGGGTATGGCCGGGGCGTCGGCGCCGGTACTCGGCGGCGAGCGTTGCGGCGTCGTGCGATGGCGGCCACCCGCCGACATGATCGTTGCACTGAGCAGTCTCTTCGCCGCCGGTGGGGGTGCGAGCGCGTGACCAAGCCGCCCATGGCCCGCGAGCCCCTCGACCCGTCTCCTGAACGCATGCGGGAACTCGGCTACGCCGTCGTCGACTGGCTGGTCGCCCAGGCTGCGGCGCTCGACGCCGCACCGGTGGCGAATCTGGCGGCCCTCGACGTGCTCGCCGCCGATGTCGAGGAGCAGCTCCCGGCCCATCCGAGTTCGCTCACCAACACCCTGGAGTTCCTCGAGCAACGCATCTTGCCCCGGATGACGCGCACCAACCATCCGCGGTTCCACGCCTATGTGCCGGGCCCGGGCAGCTACTACGGGTCGCTGGGTGCGTTCATCGCGGCGGCGCTCAACCCGTTTGCGGGCAGCAGCCTGGGTGGCGCATCGTTTGCAGCCCTGGAGCTGCTGACGTTGCGGTGGGTCGCCGAGACCGTCGGCTATCCGGTGACCGCCGAGGGCATCTTCACGAGCGGCGGTTCGATGGCGAACCTCGGTGCACTCGCCGCCGCCCGCGCCACCCTGGACGATCCGAGCACGGCGGTCGTCTACGTCTCCGACCAGGGCCACACGTCGATGGACAAGGCGGCGACCGTGTTGGGGTTCCGGAGCGATCAGATCGTGCGTCTCGCCACGAATGCGAGCTTCCAGGTCGAGCCGGCAACCGTCATCGACCGATGCCGGATGGATCGCGCACGTGGGCGTCGTCCTCTCTTCCTGAGCGCCAACGCCGGCACCACCAACACGGGGACGGTCGATCCGCTCGATGCGCTGGCCGACGTCTGCGAGACCGAAGGCGTGTGGTTCCACGTGGATGCGGCCTACGGAGGCTTCGCCGCACTCACCGAGCGGGGCCGGGCATCGCTGCGAGGCATGGAGCGGGCGGACTCCGTGACGCTCGATCCGCACAAGTGGCTGTATACCCCGTTCGGGTGCGGCTGCGTGCTCGTCAATCGCCCCGGCAGCCTGGACCGTGCGTTCGCCGCACATGGCGACTACCTGAAGGACGTTGCGCAGACCGAGGTCAACTTCTTCGACCGGGGCCCCGAGCTCACTCGTCCGGCTCGAGCACTCCCGGTGTGGATGCTGATGCGCAGCGTGGGTGTCGACGCGTTGCGACGCCAGATCGACGCGGACCTCGACCTGGCGGAGCTCGCCGAGCGGCTCCTGCGCGAGGAGCCCGATTTCGAGGTGGTGCACCGTGGGCTCTCGATCGTCACCTTCCGGTTGGTTGCGCGCCGGGACGAGTCCGAGGAGGGGCGTGCCGCCCGTGAGGAGAGGTTGGTGCAAACGCTGCTCGAGGGCGGCGACGTGCTCGTGTCCGGCACCTCGCTGGGCGGACGGAGCGCATTGCGCTTCGTCGTGCTCAACCATCGCACCGGCGAGGCAGAGATCCGGCGCTCGGTGGCCGCCCTACGTGGTGCGGTGAGAGGGTTGCACGATGCGTGAACGGATCGACGCCGCAGCCCGCGACGCAACTCTCGTCGTGCACACGGAGGGCCTGCTCGCCGCCTTCAACGATGCCGGCGTGCTCGACCCGCTCGATGTCCTCTCCGCCCAGTCGATCACCCGCCTGTGCGGCGAGACCGACGAGCGAGTGGCGCTGGCTGCGGCGATGGCGGTGCGCGGCACCCGGTACGGCCACGTGTGCGTACGGCCCGCCGAGCTGCGTGAGGCCGTGGTCGTCGACGGGCAGGATCCCGAGGTCGTCGACGAGCTGCCGTGGCCGGACCCGGAGGGGTGGGCGGCGGCGCTCGCCGCGAGCGAAATGATCGGCGATGGCGGCGGTGATGAGCCGATGGTGCTCGTCGACGGTCGTCTCTATCTCGAGCGCTACTTCAGGTACGAGGAGCACGTGGCGCACCTGCTGCTGGACCGCTGCGGGCGGGAGCCGAGGCCGCCGAGCGTCCAGCTCACCGAGATGCTGGACGTCCTGCTGCCCGCAGCCTCCGGCGCCGGAACGCGCCAGCACGATGCCGCAGTGCTCGCCGCGACTGGGAACCTCGCAGTCGTGGCCGGTGGACCGGGCACGGGCAAGACCCACACCATCGGTGCGCTGCTGGCCGCACTCGCCGCCGCCGGCGAGCTGCCGCTGGTGGCGGTGTGTGCTCCCACGGGCAAGGCGGCGGCTCGTCTCGGTGAGGCGATCGCGGCGCGGGCGGAGGAGATGACCGATCCTGAGACCGCGGCACGCCTGGCGACCATCGGCCCGAGCACCATTCACCGCTTGCTCGGATGGACATGGGAGCGGGGGCGGTTCCATCACCACGTGCAGCGCCGTCTGCCCCACGACCTCGTGATCGTCGACGAGATGTCGATGGTCTCGCTCCCACTCGCCGCCAAGCTGCTCGAGGCCGTCCGCGACGACGCCTCGGTGGTGCTCGTCGGCGACCCGTTCCAGCTCGAGTCGATCGAAGCGGGCACGGTGCTCGCCGACATCGTCGGCCCGGCAGTCGCTCCCGGGTCGGCCGTCTCCCCGGCGCCGATCGGTCGCCACGTCGTGGTGCTCGATCGAACGCACCGTTTCGAGGAGGAGTCGGTGATCTCGGACGTGGCCGACGCCATCAGGCTCGGTGACGGTGACCGCACCGTCTCGTTGCTCGCTGCCGGGGCCCCCGAGCTGCAATGGGTGCCAGAGCGCAGCCATCGGGACTTCAGGAGCCTGTGGGCGGAGGTGGTCGCGCAGCGGTGCCGGCTCGTGGAGCTGGCCGCGTCGGGCGACGTGGCCGGCTCGCTCGCAGCGCTCGGTGAGATGGCGGTGCTGTGCGCCCGCCGGGAAGGCCACGAGGGCGTCGCCGAGTGGCGACGCAATCTCGAAGCAGCCCTCGACGAGCGGTTCACCGGCCTTCGCTACGGCGGAGAGTGGTACCCGGGACGGCCCGTGATGGTCACCAAGAACGACTACAACCTCGAGCTCTACAACGGCGACATCGGCGTCACGGTCGCCACCGGCGAGGGGCTGAGGCTGGCATTCGACCGCGGCGGGATCCGGGAGCTCCCGCTGAGCCACCTCGGCGAGCACGTCACGAACCACGCCATGACCATCCACAAGAGCCAGGGCAGCCAGTTTCGTTCGGTGGTCGTCGTATTGCCCGGGGAAGCATCGCGGCTGCTCACTCGGGAGCTGCTGTACACCGCGGTGACACGTGCCTCGCAGCGGGTGTGGGTGGTCGGCGACGAGGCCGTCGTTCGGGCGGCCGTGCAACGATCGGTGCAGCGAGCCTCCGGGCTCGGGGCACGACTGTGGCGAGAATCGGCGATCGACTGACCGGTGCCGATCACCTGGGTCGTGCGACCCGTTCTCCCTCAACCTGCCTGGGCGAGGGACTCTCGGCCCTGGTTCTGCCACGGCATGAGCCATGTGGGAGACCTGGTAAAAGGTCCAACGGGGGGCACGCGCACCGGCTACGAACCGCGTGAAGTTGCGGGTCGGGGCAGGGGCGAGGGGGAGAGAAGGCGGGCATCGTCGAGTCGGGCGAGCACGTCAGGTTCGGGTTCGAGGTCACCGGCGCGCTCGTCGATTCCACGATCGTCTCCGGCAGTCCGGCCAGGCCCATGGCAATCTCACCGAGCTCGACAGCGATGGTGAAGCCCGCAGCCACACGCATGCGAACGTCTCGTGGCCTGTGAGCACTCGACCACCGCCCTCGTCCTCGGCGACCCGAGCCGGTGAGGGGGATCCGTATTCGGTTGTGCGGATACAACGATCTCTGTCCTATCGCGCCGTGCTCCTCTCCGTCGCGGTCGTCGATGCAACGTATCCAGCGGGTGTGACGAGATTCGAGCGGGCACCGTGCGCATACGGGCGGACACGAGACAATCGGTCTCGGCAGCCACCGAGCGCAGGACGGACACGAAATGCCTCGATCCTCTATGTTCTCCTCAACGGAGCCGCGCCCGTGGGAGTGATGCACATGCGACGGAGAACCTCGATAGTGGCGATGCTTTTGCTGTTCGCCTCGATACCGATGACGGCGGCGACCGCCGCTCCGCCCGAGCCCGACTGGTACGTCGACGAGGCCAAGCTGCCGTTCGATGCCCTGCCCGGGTTCGAAGACACCCAGCGGCTGTGGGGCGTCCACTACGACTCCGGCTACCGCATCGAGGTGCCGGCCAACTGGAACGGGACGCTCGTGATGTGGGCGCACGGCTACCGAGGTGAGGGGACCGAGCTCACCGTCGACAACCACCCGCTGCGTGAGTTCCTCATCCCGAACGGCTACGCATGGGCGGCGTCGAGCTACTCGGCGAACAGCTACAACCCTGGTGTCGGGGTTCGTGACACGCACCGGCTCGTGCAACTCTTCGACGAGATCGTCGGCTCGCCGGCGACCAGGTACATCACCGGGGCGTCGATGGGCGGGCACGTCACCGCTCGCTCGGTCGAGCAGCCAAACCACCCGTACGACGGAGCGATGCCGATCTGCGGCGTCGTCGGCGACTACGAGCTGTTCGACTACTTCCTCGACTTCAACCTGGCAGCACAGCAGATCGCCCTCGGCGCCTCGGCGTACCCGGTCGCCGATGACGCCGTGTACATCGGTGTCCAGGTGCCGCAGATCAAGGCCGGCCTCGAGGGGGCGCCCGGCGCCTGGCCGTTCGTCCTCAACGCCGACGGCGAGGCCTTCAAGCAGCTCGTCGAGCTGCGTTCCGGCGGCGACCGGCCCAACTTCGACGAGGCGTTTGCGTTCTGGAACAGCATCCCGGCGTCGACCGGCGTCGGCAACTTCCTGTTCGAGTTGGGGGTCGGCAACGGCAAGGTCATCGGGGCGCCGGGGATCGTGCCGGACAACACCGACACCGTGTATCAGCTCGACCTCGACCCGGGTCTCAGCCCCGAGGAGCTGGCGTTCAATGAGGAGATCGCCCGCGTGGACGGTTCGGACCGGCTGCGGATCAACCCGTCGCTGCTGCCGATCCCCAACATCACCGGCGCCATCGACGTCCCAGTGCTGTCGCTCCACAACCTGGGCGACCTGTTCGTACCGTTCCACAACGAGATCGAGTACGCCCAGGACGTCGCCGACCAGGGCAACTCGGACCTGCTCGTCCAGCGGGCGATCCGTGGCGTGGGCCACTGCGACTTCACCCCGACGGAGCTGGTCACGGCGTTCGTGGAGCTCGATGCCTGGGTGCAGCACGGGATCAAGCCTGCGGGCGACGTCGTGCTCGACCCGGCCGTGGTCGCATCCGACGACTACGGCTGCCAGTTCACCGACTTCGCCACTCCTGACGGCCACCTCCTGCCGACGGCGTGCCCGACTCCGTGATGGCGACGCTGCCCCAGCGCTGAGCGACAGGGCGCCCCTGCGACCACCGTGGGGGCGCCGTTGCCTACGGCGGCGTCGCACGCCCCATCGGCGGGCTGGCAGGAACTTATCCTCGGGTCGTGGCAGCGATCATCGCCCTCTGCATCGCCAGTCGCATCCGAGGGCGGCTCGGCAACGTGCGGCGGGTGAACGCCTGCTGCTCGACTGGGTGACCGGATGGCCTGGCCGGCCGACGAGACGGAGTTGATCGCGCACCGGCGGGAGCTCGCCGCGCTGCGCCCTGCTCTGTGGACGCCGATGCGGGACACGGCGATCGGCGGCTGCTTCGTGTGCTTCGATCGGGGTGGACAGGGGTCGACGGGAGACCGGGGATGGGCGGCCGCAGTCGTGGTCGATGTCGAGGGACACACCACCGCCGAGTCCGTGACGGTCGGGATGGCCGGGGCGCCCTACGGGCCCGGCCTGCTCGCGCTGCGAGAAGGTCCGCTGCTCGAAGCGGCGGTGACCGGGCTCGGCGAGAGGCCGGGTCGGCGGCAACGCCCAGCTGTTCACCGGCGCCCTGGGCAACGAGGGCGACCTCCATGTGGTCGACCACAACGGGCGGGATGCATTGCGCTTCGATGCCGGCACCGCCCAGCTGTTCATCGGCGCCGAGGACAACGAGGGCGACGTCCGGATCTACAACGACGCCGGGAACGAGACGATCCACCTGAACGGCGAGACCGGCGACATCATCCTGAAGAACGGTGATGCCGCCGAGGACTTCGATGTGGCCGATGCGGCGAACGCCCTCCCTGGCACGGTGATGGTGCTCGCGGCGGACGGCCGTCTCCACCCGTGCACCACGGTCTACGACCGGCGGGTCGTCGGCGTGGTGGCGGGCGGCGGCAACTACCGCCCGGGGGTGATCCTCGACCGCCATCCCGGCAACGGGACGACCCGGGCGCCCATCTCGATCATGGGCAAGGTGTCCGTGATGGCCGACGCGACGATGGCCCCGATCACGGTGGGCGACCTGCTGACGACGTCAGACCGCACCGGGTGTGCGATGACCGTGACCGA
>DKBA01000097.1 GCA_002450985.1 Acidimicrobiia bacterium UBA6912
GGATCGGGCACCGGCGGCAAGGCCGGTGGGGGCCCCTACTACGTCACGCAGTACCTGCGAGAGCAGAGCCGGACGGTCGTCGAGCGGTGACCCGATGAGCAAGGTCGCGTCGATGCACGACGCCGTCGCCGCGCTGGTGCGGGACGGCGACACCGTCGCCATCGAGGGGTTCACCCACCTCATCTCGTTCGCCGCCGGCCACGAGATCATCCGGCAGCGCAGACGTGATCTCACGCTGTGCCGCCTGACCCCGGACATCGTCTACGACCAGATGGTGGCGGCCGGGGTCGCCCGCAAACTGGTCTTCTCGTGGATGGGCAATCCCGGGGTCGGCTCTCTCCATGCCATTCGACGCCGCATCGAGCATGCCGACCCTGCGCCACTCGAGATCGAGGAGTACAGCCACTTCGGGATGGTCGGCCGCTACACGGCCGGGGCGGCGGGTCTTCCCTTCTTTCCGCTCCGCAGCTATGAGGGGAGTGATCTCCCGACGGCCAACCCGCGCATCGTCCCCGTCGCCAGCCCGTACGGCGACGAGATCGTGTACGCCGTGCCGCCGCTCAACCCGGACGTCACCATCATCGGCGTGCAGCGAGCCACGGCGGCAGGCGACGCCCAGGTGTGGGGGCTCACCGGGTGCCAGCAGGAGGCGGCATTCGCCGCCGACCGCGTGATCGTGGTGTGCGAGGAGCTGGTCGACGAGGCGGTGGTGCGGGCCGATCCCAATCGCACGCTCGTCCCCGGACTGGTCGTCGACGCCGTCGTCGTCGTCCCCCACGGCTGCCACCCGTCCTTCGCCCAGGGCTACTACGACCGCGACAACGCCTTCTATCTCGCCTGGGATGCGATCAGCCGCGACCCAGAGGCGCTGGCAGCTTGGATCGACGAATGGGTCTACGCCCTCGCCGACCACGCCGAGTACGCCGCCAAGGTGGGGGAGGAGCGGTGGCGGGAGCTGACCCCGGTCTCGGCACCATCCGGTGGGGTCGACTACGGGAGCTACGCGTGAGCGGATGGACCGAGAGCGAGATGATGGTGGTCGCCGCCGCCCGCCGCCTCACCGACGAGCGAGTCTGCTTCGTCGGCATCGGGCTGCCCAACATCGCCTGTGCCCTCGCCAAGCGCACGGCGAACCCTCAGCTCGAGCTGGTCTACGAGTCCGGCGTGTTCGGCGCCGAACCGGCTCGGCTCCCGCTGTCGATCGGCGACCCGACACTCGCCGCCGGCGCCGCTGCGGTGACCGGCATGTTTCAGCTGTTCGCCTACTACCTCCAAGGAGGCCGGGTCGACGTCGCCTTCCTCGGGGCGGCGCAGATCGATGCGGCCGGCAACATCAACACGACGGTCGTCGGCGACTATGCGGCGCCGGACGTGCGGCTCCCGGGCTCGGGTGGGGCATGCGAGATCGGGATCAACGCCAAGAAGGTGTTCGTCATCATGCGCCAGTCCGCCCGCTCGTTCGTCCCCCATGTCGACTTCGTCACCACGTCGGGCCATCCACCCGGGGGACGGCCTGCCCGCTGGGGCGCCGGCCCTGCTCTCGTCGTCACGCAGCTCGGTGTCTTCGGGTTCACCGAGGGAGTGATGCAACTCGAGAGCGTGCACCCCGGGGTCGACATCGCCACCGTCCGGGCGGCGTGCGGGTGGGACCTCGAGGTCGACGCCGCCGTGGCGCAGACCCCACCGCCGACCGAGGCCGAGCTCGCCGCGGTCCGCGTCCTCGATCCCGACCGGACGTACCTGCGATGAGCGGCGTATTCCGCCGCACCGCCGGCGAGCCGGTGGTCGCAGTGCGCGGCGAGGGCGCGTGGGTGATGGATGCCGGGGACCGCCGGTATCTCGATGCGGCCGGCGGCGCCATCGCGGTGAGCATCGGCCACGGCGACCAGGGCGTTGCCGCGGCGATGCGGCGGCAGGCGGCACAGCTCGCCTACGTCCACGCCGCCGCCTTCACGACCGAGCCCGTCGAGGCATACGCCGCCGAGCTGGCCGCAGTGCTCCCGATCGTCGACCCCTACGTGTTCCCGGTGTCGGGCGGCGCCGAGGCGGTGGAGACCGCCTTCAAGCTCGCTCGCGCCTACCACCTCGCGGCGGGTGAGCCGGAGCGGCACGTCATCGTCGCCCGCCACGGGTCCTATCACGGCAACACCCGCGGGGCGCTCGACGCCTCAGGGCGGGCCGGGCTGCGCCGTCCGTACGAACCCTGGCTGGGACAGACGGTTCACGTTCCTGCGGTGTACGAGTACCGCTGCCCGAACCCCGCGCACCCGGGTGGCTGTGGGCAGTGGCACGCCGAGCGCCTGGCGGAGACATTCGGGCGTATCGGACCGGGCCGCGTGGCCGCCTTCATCGCCGAGCCGATCGCCGGCGCCACCCTCGGCGCCGCGGTGCCGCCGGGCGACTACTGGCCCGCCGTCGCCGGCGTCTGTCGCGACCACGGCGTGCTGCTGATCGCAGACGAGGTGATGGGCGGCTTCGGTCGCACGGGGGCGTGGTTCGCCATTGATCACTGGGGCGTGCGGCCGGACATCCTGGTGGCGGCGAAGGGTGCCTCGAGCGGGTACTGGCCGCTCGGCATCTGTGCCGCCTCGGGTGCGGTCCACGATGCGGTGGCGGCAGTCGGGTTCGTCCACGGCTACACCTGGTCGCACCACCCTGTGGGCGCCGCCGTCGGCCGCGAGGTGCTCCGCCGCCTCACAGACGGCGGCCTCGTCGAACGAGCTGGAGTAGTGGGGGAGCGGCTGCGCAGCCGTCTCGCCGAGGCAGTGGAGGACTCGCCGGTCGTCGGCGACGTCAGGGGTCGGGGGATGCTCATCGGTGTCGAGCTGGTCGCCGACCGTGCGACGAAGGCGCCGTTCCCGCGCGCGGTGCGCATCACCGAGCGGGTGGTCGCCGCCGCCCGCAGCCGCGGTCTGCTCGTGTACTCGTCCACGGGTCACGTCGACGGAGACGGCGACCTCGTCCTGCTCGGTCCGCCCTTCACCATCGACCACACCGAGGAGACCATGATCATCGAACGTCTCGACGCCGCCATCGACGAGGTCGCCGGGGGAACGCCGTGAACATGCCGCAGCTGCGCATGCCGGCGGTGTGGAGCGAGGCTCACCGCCTGCACGACCCGCACGGAGAGGTGTGGGTCGGCATCCTCATCCCACCGCTCGAGGTGCCGGAGCGAGGCGAGGTCATCCGCGAAGCACTCGTGGCCGCTGGTGCGCCCGTCGTTGCCCCGAAGCCGCACCCCCGCAGCGACCTCGCCGCGGTGCACGACCCCGGCTTCCTCGCGCATCTGGAGAGCGCATACGAGCGCTGGGTCGACGCCGGGTTTCCCGACGACCCCGGTCAGGATCGGGTGGTTCCCTACGTGTTCCCTCTCCCGCAGAGCTTCGGAGCGGTGCCGCGCCGCATGCCCACTGCCGAGTCGGCCCGGGCCGGATGGTATGCGATGGACACGACGACGCCGCTGGGGCGGGGGACCTGGGAGGCGGCCCGCGCCGCCGCCGACGCGGCGCTGACCGCCGCCGAGATGGTGCTCGGCGGGGAGCCCGCCGTCTACGCCATGTGCCGCCCGCCCGGCCACCACGTCGGGCGGGACTTCTACGGCGGCTCGTGCTACCTCAACAACGCAGCCATCGCCGCCGAGCGGCTGCGCCGTGGCGGCGCCGGTCGGGTGGGCATCGTCGACCTCGACGCCCATCACGGCAATGGCACCCAGGTGATCTTCTACGAGCGGGCCGACGTGGTGTACACCTCGGTGCACATCGACCCGGACGAGGGCTGGTTCCCCCACTTCATGGGGCGCGCCGACGAGCGCGGTGTGGGGGAGGGGGCCGGCGCCAACGTGAACGCTCCGGTGCCCGAAGGCGCCGGCGACGCCGAGTGGCTCGAGGGGGTCGACCGTCTGTGTGAAGCGGTGGCAGGGTGCGATGCGTTGGTGGTGTCACTTGGTGTCGACGGCCACGTCGACGACCCCGAGAGCCCCCTCGAGATGACCGGCGACGGCTACGCCGAGGCGTGCCGCCGGATAGGCTCGCTCGGGCTGGCCACGGTGCTGGTGCAGGAGGGAGGCTACGACCTCACGACCCTCGGAGGGCTCGTGGTCGGCAGCCTCGCCGGGTTCGAGGAGGGACGTGGCGCATGAGCATGTGGGTGAACATCGACGAGCACAACGGGGTTCCCAGCCAGCCCCGCCCGGACGCCGCCCCGCCGCCGCACTGGCGTCTCGACGCCATCGCCGCGGTCGGGCGTCCGCATCATCTGGTGGCTTCGGCGGCGGGCCACGAGGTGGCCTTCGTGCTCGATGCCGGGGAGGCATCGGACGTCTGGGTGATGGGTGTCGACGGCAGCGGGTTGCGCCGGCTCACCACCGTCCGAGACCCCCATGCGTTCTGGGAGGACACTGCGCCGGCGTGGTCGCCGGACGGGACTCGGGTCGCCTTCGCCGAAGGGGGATCGATTCACGTCGTGGCTGCCACCGGCGGGCCGCCGCGCACGCTCGTCGAGGGCGGTTCCCCGCAATGGCTCGATGATGCGCACCTGCTGATCACCGTGGATCGCGACCGCGTCTCGCGACTGTGCCGGATCGCGGTGGACGACCCATGGCCGGTTGCAATGAGCCCGGCGGACGGGCACGCCTGGGCGGCGTCCATCGCCCCAGACCGGCGGCGGATCGCCTATGTCCACGCCCCGCGTGACGATCGGAAACGCAGCGAACTCAGGCTTCTCGACCTCACCGACGGCTCGGTGACGACGCTCGTGTCCGATCGTGGCTTCTTCGTCGGCAACCCCGCGTTCTCGCCAGACGGCCGCGCGGTCGCCTACACGTCGGAGCGGTCGGGGTGGAGCGAGGTCCACCTCATCGACGGCGGGGAGGAACGACGGGTCACGTCGGATGAGGCCGACTTCTCGGAGCTGTCGTGGCATCGCGACGACCGCAGGCTGGTCGCACGCCGGACCCGGCACGGCGTGGGGGATCTGGTGACGGTCGACACGGCGAGCGGCGATGTCACCGTGCTCGCGCCGGGCGGGTCGTGGTCGTCGCCGCAGTGGACGGCCGGAGGCGACGTCATCGCCGTGTACGAGGACCACGCCACCGCACCCCGCATCCGGGCCGTTGCCGGCGCGGAGCCGGTGACCTGCCTCTCGATGGTGCCCGCTGCGATCGATGCCGCCCCCCACGTCACGCCCGAGGTCGTGGCCTACCGGTCGTTCGACGGGCTCGAGGTCCCCGGGTTCCTCTTCAGGCCGGCGACCGCCGACGGCGGGCGGTGTCCCGTGGTGGTCTACCCGCACGGCGGCCCGACGTCGCACTACGGCGACGAATGGGACGGGCACGCCCAGTACTTCCTCGACAAGGGCTATGGCTGGTTCGCCGTCAATTTTCGGGGCAGCACCAGCTACGGGCTCGATTTCGAGCACGCAGAGCACGGGCGGTGGGGCGTCGCCGACACCGAGGATTGCCTCGCCGCCTACGACTACCTCGCCGGGCTCGACTGGGTGGACCCCGGCCGCATCGCCATCTTCGGGGCGAGCTACGGGTCCTACATGGCGCTGGCCGCCCTCGCTCGCGACCCGCAACGCCGCTTCGCCTGCGGCGTCGCCAAGTACGGCGACTGCGACATCCTCACCTCGTGGGCGCAAGGCGATCAGGTCGGCATCGAGGACCTGGAGCGCATGATGGGCCACCCCTCCGAGAACCGGGAGGGCTATCGGGAGGGGTCGCCGATCCACTGGGTGGCCGACATCGAGCGCCCGCTCCTCATCGCCCACGGCGAGCAGGACGAACGGGTGCATCCCAAGCAGTCGCAGCAGGTCACCGAGGCGCTGCGTCGCCTCGGCAAGACCTTCGAGTACGTCACCTACCCCACCGAGGGCCACGGGCTGCTGCGCCGGGCACCCCAGATCCACTTCTACGAGCGGCTGGAGCGCTTCCTCGACTGGTACCTGATGTGACGCCGGGGCCCTGAGGAGGGGGACGCCGGGTGCCTCCCCGCCGAGATCGCGAAAAACCGGGCAAAATAGGGACCTCGATCGAGCGTCTCGCCGGTTGCGGCGGTTCTATGCTCGAACGACTTTTCGCCCACCCTGGAGGAACCATGCGGCGGGTCATCACAGCGCTTGCGCTGGCTCTGTTGGTGTCGGTGGTGTTCACCCCGGCGGTCGTTGCCCAGGACGATGCTGCCCCGGTCACGCTGCGAATCGGGCTCACCCAGGACTGGGAGACGCTGAATCCCACCGTGGGCTTTGCCGTCTCCGAGTACGAGATCTGGAACGTCCACTACGCAACGCTCACGGACAAGGCGGCGGACGACTTCGCCACCATCCCGGGGCTGGCCGAGTCGTGGGAGGAGTCCGACGGCGGTCTCACCTACACGTACACGCTGCGCGAGGGGTTGATGTGGTCGGACGGCGAGCCGCTGACCGCCGAGGATGTCGCCTGGAACATCAACACCGCTCGTGACCAGGAGTGGGACAACATGATCTCCACGGTGGTCAACATCGAAGCCACCGTGATCGACGACCGCACCGTGCAACTCACCTCGTCCGTGCCCGACCCCAAGCTGCCGACCATGGACGTCTACCTCGTGCCCCCGCACATCTGGGAGCCGATCGCCACCGATTACGACTCCACGACCCAGTACGACGCACTCGACGGCGTGGGCAGTGGCCCGTTCGTCATCAGCGACTTCGCCAAAGGGCAGTCGGTGACGATGGTCGCCAACCCCAACTACTGGGGATGGGAGGGCGAGGAACCGCCGTACGACCAGATCATCTTCCAGCTCTTCGAGAACCCGGACGCCATGGTCGCCGCCCTGCAGCAGAGCCAGCTCGACGCCATCCACGGGTTCCCTGCGGGATCGGCCGACGCCTTGGAGGCCGACCCGGACATCGAGGTGATCGCCGGCCAGCAGGGTGGCTTCGACGAGATCGCGATCAACGGCGGCGCCGTCGAGGGCCAACCCCACCCGGCATTGCTCGACGTGAACGTGCGCCGGGCGATCTCGTACGCCGTGGACAAGGAGGCCGTCATCGAGGACCTCTGGTTCGGGCTGGCCTCACCGCTCGAGACGATGAGCCCGGGCGCCGACACCAAGTGGATTCCGGACATCTCCGGCGACGCCGCCTTCACCTACGACCCGGAGCGGGCGCGCCAGATCCTCGACGACGCCGGCTATCTGGACTCGGACGGGGACGGTGTCCGGGAGATGCCGGATGGCAGCAACCCCATCGTCCTGCGCCATGCGGTCAACACCGACGGTGACCTGGCCGGGCCGATCGGTGACCTGTTCAAGGGCTGGATGGAGGACATCGGTATCGGCGTCGAGCTCGAGTCGTACGACCAGGATGCGCTGTTCGGGGTGATCGTCGACGGCACCTACGACACGTTCTTCTGGGGCTGGGTGCCGTTCGTCGATCCGGACCCGATGCTCTCGTACTTCACCGAGGCGGAGCTGGGCAACTACAACGACGCCAACTGGTTCGACCCCCGGTTCGACGAGCTGTACCTGGAGCAGAAGGAGGAGCTCGATCCGGATCGCCGGCTGGAGATCGTGCATGAGATGCTGACGATCCTCCACGATGCCGCCGTCTACATCCCGATGTACCTCGGCCCCGACCTCCAGGCGTACCGCACGGACACGTTCGAGGGCTGGGTGCGCCAGCCGGCCGAGATCGGGCCGGTGATGTTCTCCAACTCGTCCCCGAGCTACGCCCAGCTGCGCCCGATCGGGGCCGGCGGTGGCGACGGCGGAGGGGTGAACTGGCTGCTCATCGGAGGCATCGTCGTCGTGGTCGCAGCCGGAGGCGCCGTGCTGCTGAGCAGGCGGAGGTCCACCGCCGACGAACGGGAGTGAGCGCCTGACCACCGTCGAGCGCCGGAGGCAGGGCCGCGGCCGGCTCGTCGGGCGCAAGGTGCTGGGGTCCCTCCTCACCCTCGTGTTCGTGCTCGTGTTCAACTTCTTCCTGTTCCGGGTGGTGCAGGCCGACCCGATCGCATCGCTCTTCCGCGGCCGCAACGTGCCGCAGCAGACCATCGATGACCTGAGGACGTCCTTCGGCCTCGACGAGCCGGCACTGACCCAGTTTGCGTACTACCTCAGGGAGACCGCCCAGCTGAACCTGGGCATCTCGTATCAGAGCCGCCAGCCGGTGTGGGACGAGATCACGGCGGCGGTGCCGGCGACGGTTGCGCTGGTGGGCATCTCGGCGATCCTGTCGGCGGTGATCGGCACCGTGCTCGGCATCGTCGCCGCCTGGCGCCGCAACACGTGGAAGGACCATGCCATCACCTCGGGCACCATGGTCTTCTACTCCATGCCCGACTTCTGGTTGGGCATGATCCTGCTCGTGCTCTTCGCCGTCGTGCTCGGCTGGTTCCCCGTCGGCGGGATCGTCGATGCCGGCTCCACGGCGACCGGCATGGCCCGACTCCTCGACCAGGCTCACCACATCTTCCTGCCTGCGTTGACCCTCACGCTCGCCTACCTGGGCGAGTACGCCCTCATCGCCCGCAGCTCGCTGCTCGACGTGATGGGTGAGGACTACCTGGTGGTGGCCCGAGCCAAGGGCCTCCGTGACGCCGTGGTGCGGAACCGGCACGCCGTGCCCAATGCGGTGCTCCCGGTCGTGACCCTCACGGCGATCAACTTCGGCTTCGTGCTGTCCGGCGCCATCGCCGTCGAAGCCGTCTTCTCCTGGCCGGGGTTGGGGAAGGCGACCGCGGACGCGATTCGTGGCCCCGACCTGCCGATGCTCCAGGGGCTCTTCCTGCTGTTCAGCGCCTCGGTGATCGTCTTCAACCTGCTCGCCGACCTCGCCTACCTGTGGCTCGACCCGAGGGTGGAGGAGGTATGACGAGCCTTGCGATGCAGCGCCGCAAGGCGACGGCGATCCGGGTGTGGACGCAATTCCGCAGCTCGCGGCAGGGCATGATCGGGCTCGCCGTGCTGGCGCTGTTCGTGCTGCTGGCGCTGGCGGCTCCGCTGCTGGCCGACGCTCGGGAGCTGAACCCGGTGTTCGCCAGGTCACAGGGCAACCCCCAGTGGGGGACACCCGGCGACTTCGGGCCTCTCGGCACCGATCACATCCGCCGCTCGGTGTGGGCGCAGTTCGTGTGGGGATCCCGGGTGAGCCTGTTCGTCGGGCTGGCCGCCACCGTGCTGACGATCTTCATCGGCTCCGTCATCGGCATCGTGTCGGGGTTCGTCGGCGGCAAGACCGACGGCGTGCTGATGCGGATCACCGAGTGGTTCCTCGTCATCCCGTTCCTCCCGCTGGCGATCGTGCTCGCGTCGGTGCTCGGCCGTTCGGTGTGGAACATCATCTTCGTCATCGGCATCACGTCGTGGCCGTCGACGGCGCGGCTGGTGCGCGCCCAGGTGCTGACGGTGAAGCAGAGGCTCTTCGTCGACCGCGCGCGCTCGCTGGGCGCCAACGGCAGCCACATCGTGCTGCACCACATCCTGCCGAACGTCAGCGGGCTCATCCTCGCCAACGCGACACTGGCGGTGCCGATCTCGATCCTCACGGAGACGACCCTCGCCTTCCTCGGTCTCGGCGACCCGTCGTCGGCGTCGTGGGGCAAGACGCTCGAGGAGGCGTTCGTCAACGGAGCGATCGTGCGCAACGCCTGGTGGTACTTCCTCCCCGCCGGCATCGGCATCCTCGCCGTGGTGCTCGCCTTCACCCTCATCGGGCGCACCCTCGAGGAGATCGCCAACCCGCGGCTGAGCAGGCAGCGGTGAGCGAGCCGCTGCTGTCGGTGCGCGACCTGCACATCACGTACGTCATCCAAGGCGGCCGGGTGCCCGCGGTGCGCGGGGTGAGCCTGGACATCCCGCGCGGTGGCTCCGTCGGTCTCGCCGGGGAGTCGGGGTGCGGCAAGTCGACGCTGGCCAACGCGCTGCTCCGCCTGCTTCCGGCCGGCACCGAGGTGACCGGCGACATCATCCTCGGCGGCGAGGACGTGATGGACCTCAACCCGGGGGGCCTGCGGGCCGTGCGCTGGACGTCGGGGGCGATCATCTTCCAAGGTGCGCTGCACGCGCTGAACCCGGTGCAGACCGTCGGGGGTCAGATCTCCGAACCGATGCTCGTGCATGGGACCGCAGCGTCCGACACGGCGGCACGCACGCGGACGGTCGAGCTGCTGGGGCGGGTGGGTCTGGCCGGGGGCATGGCCGACTCGTACCCGCATCAGCTCTCCGGTGGCCAGCGCCAGCGCGTNNGACGAGCCGACGACGGCGCTCGACCTCATGGTGCAAGCTCAGGTGCTCGCCCTGCTCAACGAGCTGAAGCAGGAGCGCGACCTCACCCTGCTGTTCATCACCCACGATCTGTCGGTGCTCACCTATGCGTGCCAACGGCTCGCCATCATGTACGCCGGCCGGATCGTCGAGGAGGGGCGGAGCTGGGAGGTGTTCGAGGAGCCCGCCCACCCCTACACCCGGGGGCTGGCGGCGGCATTCCCCACCATCGGGGACCCGGCGTCACGTATGGCGCCGTCGGGTCTCGGCGGCGACCCGCCGACGCCGGGCAATCTGCCGCCGGGGTGCCCGTTCCATCCCCGCTGTCCCCTGGCGCGGGAGGAGTGCAGGGCAGCCGAGCCGGAGCTTCGCCCTTCGGGTCCGGAGCGGAGGGCGGCATGCATCCTGGTGTGACGCCTCTCGTCGAGGTCGAGGACCTCCACGTCCATTTCGGCAGGGCTCGGGCCGTCGACGGAGCCTCACTCCAGGTGATGCCCGGCGAGGTGCTGGCGCTGGTCGGGGAGTCCGGGTCGGGAAAGACCACCCTGATCCGCGCCATCCAGGGGCTCCAGGCACCCACCTCGGGGACGATCCGCCTCGAGGGAACGCCGCTCGAGCGCAGCAGCCGGCGGGCGATCCAGACCATCTTCCACGATCCGGCGGTGCAGATGGTCTTCCAGGACCCCACGGGGGCGCTCAACCCCCGCCAGACGATCTACGAGATCGTGGCCGAGGGGTTGCGCATCGGGAAGCGGAGCGGCGACGAGAAGCAGCGGGTGCTCGACGCCCTGTCCCGAGCGGGGTTGCGCCCGCCGGAGCGCTTTCTCCAGCTCTACCCGCACGAGATCTCCGGCGGCCAGCGCCAGCGGGTCGTCATCGCCGGCGCGATGGTGATGGAGCCGAGGCTCCTGCTCGCCGATGAGCCGGTGGCGAGCCTCGACGCCTCGATCCGCGGCGAGATCCTGGGCTTGATGCGGCGGCTGGTCGACGAGACCGGGCTCGCCATCCTCGCCGTCACCCACGACCTCGGGCTGGCGTGGAACATCGCCGACCGGGTGGCGGTGATGTACCTCGGTCGCATCGTCGAGACCGGGCCGACCGAGGCGATCCTCTCGGATCCGCAGCACCCCTACACCAGGGCGCTGCTGTCGGTGGTGCCGGAGACGCGAGAGATGGAGCAGCAGATCCTCACCGGCGAGATTCCCGATGCGACACGGGTCCCGCCCGGCTGCCGCTTCCATCCGCGCTGCCCCGTCGTCCAGTCCGGCGAAGCCGAGCGCCGCGGCTTCCTGACCCGTTGCCACACCGAGGATCCGGGCATCCTGCGCGCCGACGCCATCCAGGCCGCAGCCTGCTGGGCGGTCGCTCCTGATTGATCCCCTCAGCGGGGGGATCGCAGAGGCGAAGCCGATGCGAGGGGGTCGCCGGCCCCCAGATCGAAGCGGTGCGCCGGCGGCATGCCGGATGGCGGACTTCGTGCCTCTTCTCGCCTCCTCCCGATGGTCACCGCATGTAGCGTTCGCCGATGTCGGCTGAGGTCATATTCGATCATCCTGTCGGTGTCGCCCGGATGGCGGCGGGTGGTGTGCGCCGGCTCACCGGTGGACTGCTGCTCCTCGTGGGGCTGGCCGCCACGACCGTGGCGGTGCCGGCCACGTTCTTCGTGATCGGGCTGCTCCTCGGTGCCGACTACGAGGGACTGCCGAGCGATGCGCTTCTCGAGATGTGGGCAGCATCGACCGCAGTCGCGATCGTCTGTATCGCCTCTGGGTTGTGGGCGCAGCGCGGCCGGCGGCGGGTCGTTCTGTTTCTGCGCCGGTTTGGCGACCTCGAGGCGACGAACGTCGTGACCTACGCGGCAGCTCAAGCAGTCGGCGGCGTGTTCCGACTGGTGACGCTCGCCGACTCGACCATCCGGCCGCTCGGGGCCTCCGCCGGCATTCGCACCACGGTCACGGCGGCGACCGGCATCTGGCGCGGCTTCACCCGCTCCAGCGTGTTCCTCGTCGAACGGTGGGTGCCGGGGGCGCTGGCGGTGGTGATTGGAGCGGGCGGTGTCGCCTACGCCTCGACCCGGGACCTCGAGGGAATGATCGACGTGGTCACCACGCTGCTGTCCGGCAGGATCCCGCTCGATGCGATGGGAACGAGCGCGATGGGCGTGTTCGCAGTGACGGCGACCGTGGCGGCGCTGAGCCTGATCGCACTCTTCGGCGTGCTCGCGTCGATGCTGATCAGATTCCCCCTCGCCGCCGTGATGCTCATGGCGCAATCCACCGGCCGCGCCGTCGCAACCGCCGAGAGGAGGAAGCTGATTCCTGTGAGCAGTGGGCCCGACCTCGCCCGTGCGGTGGCCGAGATCGGCGGCAGATCGAGAAAGGTGATCGCCCCCCGCCTGGTCGTGCTGCAGGTGGCAGACCCGGTGTGGCGAGAGACGGTGCGCAGATTCGCCGAGATCTCCGAGGTCGTGCTCATCGACATCTCGGAGCCGAGCGACAACCTCCTCTGGGAGGTGGAGCACATGACAGGGCGATTCGGCTCACGCTGCGTGTTCACCTGCCACGCTTCGGCCGTCGCGCGACTCACCGCCTCGGTGCCCGCCGATCCGATCGTCGAGCAGCTGCGCACGATGATCGGCGAGGGCCCCATCCTGGCGTACACCGATGATCACCGCGGCATGCGTCGCTTCGCTCGTGCGCTGCGCGGGCGTATGACGGCCGCTGCCCGGTGACTCGTCGGCAGGCGCGATCTCCGCGGTGCACCACCGCCGCTCCTCGTGGTCGTGCCATCTGGGGTCGCCGGGCGCTCCTCACGCCTCCGCATCCACCGCTCAGCCCGAGGAGTACGTCGGCTCCTGCGGCTCGGTGACGTCGGAGTCGCGCTCCCAACCCTCGTGGGAGAGGACGAGCCGCTCGATCGCCACCACGCTCGCACCGGCATCGAGATCGGCGAGCGCCTGGTATTCGGATACCCAGGCCCGGTACACCTTGTAGGCGAGCACGATCTGGCCGGCCTCGTTGCGGAGCTCGATCATCACGTCCTTGCGGAAGTCGGCGAGCGACACGCCTGGAGTCCCCGCACTCCACACCTTGTTCGCCCACTCCTCGAAGGCGGTGTCGTGGGTGACCCCGCGCTCGAGCACGATCGGGGCGAAGCGTGTGACGCCGGGGGAGTAGTGGACGGTGTTCGGGTCGCCACCCTCGCGATGCTCGACGACGTCGGTGGTGCGGGTGAGCGCCGACACCCTGCTCACCCCGGCAACGTATCGCCCATCCCACTTGACCCGAAACGTGAAGCGCTTGTAGGGATCGACCCGTCCAGGGTTGACGCTGAACTGCGACATGGTGTCCTCCCGCTCTGCCGTGTGGAGAGGGCATTGTGGCACTCGGCGTGTGGGTCCCCGAGGCCTCCCGGCCGAGAGTCGTTGGCTCTCAGACGTGGGTGTCGAGGATCACTTGTCGGGCCGTGGCACACGTTGTCGACGAGCCGAAAGGGACATTGCCACGAGTCGCGGCGGCGTCCGCTCGTCGTCGGTGACGGCGCCGATTCCGCTTCCTCCCTGTGCACCGCGACGGGCACGGCCTGGCGTTGCCTCTGCGGGGCGCTGCCTCGAGCTGCCGGGACGACGACGGGCGCTCGCTTGGGGCGTGCCATCGCGGTCGGGCCTGCCGGCACTGACCGCCGCGCCCGGTAGGGCATACGATGGTCGCGAGCGGTGACGCGACATGGCGGCGAACACGACCGGGGGCGAGACGATCCACGATGCGATCGATGCCGGCACGGCGTCGATCGCGCTGCTCGCCGGCCTCGGGCTCGCCTCGGCATCCGGCCTCGCCTTCGAGATCGCCCTGACCCGGGTCTTCGCCGTCACCCAGTTCTACCACTTCGCCTTCCTCACCGTGAGCCTGGCGCTGCTGGGGTTCGGGGCCAGCGGTTCGGCCCTCGCCGCATACCCGCAGCTGGGCAGGGGAGGCGCCCGCCGGTGGGCGGCGCTCGCCGCGGTGCAGGGTGTCACCACGATCGCGGCGTACGTCGTGGTGAACCGCCTTCCGTTCGACTCCTTCGCCATCGCGTGGGACCGCCGGCAACTCGCCTACCTCGTGGCGTTCTACCTCGTGCTGGCCGTGCCGTTCTTCTTCGGCGGCGCCGTCGTCGGGGCGATGCTCCAGGATGCGGGCCGCGTCTATGGTCTCGGCTCGAACCGGGTCTACGGGGCGAGCCTGGCCGGGTCCGGTCTCGGGTGTCTGGTTGCCGTCGGGGTGCTCGCGTCGCTCGGAGCCGAGGCCACCATCCTTCTCGCCGGAGCGATGGCGCTCATCGGGGCGGCCGTGCTGCAACCGTCGCCGCGGCGTCGCCCGTCGTTGGTCGCCGCCGTGGGCGTTGCGGTAGCACTCGTCGCAGTCGCCGTCTCCGTGCCCGGCCCGCTCGAGATGCGCCTCTCGCCGTACAAGGACCTGTCGGCCGCACTGCGCTACCCCACTTCGGCCATCGTGGCCACGAGCTGGGACGGCGGGACCCGCATCGACCACCTGGAGAGCGAGGGAATCCGGTCGCTGCCGGGGCTGAGTCTCACCTACACCGGAGTACCGCCGCCGCAGGACGGGATCACCTTCGACGGCGACGATCTGAGTCCCATTCCACTGGTCAGACCGGAGGACGCTGCCTTTGCCACATCGATGCTGGCTGCCGCACCGTTCGTGCTGCGGCCGGGGGCGGACGCGTTGGTGCTGGAGCCACGGGGTGGCCTCGACGTCCTGGTGGCGCTGGCCAACGGAGCGGACACGGTGACGGTGGCTGAGCCGTACAGGGATGCGATCGCCGCGGTGCGGCGGCGCGCCGGCAACATCTACGACGACAGCCGGGTACGAGTCGTCGCCGCCGACACCCGCACCTTCGTGGAGCGGACCGAGGAGCACTTCGATGTGGTCGATCTCGCCTTGACCGCGCCCTATCGTCCGGTGGCCTCCGGTGCGTACAGCCTGGGCGAGGACTACCGGATGACGGTCGAGGCGTTCGAGGCGTACCTCGGCGTGCTCCGGCCGGGTGGGTTGCTGGCGGCGGCGCGCTGGGTGCAGGTGCCGCCCAGCGAGGAGACTCGGCTGATCGCAACCGCCGCCGAGGCGGTGCGGAGAAGTGGCGGCGATCCGGCGGCGGCGATCGTCGCGCTGCGCAGCTATCGCAACGTCATCGTTGTCGTCCGACCGGGCGGCTTCGCCGCCGGCGATCTGATGACGATCCGCGACTTCGCCGGGCGCCTGCGCTTCGACCTGGTCGCCGCCCCCGACCTCACCCCCGATGAGACGAACCGGTTCAACGCCGTGCCGGACGAGAGGTACTCGGCGCTCGCGGCTGCCGCCCTCTCGTCGCCGAACCCCGACCTGTATGCGGCGTACGCCTTCGACATCGCCCCGGCGACCGACGACCGGCCGTTCTTCGGCCACTTCTTCACCTGGGCGCAGGCGGCGGACGTGCTCGCCACGCTCGGCCACACCTGGCAGCCCTTTGGGGGTGCCGGGTACTTCGTGCTGCTGGCCCTGCTCGCCCTGGCGGTGCTGGCCGCCGTCGTGTTGATCTTGGCGCCGCTCGCGCTCCATCGACGGCGTACCGGGCGAGGCGGGGCGGGATTGCGATGGTGGACGGTCGGCTACTTCTCCTTGCTGGGTGCCGGGTTTCTGTTCGTCGAGATCCCGCTCGTGCAGCGCTACATCCTGCTGCTGGGACGACCGGCCAGTGCGTTCGCAGTCGTGCTGTTCGCCGTGCTCGTGGCTTCGGGGATCGGGAGCCTCGTCTCACCTCGCATCCCGTGGCGGCGAGGGGCGATGCTGCTCGCCGTGGTGGCGCTGGTGTGTCCCTTTGTGGTCACTTGGGTCACTCCAGCAGTCCTCCAGCTTCCCGCCGCGGCGAGGGTGGCGGCGGGTGTGGCGCTGATCGCCCCGCTCGGTCTGCTGATGGGGATCATGTTCCCGTGGGGTCTTGCGTACCTGGAGCGAAGGGCGGACCATCTCGTAGCCTGGGCATGGGGTATCAACGGCACGGTCTCGGTGATCGCCGCCGTGGCCGCCGCCGTGCTGGCGCTGAGCTTCGGGTTCACGGCGGTCCTGGTGCTGGGAGCCGCGTGCTACGGCGCTGCCGCCGCGCTCGCCCGGCCGCCTCAGTCCTCGCCGGCTCGGGTGAGCGGCACGAACGCCACCTGCTCGAGACTCTCGCCAATCACCTCGCCCCTCGCGTCGAGCGTGAACCGCCACAGCGTCTGAACCGCCCCGATCGGCCCGACGGGGATCACGAGCGCAGCATCCGGGGCCAGCTGCTCCACGAGCGGCTGGGGAACATGATCGGGTGCGGCGGTGACGACGATCCCGTCGTACGGCGCGTGCTCCTCCCACCCGTGGTAGCCGTCGGCTGTGAGCACCGCGACTCCGTACTCGAGATCGGCGAGGACCGTCTGGGCGGAGGCCGCCAGCTCCGGGATGATCTCGACGCTGTAGACCTCCATGCCCATGGCGGCGAGCACGGCCGCCTGGTAGCCCGAACCGGTGCCGATCTCGAGCACCTTGTCACCTGGCGCGAGCTGGAGGGCGGTCGACATGAGGGCAACGATCACCGGCTGGCTGATCGTCTGCCCGTATCCGATCGGCAGCGGGTGATCGCCGTAGGCAAGCGCCGCGTACTGGTCGGGAACGAACCGGTGACGGGGCACCTCCCGCATCGCGGCGATCACCAACGCGTCCTCGACGCCCCTCTCGACGATCTGCTGGTCGACCATGGTCATCCGCTCCTCTGTGCGATCATCGAGGATGGGGGTCTGCGGGGTTGCGGTCGTCGTCGGTGCGGTCGTGGTCACCGCCGCCTTGGGTGCGACGGCCGGCGATGGCGATGCGGTCGTGGTCGTCGGTCCAACGGCCGTGATCGGCGACAACGTCGTCTCCGTCTCCACGGCGCAGGTTGCGGCGACGGCGGCGAGCGTCAGCAACGCCACCCATCGCCTCACGGCGCACCGTCCGTCTGTGGATACCCGACGGGCACCAGGTAGAGGGGCTCGTGATCGGCCGGGAGGGTGAGCACGGACTGCACGTCCGCGTCGACGAAGGCCCCGATCGGCACGGCGGCGAGTCCGTCCGCCACCGCTTGGAGCAGGAGATTCTGGGCGGCGTGGCCGGCTTCGAGATGCACGTAGCGCTCGGCGCGAGCCCCGTACTTGACGGCGGTGCGCTCGTAGACGGCCGTGACGACGAACACGGCGGCGGCCGCGGCAACGGCCTCCTGGCCGAGCGCGGCGGCCGCCAGCTGCGGCCGCACGTCGCCGACTCCCACTTCCACGAGGTGATGACCGTTGGGTGCGTAGTGGAACCAGCCCTGTGCGGTGACCAGGTAGATCTCGAGGGGGTACAGCGCGCCGGCCGACGGCGCTGTCCTCCCGCCTCGCTCCGCAGTCACTCCCTGGGTGGCCCACAGCAGCTGGGACAGCTCGGCGTCGTCGAGCGGCTCAGCCGAGAAGTCACGGATCGAGCGGCGGGCAGCGAGCGCCTCTTCCAGTGAGTGATCGCCCACGCGTCTCGGCTCAGGCAGCTCGATGAGGGCGCCCACGTCTGCTCCCACATCCGTCGTGACCGTTGCGGGGTCCGTCCCGCACCCCGCAACCAGCGCGACCACCAGTCCCATGACGACCCATCGCATCGGATGCCTCCATGCCGCCATCGTGCCTCGAGGGGGAGGCCGGGGACAGTGCCAGATGGCTCGACGCAGCCGGCGACGCGGGCGGCCTGCCCTCGTCGCCTCTGCTCATGACGGCCGAATCGTCATCCTCGGGGGGAGGTCCATCGTCGGCCGCCCGCGGTGCCCGGGGCCGACACGGGACGTGAGACGTGCGCTCGGGTGGGTCGGGGTGGCGGGAACGGTGCGCCGATCCTCATGGAGACCGGCTCCAGCCCTCGGCGTGGCGGTGGTGCTTCGGCGCGTCGAAGTCGGTGCGATCGAGGAGCTCGGTGACGTCGTCGATCTCGAGAAAAGGGCCGTAGTTGCGGAACTCGCCGCCGGAGGGAACGGTGAGGGTCCCGTCGGGGAACACCATGGCATACAGCCGATCGAGGGTCTCGTGGCCGAGCCAGTTGATGCGGTAGGCGTGTGGCGTCGCTTCTACCTCGGTGCGGAGGGCGGCGAACTCGTCGTCGGTGACGATCATCTGCGGCCAGTCCACGGTGGGAGCCATGGAGCGGGGGAAGGCCTGGAAGACGTTGTAGAAGAGCCGTCCCGGGAGGCGGCGCGCCCACCCGTCGAGGAGCAGGGCGATGTTGGGGACGTCGCCCAGATTGGACCGCGTGACCGGCGTCGCCACCTTCACGTCGATCCCGGGATGATC
>DKBA01000297.1 GCA_002450985.1 Acidimicrobiia bacterium UBA6912
TGCGGGCTCGCGTCGTGCTGTTCACATCAGCAGTCGTCGTGCTCGGTGCGAGTCTCGTTCTGGTCGTGTTCATGCCCAAGACCTTCTGACTCGGCAATGTCCTCGGCCTCGAGGTCCGGCAGATCGGCCAGTATCTCGTCGGTTGTCATGCCGTCGGCCATCACTGCGAAGACTATCGCCACCGGAGTGCTCAAGGGTGCCTTCGGAGGCCTCCGCATTGGCGAACTCGCGGGCCTCCAGGTCGGGGATGTTGATCGGCTCCGCAGCCTGATTGGGGTCCGGCGATCCGGAGCAGATGTGGAAGGTCGCGCGGTGGTCGGCCTACCCAAGACATCCGAGAGCATCCGGACGGTGACGCGCCTCGATCTTGCATGCCGGCAGACTCGCCGCGGACTCCTGCGGACACCCGGGNNGCGCCGTCCCGACGTCGCCGCCGCAATCCGCAAACGCCGGGCCGAGCGATCCGAACGGCTCAGCATCGACGCCGACTGGGTGATACAGCAGGCGGTCGAAGTCCTGGAGATGTGCAAACGGGGAACGCCACAAACTATCACGGGAAGCCCGTCCCCGACCCGGTGCATCCCGGCGACTACCTCCGTGAGTTCAATGCACCGGGCGCCCTCGGTGCCCTCAATCTCATCATCAAGGTCCTCGGGCCCGGTGTCCCGACGAAGGTGGTCGAGCACGAAGGCGAGATCATCTACACGTTGAACGTCGACACAGCGGCGCCGGCCGAGTTTCGTGGACGGGGCTAGTGGTGGGCTCAATCAGAAGCATGTCGCTCGCGTGGGGTCCAGTGCTCGCTGACGTACTTGACCGTCTCGCTGGGTGACAGTTCTCGCGTTGAGTTGCTGATGCCGACGTAGAACGCTTCGTTGGTCTTCGTCGTCTTGGCTAGACGGGCTCGGGGCTCGCTGCCACCTCGAGGCGGGCGACCTCGACGCCGTCGACCGCGGCGAAGGACACCGCCACTCGGGCGACCGACGTCGTGNNCTCTAGTGTCCTAGCGTTCGTGGCGTGCAGGTGGTCCCGATCGATATCGGCCACGTCGGCGAGGCGGCCGACGTGCTCGCGCAAGTCATGCACGACGATCCGGTGGGGAGCTTCCTCATCCCCGACCCGATCGAGCGCCTCGACCACGGCCGACGCCACTATCGCTGGCTCATCGAGCGGGCCCTCGACGAGGGCCGGGTCGACGCCCTCGGGAATCCGGTCGTCGCGGTCGCGGTCTGGCTGCGGCGCCCTGCGCTGGAGGGTCCGGCACCGGCGCGGTCGCACACCACCGTCGCCGCCTCACCGCCGCTCCCGCCGGAGGCACTCGAGCGGCTGGATCGACTCGCGGAGGTGATGCGCTTGCTGCGCCGAGCCTCCCGCCCGGACGAGCACGTGTACCTCGATACCCTGGGGACGCTGCCCGGTTGGCGACGGCAGGGGCTCGCGACCCGGCTCCTGGCGGCAGGGCATGCCTGGGCAGACAGGCTGAAGCTGCCGCGCGCGCTCGACACCGAGACCGACGAGAACGTCGGCTTCTACCGACGCCGCGGCTATCGCGTCATCGCCTCTGCCAACGTGCCCGGCTCAGAGCTGCGGATCACGGCGATGCGGTATATCGGGCAGACCGGGGAGGGCCGACTGCCAGACGGCCTCTGTCACTCGGCCGCGGGCAGGTGGTCTCGTGGGCAACATCCTCGACGTGGCCCATAACCGCGAGGCGACCCTCAAAGCAGCAGGATCTCGGCGCATGACGTTCCATGCTTGGCGTCGTCCGGATATCAAGGGGCCACACTCGAACGCCGCCGTAGTGACTTCGTGCTCTGCCGCTGAGGCCGGCCACGCCGTACGGGTGGACACGGGACCGGCTTGCCGATTCCCTATGTCAGAAGAACGCCGGTTCCCTGTCTCAAGGAACGCCGATCGTCGGGTTGACCGGCGCTCTACGATGCCTGCCCATGCCCCTTGACTTCGACCAGATCATCGCCGGCCATAGGGACCGGTGCCCGCCGACGCTGAACGCCAACCAGGTCGCCGACATGCTGGGCTCAACCGCCGAGGTCGTCCGCTCCCGGGTGAAGCGCGGCGAGATCCCCGCCTATTGGTGGGGAGGAACCTGCGGTTCTTCCGGGACGAAGTGCTGCACTGGCTTCGACTCCAGACGGTCGAGCCATCTGCGCCACCGACGGGCACGGTGACTCAACAGTAGGCGCGGGGCTTCGCCGTACCGCTGGCAAGGTCGAAGGGGTGAGTGCGGAACCTCTCGGCTTAGCGACCGACCAACCCCAGAGGCTTGCTGTCGAGGTGCTGCTCCGCGAGTACGTCACCCTGAGGGCCGAGATCCTGGCTCGCGTTCGCTCCCGGTTTGAGCTACTCGGGTTCCTCGCGCTAGTCGCTACGATCGCAGGAATTCGAAACGTGAGCCTCGGCTTCAGAGCGGGGTCGGAGTCTTGTCGCTCCTAGCTGCCGTCACGGCGTGGTGGTGGTTCGCATCCGGGATCAAGCGGTGCGCGGCGCGAATCCTCACGATCGAGGACAAGGTCAACGCACTGATGGGCCAAGATCTGCTGGGATGGGAATCAAGCAAGCGAAGAGACTCCTGGTGGAGACGGCGCATCCGGCAAAGGGCGCTGGACCTTCCGCAAGACCCTGTCGAAAGCCCCAATTCGAGTGGACCGTACGGCCCTGGGGGGTGTCCGCAGGGTGTCCGCATGACCCGGCGATTTCGGACTATCACGCACGGCAAGAGGTGACAGCACCCGAAACGCCGAACGCCTTGCGCTGCAACGGTATCCGCTGCGCCGCAACGGCTCTCGGCTAGTGGGCGTTGACGGGCTCGAACCGCCGACCTCTTCCTTGTAAGGGAAGCGCTCTCCCAACTGAGCTAAACGCCCTGACCTGGGCCGGAGTGTAGTGGCGGCGCCGAAGCTCCCCCGGGGCCGATCGGCCCTGCGCCATCGTGACGACGAAGGTTCCTCCGCCCCTGCTTCTCCGTGGCTGATGGGCCGACGATGTCACCTGGCAGAGGAGGTGCCATGACCGGCCGCACGATCCCGAAGGTGACACCGAGCGAGAAGGCCCTCGAATGGCTGGGCCGCTACCACGGCGAGGTACAGGTCCTGCCCAAGGTGCCCATCCATGGCGCCGAGGACTTCGCCGTCTGGTACACGCCGGGGGTCGCCGAGCCGTGCCGGGCCATCGTGAAGGACCCCGACCTCGTGTTCGAGGAGACGGGGAAGGGCAATCGCATCGCCATCGTCACCGACGGCAGCCGCATCCTCGGGCTTGGCGACATCGGCCCGCTCGCCGGCCTGCCGGTGATGGAAGGCAAGGCGATGCTCTTCAAGTACCTCGGCGGCGTCGACGCGGTGCCGATCTGCCTCAGCGTCCACGACGTCGACGGCATCGTCGAGACCGTCGAGCGCATCGCCCCCGCCTTCGGCGGCATCAACCTCGAGGACGTCGCCCAGCCGAAGTGCTTCGAGATCCTCGACCGGCTCCGCCTCCTCCTCGACATCCCGGTGTGGCACGACGATCAGCAGGGCACCGCCACGGTCGTGCTGGCCGGCCTCATCAACGCGCTGGATCTGGTCGGGAAGGACATCGCCGCGGCGAAGATCGCCATGATCGGCATGGGCGCCGCCAACGTCGCCAACTTCCGCTTGCTCACCCGCTTCGGCGTGGCGCCGGCCAACATCGTCGCCGTCGACACGCAGGGCACCCTCCACGCCGGGCGGGCCGACCTCGGCAGGCTCCACGACGACTTCCCCGACAAGTGGCGCGTCGCCGTCCAGACCAACCTCGACGGCCGTACCGGCGGCATCGCCGCCGCGCTCGACGGCGCCGACGTCTGCCTCGCCTTCTCCAGCTCCGCGGGCGACGTCATCCGGCCCGAGTGGATCGGACGCATGGCGCCGGATGCCATCGTGTTCGCCTGCGCCAACCCCGTCCCGGAGATCTACCCCGACGTCGCCATGGCGGCCGGCGCTCATATCGCCGCCACGGGCCGCTCGGACTACGCCAATCAGGTGAACAACTCGCTCGCCTTCCCCGGCGTGTTCCGGGGNNGTGTCGGACGACCACATCCTGCCCACGATGAGCGAGTGGGAGGTGGTGCCGAAGATCGCCATGGCCGTAGGCGCAGAGGCGCAGCGCCAGGGCATCGCCCGCCTCGACATCCAGGCCGATGAGCTGCGCAGGCGGGCGTACGCCAAGGTGGAGGAGGCGCGATCGGCGACGGAGACGCTGATGACGGCGGGGATCATCGCCGAGCCCGAAGACCTGGGCCGGGACGCCTGACTCAGCCGGCGAGGCAGGCCGAGGCCGCAGCGGCGAACAGGCGCCGCCGGAAGGCGGCGTCGGGAGTGACGAGCCGGGTTGCGTCCCACTCGTCTCCGTGCAGCGTGTCCGCCACGTACACCGCATAGCCGAGGCGGACGCCGCGGAACGCCGCCACGGTCGCCAGGGCCGCCGCCTCCATCTCGACGGCGAGACATCCCCCGTCGACCCGGGCGGCGACGAGCGCCGGCGTCTCCCTGAACAGCGCATCCGTGGTCCATGTCAACCCCGTCCGCACGACCAGCCCGGCGGCCGCGCATGCGGCCCGCACCCGCTGCTGCATCCCCGCATCGTGGCGGGCGACGCGAGCGGCGGGGGCATAGTGATACGAGACGCCCTCGTCACGGATCGAGCCGTCTGGCACGACCACGGTGCCCGGGGCGCCGTCGGGCACCAACCCGCCCGCCGATCCGCAGGCGACGAAGGTGCGGCAGCCGAGGGCGATCAGCATCTCGAAGACCAGCGTCGCCAGCGGGGCCCCGACGCCGGCCAGAGCCACGACGAGCGGCGTGCCCTCCCACTCGACCTGCCACACCGGGAAGTCGGCGCTCTCCACCGAGAAGCGGTGCACCTCGACGCCGCCGTGGTCGGCGACGACCGCGGCGACCACGTCGGGCATCCACGTGATCACGGCACGGGGGGCGATGTCGA
>DKBA01000016.1 GCA_002450985.1 Acidimicrobiia bacterium UBA6912
CCCTAGTGACCTGCGGGTGGATGGGGCCACCATGGTTCGCACCCAGCGAGGAGCGCCATGAAGGCTGCAGTCCATCACGAGTACGGTCCACCGGAGGTGGTCATCGCCCTCGAAGACGTGGCGGAGCCCGAGGCGGGCGACCGGGACGTGCTGGTCCGCGTGCACGCGGCAGGTGCCAACTGGGCCGACTGGTCGATGACCATGGGGATGCCCTACATCATGCGGGCCGGATACGGGCTGCGTGCCCCCCGCAAGGGCATTCGCGGTACGGATGTCGCCGGGGTCGTCACCGAGGTGGGTGCGCAAGTGACGGCGCTCCGACCGGGCGACGAGGTCTTCGGGTGGGGCACGGCGACGTTCGCCGAGTACGTGTCCGTTCCCCCCGATCACCTGGTTACGAAGCCCACCGCCACCACCTTCGAACACGCCGCAGGTATCGCGATGGCCGGATGCGTCGCCCTGCAGGCGATGCGAGACGTCGCCAAGCTCCGGGCCGGGCAGAAGGTGCTCGTGAACGGCGCCTCCGGTGGCATCGGCAGCTTCGCCGTCCAGATCGCCAAGGCGCTCGGAGCCGAGGTCACGGGGGTGTGCAGCACGCCGAACATCGAGCTCGTGCGCTCCCTCGGCGCCGACCACGTGATCGACTACACCGTGGATGAGTTCACGGAGGGCGACGAGCGGTACGACGTGATCCTCGACATGGCCGACAACCGGTCGCTGGCCGAACGCCGGCGGGTCGTGAACCGGAACGGAACGCTGATCCCGAACAGCGGGGTGGGTGGCCCGTGGTTCGGCAGCGTCGGCCGCATCCTTGGGGCGCGGGCGGTGTCGCCCTTCGTGAGCCAGAAGCTGCGGCCGTTCCTGTCGATCGCCAAGCGGGAGGACCTCGAGACCCTCGCCGAACTCATCGAGGGCGGTACGGTCACGCCGGTCGTGGGAGCCACCTACCCGTTGGCCGACGCCGGCGCTGCCATAGCTCACGCCGGATCGGGGCACGCCCAGGGCAAGGTCGTGATCGTCGTGTAGCAGGCGAGGCCCGCCTTCAGCGACAGCCGGCGGTTCCTGCGATTCGGTGTGGCTCGGGAGCGCACGCCGCGGTCCTGTGGGTCATCGCTCGGGCGCCCCCGCTGCCACCCAGTCGATGATCTGCTGGATGTCGGCCGGGCTCATCTTGACGGACGGGGGCATCACGAGGCCATCCGGATGCGTCCCGATGAGCGACTGCACCAACCTGCTGTTGTCCGGGTCTCCTGGGATGATCGTCGGACCGTTGTCGCCCGATGTCAGGGCCTCGCGGAAGCTCGTCCCGGTCCAACCCCCGCTCGTCCCATGGCAGGCATTGCAGTAGGCGTCGAAGATCGGTTTGACCACGCCGACGTACGTCAGCGGCCCGCTGTCGGTGGGCTCGCCACGGAGTGCCCGGATGAACGTCACCAGGTCGTCGATCTGCTGGGAGGTCAGGATCTCACCCCATGCGATCATCGCCGTCGCTTCGTGGCCGAGGTTGATGTCGTTGAAGATCTCCTGGTCCGTCTTCGAGGCTTGCCACGCTGGTCCGAACTTCGTGCCGATGCCTCCCTCGCCCGAAGCGCCGTGGCATTGCGAGCACAGGTTCGCGAACAACGTGGCGGCATCCTCACTGCTGCTCGGTGCGCCCGGTACCTCTGGAGGCAGCTCTACCGGAGGATTCGCCTCCCACGCCCGCATGAACGCAACCAGGAGGTCGATCTGCTCGCTCGTGAGCGGTCCCCCGAACGTGTCGCCGAACGGCGACATTCCGAAGTTCGGCTGTCCTTGCGAGATGATTGCCCGCAGCGTCGCATCGTCCCTCGTCGACAGGTACTCGGCGGTCGAGATGGGCGCGATGATGTCTCCCGTCCGGGCGGGGTTGGGGCCTCCCTCGCCCTGATCGCCGTGACACGATGAGCAGTTCTGCAGGTAGAGCCGTTGGGCCGCGCCGAGGTCGGGGAGCTGGGCCGCCGTCAGGACATAGTCGACGAGGGCATCGATCTGGTCATCGGTGAGGATCTCGCCCCACACCGGCATGTCCTCGTGCGCGCCGCCCAGCGCGATCGCCGCCCGCGCCGCCTCGAAGTCGTCGGCCGGCGGAACACGAGTCGCGTGGCACGTGGCGCAGTATCGACCGAACAGCGCGGCGCCTTCGGGCGCCGACGGAGGATCCGTGACGTACATCGCCAGCCTGGTGACGTCCTCTGGGTCGAGGGCCTCCTCGAAGGCCGGCATCTCGAGATGTCCTCCACCGAAACGGATGATGTCCTCGAGCTGGCCGCGATCACCACCGTAGGAAACGGATTGGCCATGGCAGCTCGCACACTCCTGGGTCCACAGCCGCTGCCCGTCCGGGGCGGTCAGGAAGTTGAGCAGCTGCGCTTGGGCGGATGCGCTCAGCGCCTGGTCCCACTCGGGGATTCCCAGGTCGGCGTGGGGGGGATAGGCGAGGCCCTCGTCCAGCGCCCGGCGAAGCTCGATGGCGTCCGCCTCGGTGAGCGACTGCAGCTCGTGGCATTCGGCACAGTTGGCGACGTAGAGCTCGTGTCCGTCCGGTGAGAGTATGAAGCCAACCAGCGCATCGATCTCGGCTGCCGAGAGGTCGGAGTTCCACGCCGGCATGCCGTCGTGCGTCCCGCCTTCGATGATGGCGAAGAGATCATGGCCGGGTTTCACGGCGACCATCGAGCCGTGGCACCCGGCGCAATTGGCCGCGTACAGCGCCGCCGTCTCGTCACCGGGCGCGCCCGCGGCGGCGGGAGGGGCCGGTGCGGTGAACGCTTGCCAAGTGAGGAACAGCGCTCCGGCGAGCAGGAAGACCGTGATCGACGTGACCACGGGTCGTCCCGACCAGTGGCGCCGGGTCGACTTGTCCGTCCACGGCAGGATGACGAGGAACGTGAGGGCGATCATTGGGATGATGAAGACGCCTACGACCTCGAGGTCGCCGGGGAAGTACTTGAGAAGTTGGAAGAGGAACAAGAAGTACCACTCGGGCCGGGGGGTGTAGCTCGAGTCGCTCGGGTCGGCGATCTCCTCGAGGCTCGCCTTGGCGAAGGTGGCGAGGGCGACGACGACAATGAACACGACCAACGCGATCACGGCGTCCTTGAAGACCACGTCGGGGAAGAAGGGAACGCCCTTCTTCTTGGCCTCGGCGTACTCCTCGAGGTACTTCTCTTGCTCTTCCTTGTTCATCGCTCAGTTGTTCCGTTTCGGGGGAGCGGAGATGCCGTGCCGGATGACCAGGAAGATGTGGATGCCGACGAGCAGCAGGATGACCGACGGCAGGACCCACACATGGGCGCCGAAGAACCGGGTCAGGGTCAGCCCCGAGATCTCTGGTCCCCCCAGCATGAGCTCCTTCAGCCAGTCCCCGATCAGCGGTACGACGGCGCCGATCTCGGTGCCGACGACCGTCGCCCAGAACGCCCGCTGGTCCCACGGCAGCAGGTAGCCGGTGAATCCGAAGGCGAAGGTCACCAGCATGAGTACCACCCCGGTGAGCCAGGTCACCTCCCGTGGGTACTTGTAGGCCCCGTAGATGATGACTCTGACCATGTGGAGGATGACGAGCAGCACCATGGCGCTGGCCCCCCAGTGGTGAAGGCCGCGAATCAGCCACCCGAGCGGCAACTCGTTCGTGATGTAGTCGACGCTCGCATACGCCTGCTCGGGGTCCGGAACGTAGTACAGGGTGAGCAAGATCCCGGTCACGAACTGAAGGATGAGCGCAAAAAGGGTTGCGCTCCCCAGCGTGTAGGCCCAGTTGACCTTCGGGATCTTCCGCAGGAAGACGGCCGTCCAGTCACCTCGCCAACCTGTTCGCTCGTCGAGCCAGTTGCCGAGTCTGGACGCCACGTCATCCCTCCTTGAAGTACAGCTGCCCGTCCTCGACCATGGACTCGTACCGGTCGAGGGGCCGCGGCGGCGGACCCTGCCGCACGTCGCCTTCAGGCCCGAACACGGCGTTGTGGCAGGGACAGAAGAACCCGTCCTGGTCCTCGACCCAACGCACGCGACATCCCAGGTGGGTACAGATGTTGGAGAGCACCAGGAAGTCCGTCCCGTTTCCCGTCGTGACGAACACAGAGACTTCCTGCTCCTCGACCCGGTAGCCGCTGCGCCTGGACACGGTCGCCTTCATCAAGGTCGGCGGCGCTCCCGGTTCGACCGAGGTCGCAGATCCGAGGCGGATCCAGGCCTGCTCGGCGCCGGTCGCCCGTGCGCTTCCGGTGACGTAGATCGCGGCCGGTACTCCGATGGCGGTTGCGATCCCGCAGCCGATGGCGGTGATCCCGACGATCAGAAAGCGTCGACGCTCAGGGTCGGGGGCGGCTCCTTCTTCGTCGCCGCCGTTGTCGCCGGCGGACTCCAATGAGCCCAGCTTGCCATCGTCCTCGTACGTCATCGTCACCTGGGTCGTCGCCCGTTGCGAGCTGCGGCATTGTAGGCACCGTCTCCGAGCGGTCGGCTTCTCCCAGGGTCGAGCGGCGCAGTCGAGCTGTCCCCCCACATACTTCGCCGTCATGCATGGCGTGGCCCGACCGCGTCGCGGGACGGTGACGCGAGCGAACGGCGTCCGGAGTCGATTGCGGTATCCTCGTCACGATCTTGGTGCGCATGATGCCGACTCCGATTTCGATGGGCGTCGCCATGGCGGGGCTTCCTGAGACACGTGGTCGTGCCGCCGGCCGCGATGGCGCGAGTCCGCACGAGCCCGCTGCGATGCGGAGCGGAGTGCGTGAGGCGGGCGCATGATGGCGATCGTCGGGTACCTCGCCGTGTTGCTCGCCGCCGTCTCGTCGGTGGGTCTCGTCATCACGGGCTACCAGGGCATGCGCGGCACGTCTCGCGTCGGTCCTCGGTCGTTCCGTCTTCCCGTCCTCGGCATCCTGTTGGGCGCCATCGTCGCCATGTCGGCACTCGAGGTGGGCATCCTTCGCAACGACTTCTCGATCGAGTACGTCGCCAACAACTCGGCCTCGGCGACACCGCTGCTGTTCAAGATCGCCAGCGGGTGGGCGGCGCTCGAGGGAAGCATCTTGCTGTGGGGACTCGTCCTGGCGGGGTATGTGTACACGGTGTACCTACAGGTGGTCCGCAGCGAGGGTCAGGACCGTCTTGGCGCCGGCGCCCTCTTGGTGCTCGGGCTCGTCACGGCGTTCTTCTTCGGGGTGATGCTCACCGTCTCCAACCCGTTCCGGGTCTGCGTCGAGCCCGGGGCCGTAGGGTGCTTCGAGGCG
Source organism: Acidimicrobiia bacterium UBA6912 (assembly GCA_002450985.1). Classification (GTDB taxonomy): domain Bacteria; phylum Actinomycetota; class Acidimicrobiia; order Spongiisociales; family UBA5794; genus UBA6912. The sequence continues at coordinate 5,256 of DKBA01000016.1, forward strand.
GCGAATCTCCCATGGACGAGCTCCTTTCCTGCGCTCGAAGGCCGAGGCCCGAACCCGCTCCTACAGAACCACATCTTGATGGCCGCCCATCCGCCGATGCTCTATCTCGGCTACGTCGGCATGGCGGTGCCCTTCGCCTTCGCCATGTCCGCGCTCATGCTGGGGATGAGCGGTTCGACATGGCTGAGGCGAACCCGGGCCTGGACCCTCATCGCCTGGGGATTCCTGACCATCGGCATTCTGCTCGGTGGGCTCTGGTCATATGAGGTTCTGGGTTGGGGCGGCTACTGGGCGTGGGATCCTGTTGAGAACGCGTCGTTCCTGCCGTGGCTCACGGCGACGGCCTTTCTGCACTCGGCTGTGGTGCAAGAACGGCGTGGCATGCTCCAGGCCTGGAACTTCGTGCTGATCATCGCCACGTTTGCCCTCACCATCTTGGGGACGTTCCTCACCCGCTCCGGCGTGATCGTGTCGGTACACAGTTTCACGCAGTCGGCGATCGGGCCTGTGTTGCTCTGGTTCCTGATGCTGGTCCTGGTGGCGTCATTCGGGTTGTTCGCCACCCGGGCCGGCCTCGTGGCATCGTCTCCCCGCCTCGATTCCCTGGCCAGCCGCGAGGGCGTGTTCCTGCTCAACAACCTGCTGCTCACCGTGTTCGCCTTCGTCGTCCTGGTTGGCACGCTGTACCCGATGTTCGTCGAAGCGTTCACGGGTGATCAGCTGAGCGTCGGGCGGCCCTTCTACGACCGCATGGCGATACCGCTCTCGTTCGCCCTCCTCCTTGCGATGGGCGTCGGCCCGGTGACGCCGTGGCGCGCTGCTCGGGGTTCGGTCTTGTGGGAGCGACTGCGCACACCGGTCAGGATTGCCCTCGCTGCGGCGGCCGTGGCCGTGGTGCTGAGCTACAGGAACCGGTTCCTGCTGCTCGGGATCCTGTTGGCCGTCTTCGTCATGGCGGCGATCCTGCGGAACCTCTACGTCTCGGCGAGATCCGCGTCGAAGAGCTGGGAGATGTCCATGCCCCGGTCGGCGCTGCGAGTCATGCGGAACGACACGGGCTACTGGGGTGGGCAGATATCGCACTTCGGGGTGGCGGTGGTGGCCCTCGGCATCTGCATCTCGGCGAACCTGAGCGTCGAGGCCGAAGTCGTCCTCGCCACGGGCGAGACGGCGTCGGTGGCGGGTTACGACATCACCTACGTCGGCCAGTTCACGAGGGAGGAGCCGCACCGATTCGTCGTTGGGGCCCAAGTCGAGGTGAGCCGCAACGGACGCGTCCTGGGCCAAGAGGAGCCTCGGCTGAACCAGTACGGCACGTCTTCCCAATCGGTGGCTACGCCATCCGTCGACGAATCGTGGACGGGCGACCTGTACCTCTCGCTGAAGAGCATCGACGCGAACGGGGTGCGGCTCGGCGTGTGGTGGTTCCCCTTCATCTGGCTCATCTGGCTGGGCGGCTTGATGACGGGGCTCGCCGTCTTGTGGTCGAGGCTCGTTCGGAAACCTGCGAGGGAGAAGGTCCCCGTTGGCTGACACCGCTGCGATGGCTCGCAATCCGCGCACGCTGATCGGTTGGATCGTGACTGCCATCCTCACGGTCGTCGTCGTCGCCGGCTTCGTGATCGGCAGTCCTCGACAAGAGGACCGCATCGCCAGACTCGGTTCCTCGATCAAGTGTCCGGTGTGCCAGGGTGAGGCGATCATCGACTCCCCGTCACCTACGGCCAAGGCCATGATGGAGGTGCTGGAGGAGAAGGTCGCCGCCGGGGAGACGGATGGGCAGATCGTCTCGTACTTCCGGGCCAGGTTCGGCGAGGCCATTCTCCTCGATCCGCCGTTCGCAGGGAAGACACTCGTCGTGTGGCTGCTTCCGGTCGCCGCGGTGATCGGTGGGGTGTGGATGATCCTGTCTCGGCGCCGCTCCACCAGGACTCCGGTGGTGAAGTGATGGGTGGCGACCGCGGCCGGCTCGTCGAACGCCGTGACCTGGTCAGCCGCGACCTCGAGGAGCTCGATGCTCAGGTGGACGTCGGCGAGATCGCCCCGGAGACCGCAGACCGGTTGCGCGCCGCATATCGGGCGGAGCTCGACTCCATCGATGCACGACTGAGCGACACGGCCGAGCCCGATCCCGAACCCGCGGAGGAGGCGACGCCTCCGGCCGGCGCCGTGGCAGACGGAACACGGCGGCGCCGCTCGCCGCGTGCCGTGCTGCTGTGGTCGCTCCTCGCCATGGGTGTGCTCACCGTTGCCATAGCCCTCGCCGCTCGTGGCACCGCATCCGAGGACGTCGGACCGGCCGTCGCGTCTGGTCCCGGCGACCTCACCGTCGATCCGGCCACCGTCAGCAACGAGCAACTGGAAGCCGTCATCGCTGCCAACCCCGACATCATCGCCATGCGCGTCGCGCTCGCCAACCGGTACTTCGAGGCGGAGGATTACAGCGCCGCACTCGACCACTACCTGTACATCGCCGAGAACGCCAGCGATCCCATGCACGAGAGTCAGGCCCTCGCCCGGATCGGCTGGATGGCCTACGTGACGGACCTGCCGCAGGAGGCCGAGCAGTACATCCAAGCCAGCCTGCGCATCGAACCGGCGAACGCAGAGGCGACGTTGTTCCTCGGATTCGTCACGCTCTACGGCCTCGGTGATGCCGAGGCCGCCGTCCCTCAGCTGGAGGCTGCGTTGGAGCTCAGCAATCTCTCCTCCGACGTCGTCGGGCAACTCGAGGCCGCACTCGAAGAAGCCCGGTCGGGTGCCACACCATGACGGACACCGCCTTCGAAGAGTCGACACCGCGCCGCAGGGTGCGGGGCCGGGCGACATGGTTCGCCATCATGGGCATCCTGCTCGTCGTGGTCGTCATGGGGTACGTGTTCACCGGCCGGTTCGGCCACGACCCCCGTCTCGTCGATTCTCCCCTCATCGGTCAGCCTTTCCCAGACCTCACGCTCAGCTACCTCGAGCAGGACGGGGA
>DKBA01000340.1 GCA_002450985.1 Acidimicrobiia bacterium UBA6912
GTGGCGCAGACGGGTCCTTCGGGCCCGTCATCTCCGTCGGTGGGGGTGGCATTCAGACCGCGCCCTCCCGCACGACCCGTGGGTCTCGCGGTCATCCGCCACGAACCAGACACCCCGAGGGTCGGGCTTCACCGGCCCGGCAGCGGGTCCTCCATCCAGGAGTGGGTCGGCGTCGCCGTGGCCAGCGGTGGAGGCTGCCGGATGCTCGTGGGCGGCGGCGCCGGCCGTGACGTGGCGACGGTGAGGACGAACTCCCCGTAGCGAACCCACCAGCCTGGGAAGCGACCGCCCTCGGCGGAGAGCACGGTGAGCGCGTGCCACCCGTTGTCGCCGTCGTCGCCGAGGACGACCTCGACGGTGCGAGTGTCGCGACGCAGGCCGGTGCGCAGCACCTTGAGGGCGCTCTCCTTGGCGGACCACACGAGGTTGGCGAGCAGGTCGTGGTCGCCGGCATCGACCAGCTCGCGCTCCGCAGGCGTGAAGTAGTCACGAACGAACGCCTCGCTGCGCGGCTCTACGACCTCGAGGTCGCAGCCGATGCGCACATCGGCGGGGGCGACGGCGCACACCGCCCAGTCGGCGCGGTCGGTCATCGCGATGGTGACCCCCGCCGGGCGCTCCCCCCAGAACGCCTCGGGGGCGCCGTCGGGGGCGTTGCGGATCACCACATCTCGAATGGCGGCTTGATCGGCAGGGTCGAGGCCGAGCACGGCGGCCACGGCGGTCTTCGCCGTCCAGCGACCGAGACGCGCCTCCTCCCGGCGCTTCGTGTAGGGCATGCGGGCGAGCCGGGCGGAGAGCTGGTCGTCGAGCCAACCCGTGCCTTCGGCCATGTCGTGCATGCCGGCCGAGTGCCACACTCCCGTGGGCGTCTCGCTCACTGCGGCTCGCCGGCGCGCTCGTGCTCGCGGGCGATGCCGCGGGCAACCGCCTCGATGAGGTAGGGCCGGAGAGTGGCGCCGGGGATGATGCGGTGCACCGATCCGACCTCGAGCGCCCGTTCGACGCTGTGGATGGAGTCGAACTCGTCGGCGACCTCGCCGAGCTTCTCGGAGCGGACGACCTCGTGCATCGCCTCGAGCTCCTCGAGGAAGTGGGCCTTCTCGCTCCCCGTCGCGGCGCCGGCGAGCCGTTCGAGCTCCACCACCCGGGGGTCGGCGTCGGTGCGGCGCTGGACGTCGCGGGCGAACACCACCGCAGCCGCCGGAGCGCCGCCGATGACCGAGGCGTGGCTGCCGGCCACCGCCGCCACCTCCATGTTGTCGTGCAGGGTCTGCGAGAACACCACGAATGCGCCGCCGTGATAGCGGGACACGACGCAGAACACGAGCGGCCCCTCGAAGTTGACGATGGCGCGGCCGATCTCTGCCCCGTACTCGAGCTGCCAGCGCCGCATCGACTCGGGGGAGCCGTCGAAGCCGGACAGGTTGGCGAGGACGACGACGGGTCGCGAGCCGCTTGCGGCATTGATGGCGCGCGCCGTCTTCTTCGAAGAGCGGGGGAAGAGGGTGCCGGACGTCCACTGTGCCGGGCCATCTGCCGGGACGGCGCCGAGGCGGGGCATCGGCTTCGATTCGAATCCGATCAGCGTCACCGGCCTGCCACCGAGGTAGGCGTCCCACACGATCGAGGTCTCGGCGTCCTGCATGCCGTACCAGCGTTCGAGCGTGGGTAGGTCGGCGTCGACGACGGCCTCCATGATCTTGCGCATCTCGAAGGGCTTCTTCCGGCCCGGGTTCTCGGTGTCGGAGAAGACGCCGCCGATCGTTGCGAACTCACCCCCGTGCGGGGATGACGACACGTCCCGATCGAACGGGTCGTCAGTCTTGGCCGGCCTCGGAAAACGCTCACCGGGCATGACGTACGAGTACTCGTAGTGCTGGAGGAGGATGCGGCAGGCCTCGGCGAGATCCGAGGCGAAGTACTGCGCCTGGCCGTTGGGTCCCATGATGCGCTCGTAGCCGCCGATGCCCTGGTTGTCCTCGGCCGAAACGCCGCCCGAGTAGTCGAGGGCTTCCTTGCCGGTGAGAACCATCGCACTGGCCGGTGTCATCACGAGGATGCCCTTCGTGTGCATCAGCATCGTCGCCTCGGCGTTCCAGTACGGTTGCGCACCCACGTTGATCCCGCCGACGACGATGTTGATCTCGCCACCCGCCTGGGTGAACTCGATGATGCGGCGCAGCACCCTGCCGATCCAGTCCATGTTCTCGGTGCCGCTGTCCATCGAGATGAGGGCGCCGGCGGACACCGCGAACCACTCCACCGGGACACCCATCTCCTCGGCGAGGTCGAGGGCGGTGTTGATCCGGCTGCATTCGGCCTCGGCGAGGCTGCCCATCCCGCGGGTGGGGTCGCTCAAGATGGCCACCCGCGCCATTCCCTCGGGGTAGCGCAGCGTGATGTTGCTCACCACACCGACGATGACGTTCGCGGTGTTCTCGCCGCGCCCGCGGACGACGGGAACGAGCCGGCCGTTCTCGAGGTCGTGCTCGATGAACTCGCCGGCCGGGAACCCGGCTCGCGACTCGACGCTGCTCGGCGCCAGCATCCGGATCAGCTCGTACGGGTGGGTGAGGCCGCGTCGCCGCAGCCGCACCACCGCCTGGTCGTAGGGGCGCAGCGGGTGGATGGGCCGGTGCGACAGCTTCCGGAATCGGTACTGGACCTCCCGGCCGCTCGGATTGCTGATCTCGAGCATGCGCGCCTTGATCTTCCCCGTTGGTGTCCGCACCCGCACCCGCACGGAGACGCGCTGCAGCCCGAGACCCTCGGTGTCAGGGGCCAGCCGGTCGACGAGACCGGCGATCTCGTCCTCGTCGAGCTCCAGCACCGGCCACACGTAGAGCAGCACCCGGTTCCACCACAACCGGCGATGCGGCGGGCGGTGGAGCTGGAAACGCCGCATCGGGCCGAGCGTCTCGCGGTACACGCGCTCGAACTCGGGGATGCGCACGACCTTGCCGGCCTCGTTACGAATCGGTGTGAGGTCGCGTACCTCGGCGAGGGCGAAGAGTCGCTCGTCGCGGGGGTTGTCCTTGGCGACGCCGTGGAAGAGGTAGATGTCCTGGAGGGTGGGGAGCCGTTTGATGTTGAAGTTGTCGAGGCGCCACAGCTCGAGCCGCTTCGCCATCATCGGGTGCAGGTCGCGGTAGAGCGACTCCTCGCGATAGGCNNGGGCCGCCAGACGAAGATGTCGGCGACCATGTCGTGCTCCGTGGGGATGCCGTCGACGATGGGACGCATCGCCCTGGCAACCTCGGTGAGCTCGTCGTATTGGGCCTGGGCGCTCACCACGTGGATACGGGTGCCTTCGTGCTCGTAATCGGACACGGCGAACGGGTGCCCGTCGATGGTGATCGGGGTGAACTCGCCGAGGTCGCGAATCCGGTAGTAGCGGCGGGTCATCACCTCGAGGAGGGTCTGGCGCACCTCGGGGGCGGCACCTGCGAACCAGCGCGAGATCAGCGGCATGAGGGGCTGCGTGCAGTTGACCAGGGAGGTGATCCGCTCGGCGCGNNGTACCGGCCACGGGTCTGGAGGATGAGCCGCTCGAGCAAGGCCCGGAAAGGGAGGTCGGCGCGCAGCGACCCGTGCTCCAGCCGGTCCTCGAGGACGCGCAAGATCGGCGGCGTCTGGCGGGCCATGCGGGAGTAGGACTTGGCAATGCGCAGCAGCACGGCCTGGAGCTCCGGGGTCGGAGCGAGGCTGGTGATGCCGTAGTGGCCGACGGTGCGCGTGATGCGCTCCACGAAGCCCGCCGGCAGACCGTCGCCGCGCGAGTCGAGGTTGCGGAGATAGCTGAACAGGTACTCCTCGCTGCTGCGTCGCGTGTCGGCGAGCTCCTCGTCGATGGGGTTGCGGCGGAAGAGCGAGATGATGTCGACGAAGATGCCGAGCACCTCGTCCTCTGTCGCTCGCAACGCAGCCTCATCCGGCGGGTCGGCGCACAGCGGTCCTTCCGGCGCCACGAGCGACTCGAGCCGCTCGGGCGTGATGTCCCAGCCGAGCAGCAAGGACCGCAACTCAGACAGGTAGTGCTGACAGCGCAGATGGCTGGCATCACTGCGGGTGGCGAGCGGTGCGAAGTCCACCCGTGCGGTGAGCCGCTCGTCGCCGTGGTCGCTCGGGTCGATGATGAGGAGCGGGGTCCCCGGACCCACCTGCACGTTCTCGCGCACGAGCACCTCGCGGACGGTGCCGGCGAACTCGGCGGTGAGCGACGTCTCCATCTTCATGGCCTCGATCACGGCGAGGCGGTCGCCGGGATTGATACGGTCCCCTGCGGCGACCGGGAGGGAGACGACGACGGCGGGCGACGGGGCGCGAATGATGCCACCCTCGTCGTGGGTGATGCGGTGGGCGACGCCCTCGACCTCGACGTAGTGGGTTGCGCCGTGGCTCGCGGTGAGCACCCGATACGGCTGGTCGTGGGTCCGCAGCCGGAACCCGGCCCTCCCCAAGTCCTCGACGGTGACTTCGACGACGGCGTCGTCGACCACGATGCGCCACAGCTCGGGGCCGATGCGACCCACGGTCAGCGAGTAGCGCTCGCCGCCGTACCGCAGCTCCACCTTGTGGCCCACGGCGTCGTCGACCTCTGGTCTCCCCCGAGCCGCGGAGGCGCGGAAGGCCTTCAGCTCCAGGGCGATGTGGGCGCGGTAGGCCGCGATCCCGGCGGCGATCAGGGCAACCGCGGCGTACGTGCGATCTGCGCCGTCGCCCTCGGCGGTGAGCCGGTCCACCCACGCGACGTCGATGTTCGAGGACACGAAGTCGGGGTGGGTGAGCAGCGACTGGAGGAAGGCCTTGTTGCTCGCACCGTTGCGGACGAGGACGCGCATCTGGCTGAGCGCCCGGCCCAACCTGCCGATCGCCTCGTCGCGGTCCCGCCCGTAGGCGATGACCTTCGCCACCATCGAGTCGAACTCGGCGGCGACCGCATCACCCTCCTCGATCCCGGTGTCGATGCGCAGCCCCGGGCCGACCGGCAGCCGCAGCATCTCGACGAGGCCCGGGGCGGGCGTGAACCCCATGTCCGGGTCTTCGGCATTGAGCCGAGCTTCGAGCGCCACACCGACGGTCGCCGGCGGCTCGCCGATGAGCTCGTGCCCCCTGGCGATGTCGATCTGCGTCTTGACGAGGTCGATGCCCGTGGTCATCTCGGTGATGGGGTGTTCCACCTGGAGGCGGGTGTTCACCTCCATGAAGAAGAACTCGCCAGACGGCGTGTCGAACAGGAACTCGACGGTGCCGGCGTTGCGATAGCCCGCCGCCCTGCCGAGTCGGGCAGCCGCGTCTTTCACGAACGCGTCCTGCTCGGCGGTGAGCACCGGTGACGGGGCTTCCTCGATGATCTTCTGGTTGCGTCGCTGCACCGTGCAGTCCCGCACCCCGATCGGCCACACCGTGCCGGTGTGGTCGCCGACGATCTGCACCTCGATGTGGCGGGCACCGGTGACGAGGCTCTCCAGGAACACCGTCGCATTGCCGAACGCGCTCCGCGCCTCGGCGCGGGCGGCGGTGAACGCAGACTCCATGTCCTCCTGGGACGTGACCTTGCGGATGCCGCGGCCGCCACCTCCCGCCGTTGCCTTGATCATCACCGGGTAGCCGAGCTCGCCGGCGTGACGCAGGGCCTCCGCCACGGTCTCCACGGGTTCCCGGCTCCACGCCGCCACCGGGACCCGGGCCGCCTCGGCGATCTGCTTGCTGGTGATCTTGTCACCGAGGCGCCGCATGACGTCGGCGCTCGGCCCGATGAACACGATCCCGAGCCGCTCGCACAGCTCGGCGAACTCGGCGTGTTCGGCGACGAACCCCCACCCCACCCACACCGCATCGGCGCGAGTCGCCTTCAGCGCCTTCTCGAGGACCCCGTAGTCGACATACGCAACGTGACGCTGACCGTCTGAGCTCGTGATGTGCGCGGGGCCGAGCGAGTAGGCCTCGTCGGCTTCGCGCACGAACATCGCATGGCGGTCCGGCTCGGTGTAGAGGGAGATGGTTGCCAGCGACGTGCCCCGCTCGCGGTTGTACTCCGCGACGGCGTTGACGAGCCGCATCGCCGGCTCGCCCCGGTTGACGACCGCGATCCTCGTGAAGCTCACGTTTGTCAGTCGCCCTCGGTCACGGCGCGGCGCAGCGGTGCGACCTGCTCGTCGGGCAGCCCGGCAGGCATCGGCACGGTGCGGTAACCCTCCATCACGACGAAGGTAGTCCCTTTCTCATCGGCGACGCGGACGTCGAAGCCTCCATCGACCGGGACGACCACCGCCGTCAGCCGTCCCTTGGCCTTGGCGGGGTCGCCGGCGAACACCACGCGGTCGATGTGCATCGGCAGCGCCATCACCCCGGTCGTGCCGATCTCCCAGATCCCGGAGGCCTGGAACGCCAGCTCGGCGAGGCGCGGTGCGGTGACCGTCGGCGCCGAATCGGGCACGTGGTTGGCGGGCAGCTCTGCGGCCATCAGGCCGGCGGCGGCGTCCGCCGTCCCCCAGGCCTTGTCGAGCACCTGGTAGGCGGGGCCATGGAAGTAGATCTCGTACACGTCGCCGGCGCCGGCAGCGCGGGCTGCTGGCTCCTCGACCTTGGTCTTGCCGGGCCGTGGCGGCTTGCTGCCGAGCCTCACCCGTCCGGTGAAGTGAGTGGTCACCTGGGGCTCGGCCTGATTGGCGAGCGTGCGCTCCCCGATCAGCCGGCAATCGGCCACCACCTCGTCACCCTCCGGGCGGAAGGTGGCCGACACCCTCACGGTGCGCGCCTCGTTGCGGTAGAACTTGAACGGAGCCAGGAAGTCCATGTCCTCCACCGCGACGACGTGCAGGTCCGGGAAGGCGAGCGTGGCCGCTTCGGCGAACGCCTCGACGCCCATCACTCCCGGCAGCACCGGGGTGCCGTCGATCTGGTGGTCGTAGAGGAATGGCTGCGCCTGAGGGTCGAGATCTGCCGTCACGGTCAGGCCGCCGTAGACCCCGAACCCGCCGATGTGCTGTGCCATCACCCCGGCCTCGGCGAGGCGTGCCGTAACGGCACCCTCCTCACCGGTGTCGAGCCCACCGGTCGGGTGGAACTCCTCGAGCAGGATGCCGAGCGAAAGCCCCACGACCTGTTCCCCGGTGGCGTGCCGGCCGGTCACCTCGCGGCGCACGATCGGGATGCCGGCGCGCGCCGGCAGCATGTCGATGCCGACGGCTTTCATCACCGTCGGAATCGAGCCGCGGGTGGCCATGCCGATATCGCCCCATGCGGTCCAGTCGATGGCGACTCCGATCGTGTCCGGACGGGTCGTCTTGAAGCTTGACGTCGACTTGCACAGCAGGTCGTTGGCGGCGCTGTAGTCGGTCTGGCCGTTGTTGCCGAACCTCCCTGCCACCGAAGAGAACACGACGCTGGAGCGCAGCGGGGTGGCGCCGAGGCCCTTCAGCAGGTTGAACCACCCGTCGGCCTTGACGTCGAATACGAGGTCGTACTCCCTCGGCTCCTTGTCGGGCAACCTTCGGCTGATCTCCAGCCCGCCTGCGTGCAGCAGCAGGTCGATCGTGCCGGTGGTGGCGGCGGCAGCCGTCATCGCTGCGCCGACGGCATCGGCGTCGAGGAGGTTCACACCGTGATAGTGGACCGTGCCTCCCGCCGCCTCGATCGCCTGGATCGCCGACAACGCGGCGTGGCTGCGCTCGATGCGGGCAAGCTCCCGATCCACCATGGCCGGTGTGGCCCGCTCGCCCGAGGCCTTGAGCCGCTCGAAGACGGTGCGCTTCAGCCCGTCCTTGTCCTCCGAGAACGCAGCGATGTCGGGGTCGTTGCGGTCCGGCTCCGGAACCAGGTCCAGGAGGTGGAACGTGGCGCCCGACGCCCGTGCGAGATCGGCGGTGATCGCAGACACGATGCTGCCTGCCGCTCCGGTGACGACGACGACCGAGTCCGGCCCGAGGGACACCGGCCCCGACTCGAGGGGGAGCGCCTCGGTGCGGAGCCCGATGGTGTACCGGGCGTCGTCGATCCGCCCGATCTCCACGGCGCCCGGGTCACGCTCGGTCTCGGCGATGAGCGCGTCGGCGAGCGCCGCCGTTCTCCGGCTCACCGGGAAGTCGACCGCCTTCACGAGCGCGTCCGGCTTCTCTCGTTTGAACGCCTTGGTGAACCCCGTCACGGCGCCACCGAGCGGCGCAACCGCGCCGGCGTCGTCGTAGCCGTGGCGGCCGCCGAGCCGAGTTGCCGAGACCAGGAAGGTTCCGGCATCGCCGACGGCGTCGTAGAGGTGGCGCATCGTGGCGTACAGCAACTTCACCCGCTGCCGCAGCCCCTCCCGCCACGCGGCGAGGTCCATGTCCTCGACGTTGGCCTCGACATCGAGGGCGGGGAGCCAATAGACCCCGTGCACGGGTCCCTCGGCCGAGAAGGCATCGAGGCGGCTCAGCAGCTCCTCCGCAGGAGGGGCGTCGTCGATGGACAGCACCGACGCTCCCAGCTTCTCGAGCCGGGAGACGAGCGCCGCCCCAACGCCCCCTGCGTCCATCATGACGACGACCCGGCTTCCCTCACCGAGCGTGACGCCCGTGGGAAGGCAGGCGTCGAGGTCGGGGCGCAGCACCGCCGTCGGGATGCGCCGGGGCACGGCCGCCGCCGCCTCGTCGTCGCCGGTGATGAGATCGCTCGGCACGGCCGCCGTCTCTGCTTCTGACGTCGGACGTCTGACGTCTGCCGTCTGTGTCGCCGCCAGATCTGGTCGCTTCTCCCTGACGAAGCCGATGACGGCGGCCAGGGTGGGGTAGTCGCGCAGGGCGAGGTTGTCGTCGCGGGGGATGTCGTAGGCCTCGCGGATGGCGGCGAAGGTCTCGGCCTGCTTGACCGTGTCGATCCCCAGATCCGCTTCCAGGTCGAGTTCCAGGTCGAGCATGTCCGGGGGATACCCCGTCTGCTGCGACACCAGCTCCAAGATCCGTGCCTCCACCGGATCCACCGCGGGAGCTGCCGGTGCCGGCGTGGGAGCGGGAGCCGCTGTCGGAGCGGCAGCGACGGGAGGAGCCGGGGCGGGAGCAACTGCCACGGGCGCCGGTTCTGGCGTCTGACGCCTCACGTCTGGCGTCTCTGCCCTGACGTCTGCCGTCGGCGCCGTCATCGGTGCGACCACCCGCTGTGGCGCCGCGGCGGGCACCCGAACCGGCGGCCCGTCATCACGCACCCGCAGGGTGCGGCGCTCGATCTCCACGGCCGGCGCCTCGCTCCCGGTGACCGCGGCCAACCACTGATTCCACGCCGCCGGGTCGACGAGCCGGTACTCGAAGCCGAGCTGGTCGGGAAGGGGATGGCTGCCGGTCGGTGAGGGAACCAGCCGGTAGAGCGTGAGGCTGATCTGCGAGCCGAACCCGGCGCCGAGCCGCAGCGCGTAGCGCACCGGGTAGGTGCCGCCTCGAGACAGGTTGAGCCGGCCGAGGTCGGGGTCGACCTCCTTGAAGTTGGGAACCGGGGGCACGATGCCGGTTTCGATCGCCTTGACGGCGACGACATCCTCGACACCGACGCCCATGGCGTGGCCGGTGAAGCCCTTGGTGTTGGTGATGACGATCTGGTCCGCCGCCTCGCCGAAGACGAATCGCAGCGCATCCACCTCTGCCTGGGCGCTGCCGCCACGAGCAGGGGTGTACGTCTCGTGCGACACGAAGACGGTGTGAGGCGCGATCTCCCTCCGGTCGATGCGCCAGCGCCGCTCCGCGGTCGAGATGAGGTCCTCCATCACGTGCTTGATGTGGCCCGGATCGAGCCGGCTGCCGTGGAAGGCGCTGTTGGCGGTGACGGCCGACAGCACCTCGGCGATCGGTTGGATGCCGCGGGAAGCCGCCGAACCTGCCGCCTCCACCACGATGGCGGCGGCGCCCATGCCGAGGATCATCCCGTGGCGGCGTCGGTCGAACGGCAGGGCCGCCTCTTCCACCACCTCGTCGGTTGCCGCCGCTCCAACGGCGAGGAAGCCGGAGCCGATCCACTCGATGAGGTGATCGCTGGTCACGTCGTCGCCGGAGATGACGACGACGCGCTCGCAGCGGCCGGCGTTGATCCAGTCCTCGGCGAGCGACACGGCCTGGGTCGTGCTGGCACAGGCGGCGTTGATCTGGGTGTTCGGGCCGCGGGCGCCGATGTACTCGGCGAACTGGGCGTGCCCCATCGACACGCACTGGAAGAGGAACTTGCGGTTGAAGAGGTACGGGTTGCGCTCCTCCTCGGCCTCCAGCTCTTGGACGCGGTGCCGGATCTCGGCGGCGAGCGCACCGTCGGAGCCATCGAGACGCTCCTCCAGGCTGCGCAGCTCGCCGAGCCGCTGCCGGCGCGTCTCCGCCTCCCAGTACCGGTCGACCTCCACCATGAGGCCGTCGACACCGGGGAACGCCGAGGCGAAGATCACCCCGGTGGTGTCGCGATAGGCCTCGGGCAGCATCCACCGCTCCGGGAGCTTGCTGCCCGTGGTGGTGGTCTTGTAGTTCATCACCAGCGGGATGCCGGCGTCGCGCAAGGCGTCGATCCCGGCGCCGATGGCGAGCTTCGACGCCTGGTCGAGGGCGTCGATCCGCTCCTCGGGGAACCCGAAATCGGTGGCGAGGTCGACGCGGCCGGCACGGCCCGCGAGCTTGATCACGTCCGCCTGATTGTCGATCGCCTCGAAGCGTCCCCCTCCCGCCTCGCTCTTCACGAGCCGGGTGATGTGCTTGTCGGCGATGAGCTGGCGGTACTTGACCGGGATGGCGTCGATGAACTGCTCGCCGTGCAGGATCGACGGCACCTTGTCGTCGCCGAAGACGTTGTCCCGCCCCGGCAGGCCGAGGCCGGCGCCGGTGACGACCACCGGATGGGATGGGGCAGGCGCCCCCGGCACGGCGCGTCCGGGCGCCTGCCCGGAGAAGATCTCGAAGCCCTTGGAGAGGAAGTCGGCGAACAGATGGCCGAGCTCGGAGTACACGTCGCCGCCTCCTGGGGTCGGGGGGATGGTGGTGGCTGCCGGCGCGGCGACAGGGACAGCCGTCCCCGTCGCCGGCGGCGCCTGCTGCGCCGCCACCGGGCGGGACAGTGCCGGCTGCGGCGCCTGGCGGGGCGGGGTCGCCGACGGGGCGGTCGTCGCATCGGGGGTGCCGAGGCCGTGCCCGGCCGCGTAGAGCCCACACAGCGCCTGGTTGAACGACACGAGGTCGCCCTGCTTGGGGTGGTTCGTGAAGAGGGCCGTGACCTCCGGGTCGTCGCCGAGCACGTCGGTGACGAATCCCTGGAGCGCCTTCTTCGGTCCCACCTCGACGAACACGCGGCAGCCGGCGTCGTGGAGCGTGTGCAGCCCCTTCACGAACTGAACCGGGGATGCGATCTGGCGCTCGAGGATCTCGATCATCTTGGGGGCGACGTTGGGCCCCATCGGGTAGAACTCGCCGTCGACGTTGGCGACGAGCGGGATGGCAGGAGACTCGAGGCGGAGCCTGCCGAGCAGCGTCCCCAGCGGCGCGCTGGCCGGCGCCACGATCTCGGTGTGGAAGGCGTGGCTCACCGGCAGCTGCACCACCTGGGCGCCGTGGTCCGCCAGGATCTGCATCGCCTGACGGACGGCGTCGCTGGCGCCCCCGATCACGGCCTGTTTCGTGCTGTTGATGTTGGCGGTGACCACGTAGCCGTCGATCGAGTCGAGGACTCGCTGGATGTCCTCGATCGGAGCGAACACGGCGGCCATGAGGCCGCGGTCCTCGACCTCGACGTGGGCCATCTCGCGGCCCCGACCGGCGACGGCGTGGAGGGCATCGTCGAAGGGAAGGGCTCCTGCGGCCACAAGGGCGCCGTACTCGCCGAGGCTGTGGCCCATCACCATGTCGGGATGGATGCCGTAGGCGGCGAGCAGCTCGGTGAGGGCGAGATCCACGGTGAGGACGGCGGGCTGGGTGATCTCGGTCTCACGCAACTCGACGTCGCCCTGCTCCATCGCCGCCCGATCGTTGGGGTCGGCGAAGATGTAGTCGGTGAGCGGCTTGCCGAGGATCGGCTCCATCACGGCGTCGGCCCGCTCGAAGGCGCGCTCCACGATGGACTCGCTGTGACGCAGGGTGTCGAGCATGTTGACGTACTGCGACCCCTGGCCGGTGTAGAGGAAGGCGACCAGGCTCGGGGCGCCCTTGCCGAAGAACACGCCCTGGTTGGCGAGCAGCTTCCACGCCGAGGGATTGCCGCTCTCCACGGCGGCGATCGCTTTCTCGGTCTTCGACGCCAGGTCGGCGGCGTCGGCGTAGTCGATGGCGATGCGCACCTGGGCGCGCAGGTCCTTCTCGGCGGGTGGTGCCGGCGGAGGCGCCGTCCCAGCGACGGCGGCGTCATGGACCGCACGCAACCTCTCGAGCACGGCCGCTTCGTTGGCGGCGCCGACGACGAGCGCCCCGCGCAGCGGCGGCTTGAGCTCGTCGCCCTTCACCTGGGCGGCAGGCTCCGGGGCGACCAACGAGTAGGTGTGCCGTTCCCCGTTCACCTCGAGCCGTCCCGGGATGTACTCCTCGAGCACCACGTGGAAATTGGTGCCGCCGAAACCGAAGGCGGAGACGCCGGCAGACCGGACCTGACCGGCTTCCGTCTTCCACTCCGCCAGCTCCTTGTTGATGAAGAGCGGCGAGCGGGAGAAGTCGACGTTGGGGTTGGGCTCGGTGCCGCCGAGGCTCGGCGGGATGACCTTCTCGTCGAGGGCCTTGATCGCCTTGAGCATGCCGGCGGCGCCGGCCGAGCTCTTCAAGTGGCCGATGTTCGACTTCACCGAGCCGAGCGGGATCGACCCCGGCTTCAGCCCGAGCTCGGCGAACACCCGGGACAGCGCCTCCACCTCGACGACGTCCCCGACCTTCGTGGAGGTGCCGTGACCCTCGATGTACGTGGCGCTGGTGGGTGCGATGCCCGCGTTCTTCCAGGCGCGGGCGACCGCGAACTCCTGACCGACCGGGTTGGGGGCCGTGATGCCCTTGCCCTTCCCGTCGCTCGAACCGCCGAGGCCGCGGATCACGGCGTAGATGTGGTCACCGTCGCGCTCGGCGTCGGCGAGGCGCTTGAGCAGCATGACTGCGGCGCCCTCGCCCATGACGAAGCCGTCGGCGCCGTCGTGGTACGGCCGCGTGCCGGTTGCCGACAGCGCGCCGATCTTGCAGAACTTGATGAAGCTGGGGACGCCCATGTTGGCGTCGATACCACCGGTGAGCACGGCGTCGTAGTCGCCGTTCTCGAGCCCCTCGATGGCGGCGTCGATGGCGGCGAGGGCGGAGGCGCATGCGGCATCCACGACGAAGTTGGGGCCGTGGAAGTTGTAGAGGTTGGCGACCCGTCCGGCGATGATGTTGCCGAGCTCGCCGGGCATCGTGTCTTCGGTGATCTGAGGGAAGCGGTTGCCGATGCCGGAGTGGAACTCGGCGACGATCGCCTCACGCACGTCGGCAGGGAGCGCGGCGAAGCTGGGGGCCGTCGTCAGCTGGTCGGCGAACTCGGGGAAGTAGGCGCGCATGGAGGTCAGGTAGTGCATGTCGCCGGCCATGGCGTTGCCGAGGACGACGGCGGTGCGGTCGGCGTCGAGCGGCCGGTTCGGGTACCCGTAGTCCATCAGCGCCTCGCGCGAGGCGATGATCGACCACTTCTGGGTGCGGTCCATGGCGTCGCCGACCTTGGGGGGAATGGGGAGCCGCCACTCGAGCGGGGCCCAGTCGACGTCGCGCACCCAGCCGCCGATGATCGAGTACGTCTTGTCGGGGGCGCGGGGATCGGGGTCGTAGTACAGGTCGGGATCCCAGCGGTCCTTGGTGACGTCGCTGATGCTGTACCGACCTGCCTTCAAGTTCTCCCAGTAGGCGTCGGCGGTGGGGGCGTCGGGGAGGACCGCGCCGACCCCGACGACGGCGACGGCCCGAGCGGCCTTCTCAACCATGATGTGAGCTCCTGCGCATAGTCCGTAGGTTGTCTAGATGAGGGCGAGGGCCACGAGCGCCCCCTACACGGCGGCGGGGACTCGCCCGTATACGGCGTCGGCGACGGCGTCCATGTCGGCGATGAGCCCGCCTTGGGCTCGCTCGATGGCGGCGAGACCGACCGCGCTCTGGAACGCGGCCACGTCGATGGCGCCGAGGTCCGCTGCGCCCATGACCCATCGCACGCCCTCGGCCGCGACCCGCGACGCCGCTTCTCTGGCGAAGATGCGGCTCACGGTGGCGAGGGTGGCGGCGTCGAAGCGCCGCTCCGCCTTTTCCGGCGCCTCGCCGGCGACGGCGGCGGCGGCCCGGCGGGCGAGGGCGCCGGCACACTCGACGGCTGCGGTGATGTCCCCGAGGCGGAAGAGCACGTGCTGGTTGCGGGTGAGCCGGTTGACCCGAGCCGCTTCCATGACCTCAGCGAGCGCATGGTGGGCGAGCGCGGCGATGTCCGCGCCGACGGTCGGCGAGGCGACGGCGAGCTTCTCGAGCTCTGCCGCCTTGTCGTGGTAGTAGCCGCCTCGGCTCTTCAGGTGCTCCTGCCAGCGGTCGCGGGCGATCGTCATCTCCATGATCTCGGACGTGCCCTCGTAGATGGTCGTGATACGGACGTCGCGCTTGATCTTCTCGACCATGTACTCCTTCGTGTAGCCGTAGCCGCCGAGGGCCTGGATCGAGGCCTCGGCGGCTGCGCAGCCCGCCTCGCTGCCCATGTACTTGGCGATGGCGCCCTCGGTGTTGAGTGTTCCCTCGCCTGCGTCGATGCGAACGGCGGTCTCCTCGATGTAGGCGCGGGCAGCCTCCAAGTGGGCGATGTGGGGGATGATCAGCTTGTGGGTGTAGCCCTGCTTCTCGGAGAGGGGGGTGCCACCCTGGATGCGCTCCTGCGAATAGGGGATCGCCCGGTCGAGGGCCGCCCACCCGGCGCCGAGGCCGAACGCCGCCACCATGAGGCGGGTGTAGCCGAACACCATCTGCGCCTGGACCAGGCCCTGGCCCTCTCGGTCGCCGACGAGCCGGTCGGCGTCGACCCGCACATCCGAGAGGGCGAGCGCCGCGGTGTTGGAGGCGCGGATGCCGTGCTTGTCCTCCGGCTTGCCCTTCTCGAAGCCGTCGACGTCGCGATCGACGACGAACCACGTCGGACCGCCGGGGGCGTTGGCGAGGATCGTGTAGAGATCGGCGTAGCCACCATTCGAGATCCACTGCTTGTTGCCGTTGATGACGTAGGCCACCACCTCGCCATCCTCCTCGACCGGCTTCGCCGTCGTCTTGAGGGCACCGAGGTCCGATCCGGCCTCGGGCTCGGTGGCCCCGTAGGCCATGAGGATGCCCTCCTCGGCGATCTTGGTCATCCAGCGCTGCTTCTGCTCCTCGGTGGCGCCGAACACGATGGGGTCGCTGCCGAGGAAGGTGGCGAACACGCCGGTGGCGACGCCGACGTCGATGCGGGCCAGCAACTCGCAGACCCGGTAGATGTCGAAGGTGCCGGCGCCCATGCCGCCGTACTGCTCGGGGATGAAGAGCAGCGAGACGCCGATCTCGGACAGCATCTGGCGCACGATCGGCTCGGGGAACTCGTCCTTCTCGTCGAGCTCGAGCAGGTACGCATCCGGGAGCTTGTCGGCTGCGAAATCCTTGATGGTGTCGAGAACGAGGTTCAGCGTCTCGCGGTCGAGTCCGGCGTCCATGGACCAATCCCTCCCCTGGGCTGGCTGTGTGGTGGCACAGGTAGCAGCGGTTTGGGCAGAGGATATCCACAGTCGTGCGCTGAGTCACACGGGTCCTCATGCCCTCCGTGGTGGGCAGATTCCGGCGGTGGGCGCTCGGGACCCGAACGACCGCCACGTAAGCGCCGGGACCCTCCCTCCCTCACCGTCGAGTCGAGGTCGAGGGTTGGTTTCAGCGGCCCGTTCGATGTCGAAGATCCTGGACAAATGCCTGCAAATCGCCCCAATAGACCTCGATGTCCTTCTCACGGAGATACTGAACGAGGTAGCTCTTCACGTCTTGCTCATCCGGGCTCAGCTGCACGGAGACGCTCTCGCGACGGAGCTCGGCCTCCATCGCGATGACCAGGGCGCGAAAGATGACCTTGAAGTCCCAGTCGGAGAGGCTGTAGCCGAGGAACATGAGGGACGTTCCGGTGAGCGCCTGCTGGATACGGAGCGGCAGCAGTTGCTTGCGGTGCCAGGAGATGTCGACGATGAAGCTCAGGTAGTCGTCCTCGGTCAGCACGAGCGACTCGGGTCGCTCGATGACGCCGTGCAGGTGGAAGACGACCGGCCGCTCCGGCGTCGGTTCGAAGCCGGGTTCGTCGAAGACGGAGGTACGGCCCTGTTCCCTGGTTTCGGGGTTCCACCGGCACAGTTCTTGGATCGGGTCCTTTCCGGCGGCGCGCAGCGCCTCCACCATGAACCCGTCGTAGTTGGTGGTGATGTAGATGGGCAGATCGAGGCAGGCCAGGAATGCATGGGGCTCGTCGGGTGAGGTGAAGTCGGGAGTCCCGGTGCCTGCGAAGTCCTCGACGATCAGGTCCTTGGGCCACCTCGGGCCGCGCGTGACGGCGAGGAACTGGGCGACTGCCGTGAGGTCACCGGTCTGACCGAGGGGATAGTCGAAGCGTGCCGCCCAATCGTTGGCGAGCTGCGTGCCGGTGGGCAGCGTGCCGTATCCGGCACCGGCTCCGAGGAAGGGCGTGACCTTTCCATCGGCGAGACGGGACACGAGGATGTCCCAACCGCGTTCTTCCATGCCTTCTCTCCGTCCTCTGCTGCGGCAGCCTACGCGTGAGCGCAGGTGCCATGCCGGATAACGACAGGCACCGGCAACGCGAGTTGCGTATGCTCACCTGAGGGGAGTTGGGGGAATCTGGACGGACTGCGGGGGTCATCACCCCTGCGCAGCGGCATGGGAGGACCCCGACGGGCGTGAACGAGGCCTCTACCCCTCAGGCATTGCGCGTTGCTCGCGCACGGCCCCGCCGCCGCCGAATCTCCGCGCGGTCTGGACCCTTGGCGCAGTCGCGGCGCGGGCGCCCCGTCGTCGTCGCCGTTGCGGTCGCAGCCCTCCTCGTCACGTCGCTCCCCATGGCCCTCGCCGACGAGATCGGCGATCTGTGCACAGGGGCACCCGGCGACTACGTCCTCTACATGGACGCCCAGTTGTACAGCTCGTTCGGTCCGATCTACCACGAGTTCGGCTTTGCGCTGCCTGCCGGAACGTACGAGGTGACGCTCGTCTCTTCCGACTTCGGTCACCCTGCGGGCAACCAACCCACTGAGCAGTGGGCGGCGTTGCTCTACTCGGCTGGCTCGCTCGTGTACGAATCTCCGGACGCGCCGGACCTTCCCGGTGACGACCAGATCGCAGCGTTCGTCGTCGACACGGCGGCGGTGGTCTCGGCCGAGGTCGACATGCTCGTTCCCGAGTTGATCGAGGACGGTGGATCCGTCCACGCCGTCTGCGCACTGTTCCACCCCGTCGACGGCGGCGGGGGAGGTGGCGGGGGCCCCGTGGCGGCGGACGACTCGGCGGTGACGGCGGAGGACGTGGCGGTGGAGATCGATGTCCTGGCGAACGACGTCGATCCGGATGGAGACGAGTTGACGGTCGGTTCGGTGTCGGACCCGGCGTACGGGTCGGTGGTGGTGGGCGCCGGTGGGGTGGTGACGTACACCCCGGACCCGGATTTCCACGGCGACGACGGGTTCACCTACGAGGCGTGCGATCCGGGCGGGTTGTGTGACGGGGCGACGGTGAGCGTCGCCGTGACTCCGGAGAACGATCCGCCCGTGGCGGTCGACGACGTGGC
>DKBA01000087.1 GCA_002450985.1 Acidimicrobiia bacterium UBA6912
TCACCTGGTACGAGGTGCTGCTCCTCCTCCGCGAGGCCCCGGCGGGCAGGTTGCGTATGCATGAGCTGGCCGACTCCCGGCTGCTCAGCCGCAGCGCCGCCACCCGGCTCGTCGATCGGATCGAGGCGGCCGGCCTCGTCGCCCGCGTCGCCTCGGAGGACGACCGGCGCGGCACGTTCGTCGAGCTGACCCCCCTCGGGCTGGCCACGCTTCGCCGGGCGGCGCCGGTGCATCTCCGCGGTATCGACGAGCATTTCACGAGCCACCTCAGCGGGCAGGACGCAACCGCGCTCCGCGACGTCATGGGGAGGATTGCCGACGCCCTCGGCGTGGACGAGCAGAGCGACTAGCGGGAGCCGAGCCGCTCGGCGACGGCCGCGACGGCAGACTCGACGTCCGGGACGCACCGGACCAGCGTGCCGTCGGTGGCGAGGCGGGTCGTCGCCAGCTCGATGAGCTCCCGCCACACGTCGCCCACGGCGACGACCGGGGCGGGCGCCGCACCGTTGAAGCGGGCGACGAATGCGACATTCCAGGCCACCATCAGCTCGGTGAACGTGCCGATGCTGCCCGGCAGGGCGATCGCCGCCGACGACATCGCCATCATGTCGTGGATGCGCTCGGTGAGCGAGCGCGCCGGCCGCTCGTCGGCGACGAAGGGGTTTGCCCCGCTGCGACCTGGGAACACGGTGGGGGCGGTGACGCCGACGACGAGGCCCCCTGCGCCGGCGGCCCCCGCCGAGGCCGCGTGCATCGTCCCGCCGTACCCGCCCGTCACGACGACGAAGCCTCGCTCGGCGAGGAGCCGGCCACACCTCTCGGCGGCGTTCCACTCGTCGCTGCCGGGGGCAGTCCCGGATGACCCGAACACGGCGACGGCGGCAGGCGAGGAGCTCGTCGGACTCACGACACGGTCTCCTCGCACACGAGCGAGACGTCGTCCGCGCCCGCATCGGCCGGGGCGACCCCGGCGCGTATCCGAAAGACCCACCGGCCGCCGTGACAGCCGTCGGGGTCGTGATCGCGTTTCCAGACCTTGAGGCGGACGTGGAGCGCGATCTCGGTGCCCCCGGGGATGTCAGGCACGCCGAGCGCCTCCGCCTCCTCGCGCACGAGATCCTCGATCGTCGGTCGCGGCGGATCGGGGGGGAGCACGGCGAGGATGCGCTGTTGCCGCTTGCTGGGCCTGAGGGCGATCTTGCCCTCGGGCGTGCGCCGCATGGTGAGCCCCGTCAGCAGCGCACCGACGGCGAGACCGGCGAGGAACGCGACCAGGAGACCCATCTCAGACCCCTGCAGCCGTCACCGCGACCAGCACCAGCGTGGCCGGGCCGGGGTTGGTCAGCGAGGCCTCGTCACCGGCCGGCACGACGAGGCTCTCGCCTGTGCCGAGCATGCCGCCCGGATGCCGCGCCGCGCCCTCGAGCACGAGCCAGGTGCCCGGCGCCGCCGTCAGGGTTTCCCCGGGTACGACGTCGACCCTGTCGACGATGGAGCCACCGCCCCTGGTCAGCACCGTCGCCTCGCCCCACGGGCGATGACGGCGCACCGAGATCTCGCCTTCCGGGCGGTGCGTGTCCCGGATCCGATCGACGAGCTGGCGGACCGCTTCGCTGTGGGTGCGGTCGGTGACGAGCACCGCGTCCGGCGTGGCGACGACCACCAGGTCGTTCACGCCGGCAACGGCGACGAGCGGTCCGTCGGTGCGGATGTAGCTGTGCTCGGAGTTCTGGACGATCACGTTGCCGATCAGGACGTTGCCGGTGGCGTCGCCCGGGCTGACCTCGAGGATCGAGTTCCACGACCCGATGTCGTTCCACCCGGCGTCGAGCGATACCACCACCGCCGCATGCGTGTGTTCCATGACCGCGTAATCGATGGAGATGGAAGGCGACGCCGCAAACTGCTCGGTCGGGAGCCGGATGGAGCCCTCATCGTCGCGGCGGACCTGGGCGGTAGCTGCGGCGGCGGCGTGCGCGACGTCCGGTGCGTGCTGCTCGAGCTCCTCCAGGTAGCGGCGGGCGCCGAACAGGAACATGCCGCTGTTCCACAGGTAGTCGCCTGCGGCGAGGAACCGCGCGGCCGTTTCCTCGTCGGGCTTCTCGACGAACTCGGCGACGGGTCGCACCCGATCGGGTCCGGGCGCCCTGATGTACCCGTATCCGGTGGCCGGATACGTCGCCTTGATGCCGAAGGTCACCAGGTTGCCCGCCGCCGCCGCCTCCACACCGACGGCCACCGCCTCGAGGAACGTGTCGACATCGGGGATGAGGTGATCGGCGGGCATCACGAGCAGCAGCGGGTCGTCGCCGCCGGCCGCGGCGAGGTGGGCGGCGACGGCGACGGCCGGCGCCGTGTTGCGACCTATCGGTTCGACGACCATCGTGCCGTCTCGCTCACCGGCATGGGTCATCTCGGCGCGTACGGCATCGGCGTAGGCGGCATTGCCCACCACGATCACGGGGCGCCGGCCGGGCAGGTCCCGCACTCGGTCGATCGTCGAGTGGAGCATGGTGCGGTCGCCGAAGAGCGGTAGGAGCTGCTTGGGGGCGTCGAGGCGCGACAGTGGCCAGAGCCGGGTGCCGGAGCCGCCGGAGAGCACGACGGGAACGATGGGTGGGATTCTCATCTCCTGCTCAAATGTAACCCCGACGGTGGGCGCGAGCCAGGCGGGGCCGTCGCCGCACCGGGTCGCGCCTCCAGCTCCTACGATGCCTCTGGCGTCGACACGGGAGGATCCGATGCGCTCGATCGTGGACACGTACCGCAGCCGAACGCCCCGCTCCGCGGCGATGCACGAGCGGGCGGTGCGGGCGCTCCCGGGTGGCGACACCCGGGCGGTCGTCAGCCACCGGCCGTACCCCCTGACGATGGCGCGCGCCGAAGGCCCCTACCTCTGGGACGTCGACGGCAACCGTTACCTCGACCTCCTCGGCAACTACACCTCGCTCGTCCACGGCAACGCCTACCCACCGATCATCGCCGCCGCCGAGGAGGCGTTGCGTCGCGGCACGCAGTGGGCGGCCCGCAACGAGCCGGCCGTTGCCCTCGCCGAGACGCTGTGCCGCCGGGTGGGTTCCGTCGAACGGGTGCGCTTCACGAACTCCGGCAGCGAGGCGACGTTGCTTGCCGTGGAGATCGCCCGTGCCGCCACCGGACGTCGCAAGATCCTGATGGCGCGCTTCGGCTACCACGGCAGTGGGGCGATCTTCGAGACCGGCACGTACGGCCGGGAGGGCCCGGACACCCTGCTGGCCCGCTACGGCGACGCCGACGACTTCGCCGCGGTCCTCGAACGGCACGGCGATGTCATCGCCTGCGTGATCCTCGAACCCGTGCTCGGCGCCGGCGGCGTGATGACGCCGCCGCCCGGGTTCCTCCAGTCGGTGGCCAATGCGGCGCGCGGTGCCGGGTCGGTGTTCGTGCTCGACGAGGTCATCACGTTGCGTCTCGGTGTGGGCGGGGCGCAGGCCGGTGCTGGCGTCGCCCCGGATCTCACGACGATGGCGAAGATCATCGGCGGTGGCTTCCCGGTCGGCGCCGTCGGGGGGTCGGAGGCGCTGATGGCGCTGACCCGCCCCGACGGTGGTCCGGTGCCCAGCTCGGGTACCTTCAACGGGAACCCGGTGACGGCCGCAGCCGGCCTCGTGTCGGTCGAGCACCTCACCGAGGACCGGATCGCGGCCATGGCCCGGGCGACGGAGGTGCTGGCCGGGCGTTGTGCGGCGGCGACAGAGGACAACGGACTGCCCGGCGCGGTGACCACTGCAGGATCGCTGCTCAATCTCTACCTGGCGGATACCCCTGCCGTCGGGCCGAGCCGGCCGGATGCGGCGGCGATCGGATTGCTCCACCTCGCCTGCCTCAACCACGGCGTGTTCCTCGCCCCCCGGGGGATGATGGCGCTGTCGACGGTGCTCGAGAGCCACCACATCGACGAGGCCGCCGCCGGGATCGCCGCCGCGCTCGGCGATGTGGCGGCGAGCCTCCACGGTGCGACGGCGTCGTCGCTCGCCCGATGAGGCACGACATCGACTCCATTCGCAGCCGGTTCCCGGCGCTCGCCCGCACGCTCGACGGAACGCCCGTCGTCTACGCGGACGGCCCCGGTGGCACCCAGGTGCCGGACACGGTGATCGAGGCGATGGCCGGATTCCTGGCTCGCGGCGGCTCCAACCTCGGAGGTCCGTTCGTGACGAGCGAGGAGACCGCAGGGGTGGTCGCCGCCGCCCGCTCGGCCGTCGTCGACCTGTTGAACGCGTCTTCGCCGGAGGAGATCGTCTTCGGCCAGAACATGACGTCGCTGACGTTCGCCCTCGGCCGTGCGCTGGCCAGGACGTGGCGCCCCGGAGACGAGATCGTGTGCACCCGCCTCGATCACGATGCCAACGTGTCGTCGTGGATGGAGGCCGCCGCCGAGGCGGGAGCCGAGGTGCGGCTCGTCGACTTCGATCCGGTCGACGGTCGCCTCGACCCCGACGCGGTGGCCGCCGCCCTCACCGACCGGACCCGCCTGGTGGCGGTCACCCACGCATCGAACGCGCTGGGTACCGTGGTCGACGTGGCGGCGGTGGCGGAAGCCGCACGCACGGTTGGGGCCTTGTCGTTCGTGGACGCGGTCCACTACACCCCTCACGGCAGTATCGACGTGCAGCGTGTCGGGTGTGATTTCCTCGCTGCGTCGGCCTACAAGTTCTTCGGGCCGCACACCGGCGTGCTCTACGGGCGGCGCGAGCATCTCGCCGGCCTCGAGGCGGTGAAGATCCGCCCGGCGTCGAGTGAGCCCCCCGACAAGTGGGAGACGGGCACGCAGAGCTTCGAGAGCCTCGCCGGGGTCGCCGCCTGCGTCGACTACCTGGCCGGGCTGGGTGAGGGGGCGACGCGACGCGAGCGAATCGTCGATGCGATGACCTCCGTCGCCGGCTATGAGCGCACGCTGTCGGCCCGCTTTCTGGCGGGCCTCGCCGACCGCCCCCACGTGCGCCTGTACGGCGTGCCGGTCCCCGACGGCCGCACCCCGACCTTCGCCGTTGCGGTCGCCGGGCACGGGGCACGGGAGGTGGCCGCCCATCTCGGGCGGCAGGGGATCTTCGTGTGGGACGGGCACTTCTACGCGCTCGAGGTCATGCGGAGCCTTGGCGTGCTCGAGAGCGGCGGGCTGGTGCGGATCGGGTTCGTGCACTACACCACTGCGGACGAGGTCGACCGGATCCTCGCCGCCCTCGACGAGCTCGCCTGATCTGGGAGCTCAGGGCTCCTCGGTGGCCCGGGACGCGGCGTCGTCGACGGGGGCGGCCTCGGCGACGGGCGCAGGCTCGACAACGAACGCCAGCTCCACCCGCGCCTCGCCCGTGCCGAACGCCGTGATCGTGTCGCCCTCCTCGAGCAGCGTCTCGCCGCGGGGGATGAGCACTGAGCTGCCCCGCCGGATCGACACGAGCGTCGCCCCCTCCGGCCACTTCAGCTCGCGCACGCGACGGCCGCCGGCGGCGGACAGCGGCGGGATCGGGATCTCGAAGAATCCGGCGCCCGGCTGGGTGCGCTGCTTGAGCCGTTCCCGATAGAGGCTGCGGTCCGTGGTGGCGCCGAGCGCGAGGTGGTACGCCTTGACGACGCTCTCCCGCCGGAACATCCCGATGTAGGTGCCGGGCGACTCGTCGGAGACGACGGGAAGCCGCCCGACGCCGAGCGCCGCCATCCTGGCGAGCGCGGTCGAGACGGGGAGCGCAGGCGACACCGTGATCGGGTTGGCGGTCATCGCATCCTGCACCGGCATCGCAGGATCCGCCCGCACCGGGCCGGCGAGATCCGTCAGCGTGACGATGCCGCGCAGCTTGCCTTCCAGCGTCACGGGGAGGCCGTGGTGGCGCAGCCGGTCGAGCTCGGCCGCCGCCTCGGCCACCGTCATCGTCGGGGTGAGCACGGCATCCGGCGGGGTCATCACCTGCCCAACCGTCACCGTGTCGAGGAGGTCGATGTCCTCGGTCGTGGTGAGATGGATGCCACGCCTGCGCAGGGGGAGGGTATAGATGCTGTCGGGGTGGAAACGGTCACCCAGGAACGTGGCGAGGGCGGCGGCGAGCATCAGGGGGAGCACGAGGTTGTAGTCCCCGGTGATCTCGAAGACGATGAGCACGGCCGTGAGCGGGGCACGGGCCGTGGCGGCGAAGGTGGCCGCCATACCCACGACGGCGAACGCGCCAGGGTTGAGGGCCGACAACGTCCACACGGGCTCGAGCACGAGGGCGAGGGCGGCCCCGATGCTCCCGCCGACGACGAGGCTCGGCATCATCGTGCCCCCGGAGCCGCCGCCCGCCCAGGTCAAGAGCGAGCTGAGCACCTTGAGCAGGGCGAGGACCACGAGCGCCAGCCACAGGGCCCCGGAGTCCGGGCCGAGGCGCAAGACCTGGTTGAGGAAGTCCTGTCCGGTGCCGAACAGCTCCGGCTCGAACACGATGAGGCCGCCGACACCGAGCCCGACGGCGAGCGGACGCACCCATCCCGGCCACGTCTCGGGGATCACGGCCAGGTTCTCGGCGGAGCGCAGGAAGAGCAGCCCGGCGCCGAACGCCACCAGCCCGAGAAGGGCGTAGAGCAGCAACTCGGCGGGGTGGCCGACGACGTGGGACGGGGACGACAGCAGACGCTCGGCGCCGATCAGCTCGCGGGTGGTCACCGCGGCGGCGACGGAGGCGACGACAACGGCGTTGAGGTGGCGGATGGCGAAGCCGCCGATGATCACCTCCATCGCAAAGAGCATCCCGGCGATGGGGGCGTTGAAGGAGGCGCCGATCCCCGCCCCGGCGCCGGCGGCGACGAGACCCCTGATCTGGTCCTCGCCGAAGCGGGTGTAGCGGGCGAACGACGAACCGATCGTCGCCCCGATCTGCACCACGGGCCCCTCTCGCCCGGCCGATCCACCCGAGCCGAGGGTGGCGGCCGTGGCGGCGATCTTGGCGCCGAGCGTCCGGGTGGGGAGGTAGCCGCCGCGCACCGAGATGCCCACCATGGTGGCATCGACGCCGCCGCCTTCTATGCCAGGCCCGAAACGCCGGTTGATGCCCCACGAGATCAGCAGACCGATCGGCACCGTGATGAGGACGGCCCAGATCCCAAGAGAGAGGTCCTCGCGCAGGAGGTTGACGATCCAGGTGACGGCGCCGATGAGCCAGACGAGCACCGATGCGCCGAGGCCGACGAGCACCCCGACCACCAGGGACGCCGCGATGAAGGCCGTCGCTCCCCGCGACTCGACGGCTCGAATGAGCACCCGGCGGATCGACGACCACATGGCCGTGAAGTTAGCGCCGGTGGGCGGGTGGC
Organism: Acidimicrobiia bacterium UBA6912; assembly: GCA_002450985.1. Classification (GTDB taxonomy): domain Bacteria; phylum Actinomycetota; class Acidimicrobiia; order Spongiisociales; family UBA5794; genus UBA6912. The sequence continues at coordinate 7,324 of DKBA01000087.1, forward strand.
CCGCACCCGATGGTGCGACCGAGGGAGAGAGACCCAGCAACCTCCAGCCCAGATCTCCCTCCCTGCGGTCATCTCGGGCCGTCCGGGGAATGGATGGACGGCCGCAGATGTCAGCGGGGATGTGGGTGCCCGTCGATTCCTTCCACAGTCGTGCCCGAGGTGGCTACACCTCTCCGCATGGGCACACCACCAGCCTACCGGACCCGGGCCGTGACGGGGCAGCGCGTGGCGACGCTAGCTTCGCACTCGTGGAGGCCACGTACACCGTCGCCGAGCTGAACCAGGCCATCGGGCGGGTCGTGGCGCGGGCGTTTCCCGACGAGGTGTGGGTCGAGGGCGAGATTCGCGATCTCGCTCGCTCCCGCAACGGACACGTCTACTTCACGCTGGTCGACGCGGGCCCGGCCGAGCCGGGACAACCGCCGGCCGTTCTCCGGGTGGCGCTGTTCGCCGCCGACAGAGCGGCCGTGAACCGCGTGCTGATGCGCACCGGGGCGATGCGGATGACCGACGGCGTGCACGTCCGGATCCGCGGGCGCGTCGTGCACTATGCCGGGCGGGGAACCGTGCAGCTGCGGATGACGTGGATCGACACCGACTACACGATGGGCAAGCTCGCCGCCGAGCGGCTCGCTCTCCTCCGCCGGCTCGAAGCCGAGGGCCTGCTCGACCGGAACGCGGCCCGCGAGCTTCCTCCGGTGCCGCTGCGCGTCGGTCTGGTCACGAGCGTGGGCAGCGCCGCCCACGCCGACTTCCTCACCGAGCTGGCGCACTCGGGATACGCGTTTCGAGTGGCGGTCGCCGACGCCCGGACCCAAGGCCCGGAGGCGGCGGCGTCGCTGGTGCGCGGCCTCGGGGCGCTCGCCGCATTGGGATGCGACGTCGTGGCCCTCGTACGCGGCGGTGGAGCGCAGACGGATCTCGCCGCCTTCGACGCCGAGACGGTGGCGCGGGCCATCGCCGCCGCCCCCTTCCCCGTGTACACGGGCATCGGCCACGAGGTCGACACCACGGTGGCCGACAGCGTCGCCGCCCGCTCGCTCAAGACGCCGACGGCATGCGCCGGCGCAGTGGTCGAGGCGGTACGGGGGTTCGAGGGGCGGGTGGACGCCGCGGCGGTGGCGGTGGTGAGCGCGGCCATCGGGGGCGCCGAACGCGCTGCCATCGAACTCACGGCACGGAGCGCTCGTCTGGTGACCGCCGCCCGTCTGCACGTCGTCCGCCATGAGCGCTCGGTGACGGCGGCAACGGCTGCGGTGCGGCGGAAGGCCCCTTCCGCCGCGGCGAGGGCTGCGGTGCAGATGCTGCGGATCGGGGTGCGGGCGGCGGGTGCCGCCCGATACGGCATCGCCACCGCAGAAGGGCACCTCGCCGAGACCACCCGGCGTCTTCGGCGCGAGCCGGGAAGGCGCCTCGCCGTCGAGGAGCGGCGGCTCGGCGGGCTGGCGTCGATCCAGCGCGCCCACGAGCCTGGGCGCATGCTGGCGCGAGGATGGTCGCTCACCTATGCAGGCGAGACGCTCGTGCGCGGCCCCGAGGACGTGGCCGGCGGTGACCGGATCCGTACCATCACGGTCGGTGGCGTCATACGATCGGTCGTGGAGCGAGAGAACGGCGATGGAGATGACAGAGGCAAGTGACGAGATCGGCTACGCCGCGGCCATGCAGGAGCTGGAGGAGATCCTCGAGCAGATCGAGGCCGACGACGTCGACGTCGACCTGCTGTCGGCCCGGGTGTCCCGCGCCGCCGAGCTGATCCGCATGTGTCGCGAGCGTATCCACGCAACCCGCATCGAAGTGGAAGAGATCGTCGCCGGCCTGGGCACCGCGGACTCCGCCGTCCTGGACGACGAGCCCGAGCCGGGAACAGGCAACGCATGACCGAGCACGCCGTGCGCGAGCGCGGCATCTTCGTCAACCGCACGCTCAACATGCGGTCGATCCGCGCCATCGGCTACGACATGGACTACACGCTCATCCATTACAGGGTCGACGAGTGGGAGCGTCTCGCCTACGAGCACGCCCGCCGCAACCTCGCCGCTCGAGGATGGCCGGTCGAGGACCTCGTGTTCGACCCCACCCAGGTCATCCGCGGGCTCGCCCTCGATCTCCAGGAGGGCAACCTGCTCAAGGCGACGCGGTTCGGCTACGTCATCCGCGCCGCCCACGGCACGCGCATGCTCGGGTACGAGCAGCTACGTGACGACTACGCCGACACCTTCGTCGACCTGGCCGAGCCCCGATTCGTCTTCCTCAACACACTGTTCTCGCTCTCCGAGGCGGCGCTGTTCGGGCAGCTCGTCGACCTGCTCGATGCCGGCGAGCTGCCTGGGGCCCTCGGCTACGCCGCTCTGTACCGCACCGTGCGCGACGCGCTCGACGAGGCGCACTCGATCGGTTCGCTCAAGGCCGAGATCGCCGCCGACCCCGATCGGTACGTCGAGTTGGACCCCGAGCTGGTGCCGACGCTCCTCGACCAGCTCTACGCCGGGCGCCGCCTCATGCTCATCACGAACTCGGAGTGGGAGTACACCCAGCGGATGATGGCGTATGCCGTCGACCCCTTCTTGCCGGCCGGCATGAACTGGCGGGACGTGTTCGAGACGGTGATCGTCTCGGCGGTCAAGCCCGAGTTCTTCACCGCCCACAAGCCCCTGTACAAGGTGGAGGACGAGGTCGCCGGGTTGCTGCGGCCGCATGTCGGGGCGCTCGAGGCCGGCGGCGTGTTCTTCGGGGGCTGCGCCCGGCAGGTGGAGGACAGCATGACGCTCTCCGGCGACCAGATCCTGTACGTCGGCGACCATCTGTTCGGCGACGTCCACGTCTCCAAGTCGCAGCTCCGGTGGCGGACCGCGCTCATCCTGCGGGAGATGGAGAGCGAGGTGCGGGCCCAGCGCGAGTTCGCCGGAGACGAGCGGCGACTGCGGGAGCTGATGGAGCACAAGGTCGTGCTGGAGACCCGAATGGCGGCGGCGCGGCTCGACGAGCAGAGGGTGCGGGTCGGGTATGCCGAGCCGCTCGGCCGGGGAGCGGAGGCGTCGCCCGACGAGCTGCGGGCTCAGATCGCCGCCATCGACGAGGAGATCACCCCGCTCGCCGTGGAGGCCGGCAGCCTGCGCAACGAACGCTGGGGTCCACTGATGCGCGCCGGGATCGACAAGAGCCTGTTCGCCCGCCAGGTGGAGCGCTACGCCGACGTCTACACCTCCCGGGTGTCGAACTTCTTGCGCGTCGGCCCGTTCGCGATGCTGCGAGCCGGCCGGCTCTCGCTTCCCCACGACGAAGGTCGTATGGACACCGTGGACGAGGGCGCCGAATCGGCGTGAGGTCTGTCGGCCGGGTACCCTCTGCGCCGTGATCCCCCGCACGCTCGAGGAAGTCGAGGCGGCGCTCGCCGCTCAGCATTACGTCGCCGACCGCTCGCTGGTGGTGTCGATTCACCTCGCCCTCCAGCTCGGCCGTCCCTTGTTCCTCGAGGGCGAGGCGGGCGTTGGCAAGACCGAGGTCGCCAAGACGCTCGCCGCCATCCTCGGCGAGGATCTCATCCGGCTCCAGTGCTACGAGGGACTCGACGTCGCCCAGGCGCTGTACGAGTGGGACTACGCCAGGCAGATGCTGGCGATCCGGCTCATCGAGGCGCGGCACGACGGCAGCCACGCCGACGTCCACGACATCATGTCGCGGGAGTACCTCGTGGCTCGACCCTTGCTCCAGGCGATCGAGCGCGGGGCCGCCGGCCAGCACACGGTGCTTCTCATCGACGAGCTCGACCGGGCCGACGAGGAGTTCGAGGC
>DKBA01000251.1 GCA_002450985.1 Acidimicrobiia bacterium UBA6912
TGCCGCTCATCTCGACCTCTCTTCCGAGCAACCCGCGGAAAGCTACTACCAAGAGACGTAGCCCGTAGCCGGTAGCCGGCAGCCGGTGGATGATCCCCCTATCGGGGGGATCGGCGAGGCGAGGCCGAGCCGAGGGGGGGGCTGAAGAGGCCCCCCTCAGACGGGCCCTGCCGGGCCCGCCAGCTCCCCCGGAGGGGGAGCCATCGACACTCCGGCCACCTGCCATCTGCCATCTGCCGTCTGCCATGTGTAGCTTGCCGGGCATGACACGACCACGGCTGCGCGATCTCGGCATCACCATCGGGGAGCTGCCTCCGGGCGAGCACAACGCCATCACCGACGTGGCCGGGGTCCGCGTCGGGCACGTCACGATCATCGAGGACGAGCCTCGGGTCATCCGCACCGGGGTGACCATGATCGCTCCCCGCGCCGGTGAGGTCTGGTACGACTACGCCTTCGCCGGCTACCACTCGTTCAACGGGAACGGCGAGATGACGGGGCTCCTCTGGGTGGCGGAATCGGGGATGCTGGGCTCTGCGGTCGGCATCACCAACACCCACCAGGTGGGTGTCGTGCGCACGGCCCTGGTACGCCACTCGATCGACATCGCCGCTCCCGGCAGCTTCCACCTCCCGGTCGTCGCCGAGACCTGGGATGGGTGGCTCAACGACATCGATGCGTTCGCCGTCACGGAGGAGCACGCCCTCGCCGCACTCCACACCGCAGCCGGCGGCCCGGTCGCCGAGGGCAACGTCGGCGGCGGCACCGGCATGATCTGCCACGAGTTCAAGGGCGGCATCGGCACCTCGTCACGGCTCGTAGGTCTCGGCGACGACCGGTTCACGGTCGGCGCCCTCGTCCAGGCGAACTACGGATCGCGCCGGGACCTCCGCGTCGACGGGGTGCCGGTCGGCCGGCGCATCGGCTACGACGTGGTCGCCGCGCCGTGGCCCCAGGAACGCTCGACGGGTTCGATCATCGTCGTCATCGCCACCGATGCCCCGCTGCTCCCCGTCCAGTGCCGCCGTCTCGCCAAGCGTGCGACCGTCGGTCTGGCCCGGGTCGGCGGCATCGGCCACAACGGGAGCGGCGACATCTTCCTCGCCTTCTCCACGGCCAACCACCTGCCCGCAGAGCCGGGCGGACGGCGGAGCATCGAGATGCTCCCCCACCCCCTGATCGACCCGCTCTTCGACGCCGTGGCCGACGCCACCGAGGAGGCGATCCTCAACGCGCTCTGCGCCGCCGAGACGATGACCGGCCACAACGGCCGCACCGCACACGCCCTTCCCCTCGACCTCCTCGCCGCGGCGATGACCCGGGATTGAGCCAGCAGCCCCATGGACGGCTGCGGTCTCTCCCGGCACGATGGGGCCGTCCTTCGAGAGAGGAAAGCTGGGAGTCTCCGGCCGATGACCGCCGCGTGTGCGGCGCCAGGAGACCCCCATGCGCACCTACGTCATCTACGACCGAGAGACCGGTGACCTCTTGCATGTCGCCGTCTCCCCGGGACCCCTCGACATCGACGACGACCTCATCGAGCACCTCGTTGCCACCGGCAAGCTGGAGCGAGCGGCCTTCGCCGAAGTGCACCCGTCGCGCCTGCCGCTCAACGCCGTCATCGGTGATCCGACGCCGCTGCGATCCCCCGAACCGGAACGTCCTTCGAGCGATCTCAGCGTGCGAGCGCCGATGCGCTTCGCCGTCTGATCCCGTTCTCACTCGCGCCAAGCCGGGATACGATCGTGATGACGCGAGCAAAGGAGGCGCGGTGACCGCCGAGGACAGCAGCAAGCAGGAAGGCTGGCTCAAGAAGGCCGAAGAGGCATTGCAGAAGGCAACGGATGCCGTCGCGGAGGCGTGGAAGGCGAGTGAGGGCACTCGTCGCGAGGCGTGGGAGACGGCGAAACGGGCCGCCGAGCAGGCGAGCGATGCTCTCGACAAGGGAATCGACGCGGCAAAGGCCCGCTGGGACACGGCGTCGGAGACCGAGGAAGAGCCGCCGCCGGGCCAGGAGTCCGCCCCGACCGAGGACGTCCCGGTCGACGACCAGCCCGAGGAACCCGGCCCGGCCTGACTCCGCTTCCTCAGCCCGACTCGACCTGGTCGAGGAAGTAGCCGGCGTAGAACCGCGGCCAGCCCACGTTGCGCGCTTCCGCCCGGTAGAGGAGATCTGCCGTCGACAGCCACGTGGCGATCGTGGCCGCACCGGGGTCGTAGCCCAGGTGCTCGCCGAGTCGACCCTCGAGATACCGCGCATACCACTGTGCCCATGCCGCGTTCACGCCGCCCGTCGCCTCGTGATGGGCCCGCGCCGTCTCCTTGAGTAGCTCCCGCAACCCAGCGAGACGTTCCTCGGTCTCCATGCGCCGACGATAGGCGCGGAATCGAGAGCGCGAAAAACGTCGTAGGCCGTCTGTCGAGGCCAGGACGCCATTTGGGCCTAGCCGGGTCCGGTCCCGTCGGGCAGGATCGGGAGTGCACACCCCCCGATCCGAAGGAGCACTCGCATGAGACCCGGCAAGATCGTCGCTGCCATCTTCGGCGCACTCGCCGCGCTGGTCGCCATAGGCCTGATCGTCGGGGGCGCCGTGCTCGCCTGGGCCTACGGCACTCAGCGTGACGACGACGGCTTCCTCACCAGCCCCACCTACGACCTGGCGACATCGCAGTACGCCCTGGTCTCCGGCGACGTCGATCTGGCGTCGCGACCCGGCGACTGGTGGCCGTCCAACGTCGGCACCGTGAAGATCGACGTCGGCCGGACCGACGGCGGCGCCGTCTTCGTCGGTATCGGCGACACCGCCGATGTCGATCGTTACCTGAGCGGCGTCGGTATCGGCGAGATCACCCGGCTCGGGCCGAGCACCTCGGACGTCGACTACGACACCATCACCGGCGGAGCCCCCGCCGCTCCGCCAGCCGATGAGACCTTCTGGGCCGCATCGGTGAGCGGCGAGGGTCTGCAGACCCTCGAGTGGGACATCGAACAGGGTCAATGGACGGTCGTGGTGATGAACGCCGACGCGTCGCCCACGGTCGCCGTCGAAGCCGAGCTGGGCGCCCGCATCGGCGTCCTGCTCGCCATCGCCATCGGTCTGCTGCTGTTCGGCCTGTTCCTCGGCGCCGGCGGCGCCGCGCTGCTCGTGTGGGCGACTCGCCGCGAGCCCGAAGAGGCGGAAGCTGCGGCGGCCGCAGTTCCCACGGGTCGTCCGGGCCGCTACCCGGTCGTTGTCGAGGGCTCTCTCCAACCCGGACTCAGCCGCGGATTGTGGCTGGTCAAATGGCTGCTGCTGATCCCGCACTTCATCGTGCTGGCGTTCTTGTGGGTGGCGTTCCTGCTGCTCACCATCGTCGCCTTCTTCGCCATCCTGTTCACCGGTCGCTACCCCCGGGGCATCTTCGATTTCAACGTCGGTGTGATGCGGTGGACGTGGCGAGTGAGCTTCTACTCGTACAGCGCCCTCGGCACCGACCAGTACCCGCCCTTCACCCTCGCCGAGGTGACCGAGTACCCCACCCGGTTCTCCGTCGAGTACCCGGAGAAGCTGTCCCGTGGCCTCGTGCTGATCAAGTGGTGGCTGCTGGCGATCCCGCACCTCATCATCGTCGGGTTCTTCACCAGCGGCTGGGTGTGGTGGACGACGGATTTCGGCGGCGACAACAACGCCCTGCAGTTCGGCGGTGGGCTGATCGGCATCCTGGTGCTCGTCGCCGGGGTCGCCATCCTCTTCACCGGTCGCTACCCACAGGGACTGTTCGACCTCGTCATGGGCCTCAACCGCTGGTCCTTCCGGGTCGGTGCCTACGTGGCGCTGATGCGCGACGAGTACCCGCCCTTCCGCCTCGACCTCGGAGGCTCGGAAGGCGGGCCGGAGGTGCCAAGCCGACCGCTCGGCTCCGGAACCGGCGGCGAGACGCCGGTCGAGCCGGAATACACGAGAAGCTGACGCACCTGGGGGGCCGGTGCGATCACACCGGCCCCCCAGCCATCGCCTCGAAATCGCTTCTCGTGGAGCACGCGCCATGTGACGGGCGCACCCGCTATGCGATGTGCGATCGGCGCCATCCGCCGAAGCCGCCGATCACCGCACCGAGGGGCACGAGGACGACCTTCGTGACGTTTCGGTTGACTGCCTCATCTTCACTCCCCGTGCTCGGTCACTGCCGGCTGTGCCGGCCGCTGTGGTCGCCGAGGTTCTGTCGCTGCCCCGAGCAGGGCGGCGATGATCGATCCCGTCATGAACACCGGACCGAGCTGGACCGCCGGCCCGCCCCGGCGATCGTCTACCGCGTTCACCTCGATGCCCGGTCTGGGACCACTGTCGAGCGCATCGCAAACCGGCCTCCAGGATCGATCCGCGCTCTGATGGCGGCGAGCCTCTTTGCGGTTCCCGTCCCCAACGCAGCGTCGACATCGACAGCCCGCTCCGCAAAGTTGAGGTAGCTGCCCGTGCTCCACCGGGCCACCGCATCGACGGTCTCCGTGAGACGCTGGGAGCTCGCCGCCGCCTGCTCGGCGGTTCCCGCCGCACCCACTGCATTGAGCACGTACGGGGCGCTGATGTGGGACAGGGCGCCGGCATTGGCGGGCGGCGTGGCAAGCGCTCCTCCGAGGTGACGCACCTCGACCGAGATGAGCGGCGCGGGGGTGTCCACGCCGGCCACGCCGACGAGGGCATCGAGCGCGGCGTCTGGCAGCCCGGCGAGCAACGTGTGGTGGGCGAGACCCGGCGTAGGCCCGTCGGGATCGCCGTGGAGGTGCCGCAGGTCCGCCGCCGGCATCATGGCGAAGGTGTCGCCGGCAAGCGGGGCGATCCGGCGCATCGGGTCGACGAGACGCGCCCCATGTTCGGCACCGCCGATCACCGCCGCCCCGAGCGTCATCATTCGCGTGCCCCGAAGCGGCTCTGGGACCTCCGGGATCGGCGGCAGGTTGAGAAAGCGCACGATCGACGTGGCCTCCTCCGGCAGAGTGGCCGTCCACTCCCGGAAGGCGGCGAGGACGACCGGTGCATGGATGGCGTCCCACGCCAAGGTCCCGGCGTAGACGGAAGCCACGGGGAAGAGGTCGAACTCGAGGGCGGTGACGATGCCGAGCCCGCCACCCCCGCCGCGCAGCGCCCAGAACAGGTCGGGATCGTGACGATCGTCGATGAGCCGCACGTGGCCGTCGGCCGTCACCATCTCGATGCGGCGCACCGCGTTCGAGGCGAGGCCATACCGCCGGCTGAGCCAGCCGATGCCGCCGCCGAGTGTGTAGCCGACGACGCCGACGTCGGTCGACGACCCGGCGAGCCCGGAGAGCCCGTACCGGCCTGCGGCGACGGCGACCTCGCCCCACAGCGCACCGGCGCCGACGCGACAGGTGCCGCCCGCGATGCGCAGGTCGCGGAGGTTGGTGGTGCGCACCAGGATCCGGCCATCGAGCGGTCCGTGGGTGGCGGCGCCGTGGCCGGTGCCCTGTGTCACGATGGTGGCGCCGGCGTCCTCCGCCATGCGCACCGCCGCAACCACGTCGCCGGTGGATCGCGGGAACACGACCGCTGCCGGTCGCTGCTCCACTGCCAGGTTCCAGGCCTGCCGCGCCCCGTCCCAACCGTCGTCGCCGGGGAAGAGAACCGGTCCGTCGATGGGGGCGACCGCTGCGGCCGCCTCGAGTGATGAAGGGTGGGTGAGTGTGGTCATGGCGCGCACTGTGGGGCACCCGCCATGGGATGTGAAACACCGGCTCGTTGTGACTGCGACAACGCCGCGCTGTTGACGCCTCAGCCGAGATCGATCCGCCGGATCGGTCTCTATCGTTGCCGTCCATGAGTATCGAGTTGCGCCACCTCCGCGCCTTCATCGCCGTCGCCGATGAGCTCAACTTCACCCGGGCGGCAGAGCGGTTGTTCATCGCCCAGCAGGCGTTGAGCGCGCAGATCCGCCAGCTCGAGGAACGCGTGGGCGCCCAGCTGTTCGAGCGAAGCACCCGTAAGGTCGAGCTGACTCCGGCGGGGCACGCGCTCTACGAGCAAGCCGGACCGCTCCTGGCGGGCGCAGAGGCAGCGGTCGCCGCCGCTCGGTCGGCGGCTGCTTCCGGTGCGTCGCTCACGCTCGGGTTCGTTGCCTCTGTCGATCATGCCTCGTGCTCAGACGTGATCGTCGACTTCACCCGTCGCCGGCCGGACACCGAGGTGCTCATCCGCTTCGGCGACCTCACCGAGCCGACGGGTGGGCTGCGCAGCGGCGACGCCGACGTCGCCTTCGTGTACGGCCCGTTCGACACCTCCGGACTCGAGCTACGACCGCTGTTCACCGAGCCCCTCGGTGTTGCGATGGCGGCCTCGCACCCGCTCGCTTCCGTGGACGACCTCACGCTCGACCAGGTGCTCGCCGAGCCCACGTTCGACTTCCCGACCCCCGACAGAGCATGGCACGACTACTGGATGGCGACGGAGCAGCGCGGCGGCACGCCACCCCGCATCGTCGCGCAGTTCCGCACGCTCGACGCCCTCATCGAGCTGCTCCGCTCCGGCCTCGGCGTCCACACGGCCACCAGGCCGCTCTTCGAGGCTGCGGGATACGGCTTGGTCTGGCGAGAGGTCGACGGACTTCCACCCCTCGCGCACTTCATCGCCCGGCGGGAAGGCGACACCCGGTCCGAAGTGGCCGAGTTCGTGGACACCGCGCTCGAGGCCTTTGCCCGGCACGAGTGAGGCGGGCCGTCACCGGCCCAGCTCCGGCACGATCCGGGTGCCGATGAGCTCGATGCCACGACCGGGGGTCAGGCCGTGCGGCGTACCCAGCTCGACGCGGGTGGCGCCCGCAGCGAAGAGTGCGTGAACCTGCGCAGCGACCTCCTCCGGCGTCCCGCTGAAGGCGAAACGATCGAGGACCTCGTCCGGGATCGCCCGGCCGGCCGCGACGTGGTCGCCGGCGGCAACGTGGGTCTGGACGGTCGCAAGCACGTCGTCGGGCACGGTGAACGTGGGGTCGAGGCCGGCGACGACGGCGAGGTACATCGCCACCTCGGATCTCGCCCGGGCCCGCGCCGCAGCGCCGTCCTCGTCGACCACCGAGACGGCGCCGACGACGATGCCGACATCAGCGGCGGCCCGCCCGGCCGTTGTGGCGCCTGCGGCGATGCGCTCCCGCACCACGGGCACGACGTCCGGGTTGGCGGTGCCGCCGACCTTGACCTCGTCGGCGATGCGGCCTGCCAGGGCCAGCGTCCGCGAGCCCCAGGCGCCGATGAGGAGGGGCACCTGGGGACGGAAGGGCCGATAGCGGAGCGCCACACCGGGCTCCAGCCGGAAGACGTCGCCTGCCACGCCGTCCGTGTCACCGGCGAGCAGCGCCCGAACGACGGCGGCGGCCTCGGCGAGATGGGCCACGGGCCGGGTCTGGGCGATCCCCACCGCCTCGAGCCAGGTACCTCGGACCAGGCCGAGGTAGGCCCGACCCCGCGAGACCAAGTCGAGCAACGCCACCTGGCCGGCGATCTCGTAGGGGTGCATGGTGTAGGGATTCAGACCGGCGGGACCGAGCCGGACACGTTCCGTGGCCTGTGCCATCTCGAGCAGCGGCCCGATGGCCGGCTGGTAAAGGAGGTCGGCGTACACGGACAGCACGACGATGCCGTGGCTCTCGGCGAGGCGGGCGATGGCGGCGTATTCGCCCGGCCGTTTGTCGCCCTGGATGCCGAGGCCGATCTCGCCTGCGGTCACGTCACGTCGCCCAGGCGGACCCGGCGCGGCCCGAGGCGCTCGATGCGCACGATCAGCCGTTCGTCGGGATCGGGGCACGCCACCTCGGTGTCGTGGGCCATCCAGTCACCGGACGCCACGGCACGCTGTTTTGCCGGGAGCAGCGGGAGCACCGCGGCCAGGGCATAGATGCAGAAGTGGCCGCCCTCCGGGATACGAAGTTCGCTGCTGTTCACGACCTCGAAGAAGTCCCCTACCCGCAGTCCGCACACACTACGGCCTTCGATGCGATCGACGGTGACCCGCAGATCGAAGAGGTCGACGGCGGCATCGTCTGGCGGAAGGGCATCGTCCATGGCCCCGTGAGCGTACCGCCGGCGAGCGCTCAGTCGTCGTCGAGGGCGGCGAGGGCGCGGCGCAGGGTCTCACGCGCCTGCTCTGCATCCTCGGCGGCCAGCGAACCCGGGTCGAGGGTGAGGGTGAACCCCGAGCCCACCTGGTGGATCGGTGCGGCCCGGCCGGACAGCATGCCGATCGGCCCCACGACCTCGTACGTGCGCAACTCGCGGGCGACGCCCTTCACCTTCACGTCACCGATGGGTCGACAGTAGATCTCGTCCTTCACCAGCATGTAGGTCTCGTGCGAGATCTGGATCTGGTCGGGATCCGCCGTCGATTCGAGGCGCGAGGCGACGTTCACCGGCCCGCCCACGATCGTGTAGTCCATCCTGTCCTCCGACCCGAAGTTGCCCACGGTGCAGTAGCCGGTGTTGATGCCCATGCGGACGTGGAGCTCGGCGGTGCCGATCTGCTGCTGCCACTCTTCCCACAGATGGAAGATCCGCTCCCGCATGGCGAGGGCCATCTGGACACAGGCGACGGCGTCGTCCTTCCGGCCGCGCGTCTCCGGGTCGCCGAAGAAGATCATGATGCCGTCTCCGATGAACTTGTCGACGGTGCCGCCGTGCTCGTCGGCGATGCGCGACATCTCGCTGAGATACGAGTTCAGCAGCTCGCTCAGCACCTCCGCCTCCATCCGGTCGGTGAGGTCGGTGAACCCCTGGATGTCGGAGAAGAAGACGGTCAGCTCCTTGCGGTACGACTCCACCTTGACCTCGGTGCGCCCGGTGAAGATCGAGTCGTAGACCTGGCGGGAGAGATACTTGGCCAGCTTCGCCGACAGCCCCTCGAGCTGCTCGTTCTTCTGGTTGAGCGACTTGTTGGCGATGTGGAGCGCCTCTTCGGCACGCTTGCGCTCGGTGATGTCCCGGATGATGCCGCTGAAGTACCGCTCCCCGTCCACGTCCCAGGTGGCGAGCGACAGCTCGATGGGGAACTCGCGGCCGTCGCGATGGACACCCGCCAGCTCCACCGTCTTGCCGATGACGTGCATCTCTCCCCCGGAAGCGACTCGCTCCACACCGGCGAGGTGACCGGAGCGAAACCGCTCGGGGATGATCGCGGTGAGTGGCTCGCCCCGCATCTCGTCCTCGGTGTACCCGAACAGCGCCGCGGCGTGCGGGTTCCACCCGACCACGTGACCGTGGGCATCCACCGAGACGATGGCATCGTTGGCCGAGCGCAGGATCGCCTCGAGTCGCTCCTGGGACGCGGCGAGGGCGTGGGTCAGCGCCACCCGCTCGCTCACATCGCGGATGATGCCGGCGAAGAAGCGCGACCCGCCGTCGATCCACGTGGCCAGGGACAGTTCGATGGGGAACTCGGTGCCGTCCTGGTGCAGACCGAAGACCTCGACCGTCTTGCCGATGATGCGGGTCTGGCCGGTCTCCACCACCCGGGCGAGACCGGCGCGGTGCGCCGCCCGGAAGCGCTCGGGCACGAGCACGGCGAGCTCACGACCCACGATGTCGTCCGTCGAGTAGCCGAAGAGCCGCGCGGCGGCGGGATTCCATGTCACCACGTCGCCGCGCTCGTCGGCAGTGACGATGGCGTCGGTCGCCGAATCGATGATGGCGCCGAGGATCGTGGTGTGGTCGTCCATGCAGGTCCGTGGGTCGCTGCGGCGAGTGTACGGAACCAGTCCCCGATTCACGAGGTTCGTCGAGATGGCCCGGCCCCGTCGGGTTGGTTCTCGTTCCGAAGGCGCCGGGACCGGAAGGGGTCGATGGCCACTGGACGCGACTCGTCACGCCCCGCAGACTCATCGATATCAGCCGAGACCTCGCCGCGTCTCGTGGGGAGACGGGAGGCGGACGATGGCGATGCACATCGTGAACGAGTACCAGGGTCGCCATGCGTTGCGGCAGGGCATGCGGCGCGCCGGGAGGTTCCTGGGTGCGCTCTTCATCGCGGTCGGGCTCGGGGCAGCTACGATTCCCGTCCTCCTGGGGTTTCTCACGTTGATGGTCGTGTTCTTCACGGAGGAAGCCGTGGAGGTTCCCGACGAGCAGACGGTCACCCAGCTTCTCGTGCTCGGGGTGGTGGCCTGCGCAGCGCTGCTGGTCGGGCTGCGTCTGGTTCGCGGCCGGCGACGCATCGCGCTCTTCCTCCGCCGATTCCGCTTCAGTGACGCCACTGCGACGATGACCTACGCGATCGGCACCGCGGTAGGCAGAGGCTGGCGCCTGGTGACGCTCGACGACGCCGCCGTCGTGCCCGTGGGCGTGACCCGCGGGCAGCGCAGGGCGAGCCGGATCGGACTGTGGCTGCCCCTCCTCCTCATCGTTGGGGCCGCACTCTGGCTGTTCGGCGGTCCTGGCGAGTCCTTCGCCGATCGCATCATCGACGGCGCTCCATCCGACGAGGATCCAGCAGACTTCGGTGCCGCAGTCTCCGCCCGACTCGCTGCCACCTTTGGGGTTCTGTTCCTCTTGGTGCTCGCGCTGGTGGTCCTGGCATTCCTCGCCGTGGTGAGCATCTTCTCGTTCGGCTCGCGGCGGGCGATCGCTCGCGCCGAAGGCGCCAAGGCGCACGTGATCACGAGGCGGCGTCGCCTCGATCACCGCATCGGACGCATCGTTTCGCATGCGCGCCGCGTCCTTGGTCCGCGCCTGATCGTCGTTCGGGTGGTGGGTGATCTGTGGAGGGACGTGGTGGACCGGCTCCTGGGGGTGAGCGCCGTTGCCATCGTCGACGTCAGCGAGGTGTCCCCCAACGTGATCTGGGAGGTGGAGGCGATCGAGCGCCACCCCGGGGTCAGCTGGATAGCGATCGGACAGCGCGATCGCCTTCACGCGCGCACGGCCGATGCCCAGGCGATGGCGATGCTCGCCCACCACCTCGGCGACCGTTCGGTCCTCGCCTACGACACCTCCGCGGCCGGGCTGCAACGCTTCAGCCGGTCGCTCCGCGACATGCTGGAAGACGCCATCTGAGGCTGCGCCGCGTCGCCTGGCGCCGACGCCGACCCGGCGGCAGCGGCGGCGGCCCGGCCGGGTACGCTCCGCCGTTCGCCGTGGCACAGGCAGGAGTCGATGGAGAGCTTCCTCACCGGGATGGTCGCGGGCTTCGGGATCGCCGTCCCGGTAGGAGCCATCGCCGTCCTCATCGTCGAGACCGGTATCCGTTGCGGCTTTCGATGTGCGGCGAGCGCCGGCGCCGGGGCGGCGACGGCCGACCTCGTCTATGCCGGGATCGCCGCCGCCGGCGGGGCCGGCATCGCATCGAGCGTACGCTCCATCGACGAGCCGCTCCGGTACGTCAGCGCCCTCGTGCTCGTCGCCATCGCCGTGGTCGGTCTGCGCCGTGCGATGCGACCTCCGGCGTCCCCGGCGTCATCTGCGATACCCTCTCGGGGCGAGTTGCTCGCCACGTACGGGCGGTTCCTCGGGCTCACCATCATCAACCCGGCGACCGTCGCCTACTTCGCCGCCTTCGTGATCGGGCTGGGGATCGCCGCCGACCTCACCCTCGGCGATGGCGTGCTGTTCGTCGCGGGTGCGTTCCTCGCCTCGCTCTCGTGGCAGACCCTGCTCGCCGGTGTCGGATCGGTCGCCCGCCACCGACTCTCGGTCGGGATCCAGCGGGCGGCGATGGTGGGCGGCAACCTCCTCGTGCTGGCGATGGCCGGGCTCGTGCTCGCCCGCTAGCGGCAACCATCCGAGGGGTCCCACTCGACCTCGGGCGCACACCTGTCGTCGGGAGGGATCACGGCGAACCACACTCCACCGCACCGGCGACTGCGGGGCGGTCGGGTCGCGCGCTCCCCGAATTGCGCGACACTGCGGCATTGGCACCGGGCGGGACGCCGGGCGAGCGTCATCCGGCTGGTGCTTGGACCGTCTCGTCCTGCGGACCGCAGTGGCCCGGAGTCGACTCCGGGCCTGAGACCGAACGCCCACTACGGCGGCACCATGGGTGCCGCAGCTGGAGAAGCCACCCCATGACCGACCCGTCGCCGAGCGACCAGATCGAGATCACGCCGAAGGCCAGCGGTGGTCGGGCTTCGAGGGACTTCTGGCGTCTTCCGCCGCTCGGGGTGGACGTTGCGGTTGCGGTGGTGGTGTTCGGCGCCAGCGTCGTGAACGTGGCTGCCCAAGACGCAACGGGGATCTCCGAGATCCCCGTTGCCGGGTTTCTCCTGCTGGCCGTCGGCAGCATCGCGCTGTGCTGGCGGCGCAGCCGGTCGCCGGCCGTGTTGGGGGTTGTGCTCGTGATGATCCTTTCCTGGACGGCTCTCGGGTATCCGGGCAACCCGGTGTTTCACATCCTGGCCTCGCTGTATGCGGTTGGCCGGTACGTCCGGGAGGGAGCGATCAGCCTGGCGGCGCTGGCTGCTGCCCTCGCCGTCGTCGGTTTCGTCCAGGTGACGGACGGCGACCCGGTCTCCGATGTCGTGACGGGTCTGGTCGTGACGACGTTGCCGTGGTATGTGGGTCGTCGTGTCCGAAGCCGTAGCGACCGCGCGGCCGCCGCCCGGGAGCGTGCCGAGTATCTCGAATGGAAGCGGGCCACCGAGGCCGAGCGCGCCATCGCCGACGCCCGCGCCGCCATCGCACGTGAGCTCCACGACGTCGTCGCCCACAACGTGAGCGTGATGACCGTGCAGGCGGGGGTCGCCCGCCTCCTGGTGGCACACGATCCCCAACAGGCCCAGGAGGCGATCGGTGCAGTGGAGCAGGCCGGACGCAGGGCTCTCGACGAGCTCCGTCACCTCCTCGGGGTGCTGCGTCCCGAGACATCATCGGGCGAGCTCGGCCCACAGCCGGCCCTGAGCCAACTCGACCAGCTCTTGGATCGACTCAGACAGACCGGGATGCGCATCTCGCTGGTCGCGGATGTCCGGTCCGAGCTTCCCGTCAGGGTGGATCTCTTCGCCTACCGCATCATCCAGGAAGCGCTCACCAACGTGCTCAAGCACGGCGGCGTCGACGCCACGGCCCATGTGCGTGTCGAGGAAGCCGACGGTCGGCTCGACATCGAGGTGACGGACACGGGGACGGCGACGAGCACGCTGCCGGGATCGGGCCAGGGGATCGTGGGAATGCGAGAACGCGCCATCGTCCTCGGCGGTACCCTCGAGGCCGGGCCCCGACCCGAAGGCGGCTTCCGGGTCCGGGCGCGGTTGCCGATCGGAGAGCAGTGAGCATCAGGGTTGCCATCGTCGACGATCAGGCGCTGGTGCGTGGCGGCTTCGCCGTGGTGCTCGGTCTCCAGGACGACATCGAGGTGGTCGCCGAGGCGGGCGATGGTGCGGCTGCGATCGACATCGCCCGTACCCATCGCCCCGATGTGATCCTGATGGACATCCGCATGCCGGGGATGGACGGCCTCACCGCGACCAAGGCCATCGTCGACTCCGCCGACTGGCCGGTGAAGGTCGTGATCCTCACCACCTTCGATCCGGACGAGTACGTGTACGAGGCGCTCCGGGCGGGAGCCAGCGGCTTCGTGCTGAAAGACATCTCACCGGAGGATCTGGTCGAGGCGGTTCGCACCGTGGCCGACGGAGGAGCCCTGCTGGCGCCATCGGTGACGAGACGGCTGATCAGCCGGTTCGCCACCCCGCCGGCGCTCGACCCCTCCGTCGTTGCCCGTCTCGACCGGCTCACCAGCCGGGAGCGGGAGGTCCTCGTCGCCATCGCCGGAGGGTCGAGCAACATCGAGATCGCCGAGCACCTGTTCGTCGGCGCCGCAACGGTCAAGTCACACGTCTCCAGCATCCTCACCAAGCTCGGGTTGAGCAACCGCGCCCAAGTGGTGGCGTTCGCCTACGAGAGCGGGCTGATCACGCCGGGCGAGGGCGACCTCGGCTTCTGATCCGACCTCCCCCGTTTGGGGGATACGGCACCGTCCGCTTCCGGGATGTTCCCGCCAAACGGCGGAGCCGGGAATCCCTCCATCGCCTGGCGACAGCCGCACGCCGGTTCCTTACGTTCGAAGGACGTACCAAAGGAGCCGCGATGCAGCACCTATCCGACCACGAGACCGGGCCGACCGCACGGTCGTACCCGATCTCCATCGAGCACGTCACCAAGACCTATGGCGGCGCCCCCGCCGTCAGCGACCTGTCGTTCGTGGCCGAGCCCGGACGCGTGACGGGCTTTCTCGGCCCGAACGGAGCGGGCAAGTCGACGACGATGAAGATCCTGCTCGGTCTGGCCTCCCCGACGAGCGGTCGGGCCACCATCGGCGGTGTTCGCTACGACGAGCTTCCCGACCCGACCGGAACGGTCGGCGCCAGCGTCGAGTCCGATGCGTTCCACCCCGGACGCAGCGGACGGAATCATCTCCGGATCCTGGCGGACGCCACCGGTACGCCTCTCGAACGCGTCGACGAGGTCCTCGAGCTCGTCGATCTGGGTGCCGCCGCCAACCGGCACGCGGGGGCGTACTCCCTCGGCATGAAGCAGCGGCTGGGACTTGCTGCCGCTCTGCTGTGCGACCCTCCGGTGCTCGTTCTCGATGAGCCCGGCAACGGCCTGGATCCGCAAGGCATCCGCACGCTGCGGAATCTGTTGCGGTCGCGGGCCGCGGCCGGCAACACGGTGTTCGTCTCCAGCCATCTGCTCGGCGAAGTCGAGCAGCTCGCCGACGACGTCGTCGTCGTCAACCAAGGCCGACTGGTGACCCACGGGGCGCTGGCCGATCTCCGGCAGTCCGCATCCCTCGTCCGAGCCGCCTCGCCAGAGGCGCTGCGGATCGCTCTCGAAGCCGCAGGCGGCATCGTGGAATCCGGCCGGCCCGACACCCTGGTGGTCCGTGGCCTGTCCCTCGACGAGATCGGAGAGCGGGCTTTCTGCGCAGGCATTGCGCTGTACGAGCTGTCACGCCACACCGACTCGCTGGAGGACCGGTTCTTCGCTTGGACCGGAGGCGCAGATGACGGACCCCAATCCACCACAAAGGAGGAACAATGAACCGCTTTCGCACCGTACGGGCCGAACTCCGCAAACTGACCAGCACGAGGATGCCGCTGGCGTTCCTCACCGTGCTCGTGGTGATCGGTGTCGGAACCGCCATTGCGGTGGCCTTCGGGACCGACATGGATGGCAGCAAGACCTTCATCTCCACGGGGGCGGAACAGCAGTCACTCATGGCCTTTGCTGCGAACGCTCTCGTGATCGCCGGGCTGTTCGGCGCCATCGCCGTCGCCCGTGAATACAGTCACGGCACGGTGGTGCTCACCTTCCTGACCACACCCCGGCGTTCCCACGCCGTCCTCGCACAGCTCGCGGCGATCTTCGTCGCCGGCAGCCTGCTCGGACTCGTCGGCGCCGCGGTGAGTGCCGGGTCGGTGGCAGTGGGACTCACGGCGACCGACTACGGCTTCATGGTGCCGGCCGCCGGTCTCCTCCAGGTCCTCGCCGCATCGACGCTTGCGGGGGGCGCCGGCGCCGTGCTCGGTGCCGGGGTCGGCAGCTTCGTCCGCAACACGGGCGGTGCCGTCACCGGCACGTTCCTGCTGCTGGTCATCATGCCGCCCCTCGCAGTGCAAGCGGTCGGCGGGGCGGCGTCCTGGGTGCCCACCACCCTCGCCAACGTGCTCTCCGGCGTCGACAGCGCCGTCGGCGTGGGAGCGGCGATCGCGGCCATCGCGGTGTGGGCCCTCGTCCCTGCCGCTATGGGTCTCGTCGGTGTCGCCCGCCGCGACGTCGTCTGAACACAGAGCCGGAACACCCCGGCTGTTGGGTGCGTCCCGGTTGCATCGCAGGGAGTGAGATCCTGCGATCAGCCGGGACGCAGCCGTGTCCGGGCGCGGCACAGAACGACCTGAACGGCTCCGAACGCGAACGTGCCCGCAGCCCAGCTGCGCCTCGGCACCGGATCCTCACCCGGGTCACCGAGTTACGACCATCAGGCGCGGTGGCCACCGAGTAGCCGGGCGGGAAGCGTGACCACGGCCTTCACCAGGTCGAGGACGGCACCGACCGAGATGCCGATCAGCCGGAAGGGCAGGCTGAGCAGCCACACCACCGGGTAGAGGATGAGGGCGAGGATCGCCAGCGGCAGCGAGATGATCGCCAGGACGATCCACAACACGAAAGTCAGCATGACGGCTCCGTCCGTTCTCCGGCCCGCAGGTCTTCGAGGAGCAGCGCGGCCCGTCCGACGATGCCGGTCCCGACCAGCAGCGCGACGATCACCGTACCGACGATGATGGGAATCGACACCAGCACGATCGGTGACAGATCGAGGATCTTGGTGAACACGTACTCCATGTCTCGAGTGTGCGTCGTCGGCGGGCCGCGCACCATCGGGTACCCCCCTGGGCCGACCCTGAGCGACCCGGAGACGGTTCCGGGTCGCCACGGAGCCGACTCGCCGCCGCCCTCCCGGAGTGCGAGCATGGCGGCCGGCACACGATGACCACTCCGACGTCCTCAGCCACTCCTCCGCCGCCGAGCCTGCCGAGCAGGACCCGGGTGGTCGTCGTCGGCGGCGGCGTCATCGGGTGCAGCGTCGCCTACCACCTCGCCCATCTCGGCTGGACCGATGTCGTCGTCCTGGAACGGGACCGGCTCACCTCCGGCACCACGTGGCACGCCGCCGGTCTCGTCGTGACCTTCGGCTCGACGTCCGAGACCTCGACCGAGATGCGCCGCTACACCCGGGACCTCTACACCCGCCTCGAGGCCGAGACCGGTCTCGCCACCGGATTCACTCCGGTCGGGTTCGTCGAGCTGGCCACCGAGCCTGACCGGCTCGAGGAGTACCGCAGGGTCGCCGCCTTCAATCGCCACTGCGGCGTCGAGGTGGAGGAGATCTCCGGTGCGGAGGTCGCCGGGCTCTTCCCCCTCGCCCGCACCGACGACGTCCTCGCCGGCTTCTACGTCCCCGGTGACGGGCGAGCCAACCCCGCCGACATCACGATGTCGCTCGCCAAGGGAGCCCGCCTGCGCGGGGTGAAGGTCCTCGAAGGGGTGCCCGTGACCGGATTCCTGCGGGAGCGGGGCGCAGTCACCGGCGTCACCACGCCGTTCGGCGATATCGAAGCCGAGTACGTCGTCAACTGCGCCGGCATGTGGGCCCGCCAGCTCGGCGAGACGGCAGGGGTCACCATCCCCCTCCAGGCCGCCGAGCACTACTACCTCATCACCGAGCAGATCCCCGGGCTGTCCCGTGACTGGCCGGTCATCGAGGACCCCGCTTCCTACGGCTACTACCGGGAGGAGGTCGGCGGGCTGATGATCGGGCTGTTCGAGCCGGTGTGCGCCCCGTGGCACGTCGACGGCGTCCCCGACGACTTCTCCTTCGGCTCGCTGCCCCCCGATTGGGAGCGCATGGGGCCGTACGTGGAGAAGGCGATGGGCCGGGTGCCGGTGGCGATGGAGACGGGCATCCGCACCTTCTTCTGCGGGCCNNGAGAGCTTCACCCCCGACCTGCAACCGATCGTCGGCGAGGCGTCGGAGCTGCGCAACTACTTCGTGGCTGCTGGGCTCAACTCCATCGGCATCCTCACCGGCGGCGGGCTCGGGAAGGTCGTCGCCGAGTGGATCGTCGACGGCCGGCCCCACGTCGACGTCACCGGGTTCAACATCGACCGGCTCCACCGCTACCAGTCCAACCCCGAGTACCGCGCCACCCGCACCGTCGAGTCGCTCGGTCTCGTCTACCAGGCCCACTACCCCACGCGGGCGATGCGCACGGCCCGCAACGCCAAGGTGTCGCCGCTCGACGGCCGGCTGGCGGAGCGTGGCGCGTACTTCCGCGACGTCAGCGGGTGGGAGAGCCCAGACTGGTACGCCCCGCCCGGGG